>JAJRXJ010000177.1 GCA_024276355.1 Actinomycetes bacterium | reverse complement strand
GAAGTATCCACTGGTGTGCCATCCGGTCATTCACACCCATCCCGTGACGGGCCGGAGGGTAATTTATGTCAACCGTTTCTTCACCTCCCACATCGAGGGCCTGCCAACGCGGGAGAGCACCGATCTGATCCTCGAACTCGCCCGTCGAGTCGAGATCGTGGAATACCAGTTCCGCCTCACTTGGAGACCCCACACGGTGGCCTTCTGGGACAACCGAGCCGTCCAACACTACGCGACCAGCGACTACTGGCCCGATGTCAGGATCATGGAACGGGCGAGCATCGTCGGACCGCGGCCCGAGTAACCCGACCATGGCTCCGACCACCGACTGGAACCCTTTGCTCCGCTCGGAATTCGACAAGCCCTACTGGCGCGATCTACAGGCGTTCGTCGGTGATGAACGCAGGCAACACGAGGTGTATCCACCCCATGATCGGGTGTTCGCCGCTTTGCACCTCACCTCCCACGCCTCGGTGAAGGTGATGATTCTCGGGCAGGACCCCTACCACGGAACGGGCCAGGCCCACGGGCTGTGCTTCTCGGTCGCCCCCGGGGTTCGACGACCTCCCTCCCTGGTCAACATCTGCAAGGAACTCGAGAGCGACCTCGGCATCTCGACAGGGTCGAACGGCTCGCTCGAGGCATGGGCCAAACAGGGTGTTCTGTTGCTCAACACCACACTTACGGTCCGGGCGGGTCAGGCAGCAAGTCATCAGCGACAGGGCTGGGAGATCTTCACCGACCGGGTCCTCGAGGTGGTGAACGCCAAGCCTGAGCGTGTCGTGTTCATGTTGTGGGGTTCCTCGGCGAGAGCCAAGAAGAAGCTGATCAACACCTCGCGCCACGTCGTGATCGAGTCGCCGCATCCGTCGCCGCTCTCGGCACACCGGGGGTTCTTCGGATCGCGACCGTTCAGCCGCGCGAACGCCGCGCTGATCGAGGCCGGCCGTGAGCCCGTCGACTGGTCGATCCCGAACGCCTGACACTGGCCCAGAGAGACCCCCGGGCACCGTCGTCGAGCACATCCCATTCACCGGGTGAAAGACCGTCGAGACCAATGGGTCCGATCGACTCGCGGACGAGTCGCAGTGTCGGATGTCCCACAGCGGCCGTCATCCGTCGTACCTGGCGATTGCGACCCTCGGTGAGAGTGAGCCGAATCCAGGAATCCGGAACGGTCCTGCGGACGCGTATCGGTACTCGCCTCGGTGGTAGTTCCGGTGGCTCGGGCAGCAGGGACGCCTCAGCTGGTCGGGACATGCCGTCCTTGAGCCGCACCCCCTCGCAGAGACGATTGATGGCGTCGTCGTCGGGTACGCCCTCGACCTGGACCAGATAGGTGCGGGGGTGTCCGACCTCGGGATCCATCAGCAGGCCACGCAGATGTTTGGATCTGGCGAGGATCAGAAGGCCTTCGCTGTCGCGATCGAGACGGCCGGCCGCATAGATGTCGGGCACGTCGATGTGGTCGGCCAGCGTCTCCCGGCCTTCGCGGTCGGTGAAAGCGGTCATCACGCCATGAGGTTTCCAGAACCGGACCACGAGTTCGGGGTCGTTCAGATCGGAGGGCACCAGCGCTCAGAAATACCAGGGAAAACCCGACCAGTCGGGTTTGCGCTTTTCGAGGAATGCATCACGGCCCTCGACGGCCTCGTCGGTCATGTAGGCGAGTCTGGTGGCCTCACCGGCAAATACCTGCTGGCCCACCAGTCCGTCGTCGATCAGATTGAAGGCGAACTTGGCCATTCTCTGAGCGGTTGGACTCTTGGAGTTGATCTCGGCGGCCCATTCGAGGGCCACGGCCTCGAGATCGCCGTGGGGTACGACCTTGTTGATCATTCCCATGTCGAAAGCCTCCTGAGCCGAATAGTCGAGTCCCAGAAAGAAAATCTCACGCGCCCGCTTCTGCCCGATCTGGCGGGCCAGATAGGCCGATCCGAATCCGCCATCGAAGCTGGCAACGTCGGTGTCGGTTTGTTTGAAGATCGCATATTCGGCGCTGGCGATGGTGAGGTCGGCGGTCACATGCAGGCTGTGGCCCCCGCCGACAGCCCACCCGGGCACAACGGCGATGACGATCTTCGGAAGGATCCGGATCAGGCGCTGCACCTCGAGGATGTGCAGCCGGCCGGCCCGCGCCGGATCGATGGTGTCGGCAGTGTCGCCATCCGCGTACTTGTAGCCCTCACGGCCCCTGATCCGCTGATCGCCGCCCGAGCAGAACGCCCAGCCGCCGTCTTTCGGGGAGGGGCCGTTGCCGGTGAGGAGCACACAGCCCACGTCGCTGCTCATGCGGGCGTGATCAAGGCATCGGTACAGCTCGTCGACGGTGCGGGGCCGGAAGGCGTTGCGGACCTCGGGCCTGTCGAAGGCGATCCGCACCGTTCCCTGGTCCCTGGCGCGGTGGTAGGTGATGTCGGTCAGATCATCAAACCCGGCTACGGGTGTCCATGCGTCAGGGTCAAAAATATCGGAGACGGAGGTGAGTTCGCCCATGAGCATCCTTGGTCGGTGACGGCTGCACACTACCGCCGCCCATGGCGCTCATACCTCAACGCGTCGCAGTCTGGCATCGACCCGTTCGAGCCAGATGTCGACGAGATCCACCCCCCGACCCTCGCCGAAGTCGATGTTGTCTATGCCTGCCATTCTCTGCAGAACAATCAGAAGGGCGTCGTCGTAGTCGGTACGCAGACGATCGAGGGGGTAGTCGGCGATGCCGTGAGCGACCAGCTTCTCGTGGTAGAACGCAATCAGTTCGTCGATGTCTCGTTCGGCGGTGTCGGCAGGTAGCGAGCCGGTGATGAAGTATGCGAGGTCGATTACTCCCGGACCGAGATAGGCGAGTTGCCAGTCGATGAGGGCGGCAATGCCTCCGTTGGGATCGAAGAAGATGTTGTCGAGCCTGAGGTCTCCGTGGCACAAACACAGGGGGGAGTTCCGGTGGATGCGCTGATTCACTGCTTGGCCGTCCCGACGCATCATCTCGATGAGCTCGAGAGTGTGGGGCCCCAGAATTGCCCCGCCCCTTTTCAGGAGTGCCTTTCTCGTATCGAGAAACGCTGCTTGGAACAGCTTCGGTGCGATGTCACCAGGCAGCAGCCAGTGGGTCGTCGGCGGGGCCAGCGGGCCCCGAGTGGCTGCGTGCAATGCAGCCGCGACCTCCACCACCGCCTCGGCATCTTGTCGGTGGCAGCCCTCCACTTGGTTGCCGACCGTGGCCGGGGCGAGGTCGTCGACAAGCAGCACACTCGGCTTGGGCTTCGCCGCGGGGGAGTGGAGCATGATCCTGCCCAGGATCCGCAGCAGCCAGAGCGGCAGGTGCTCCACCTTGGCGAGATTGGCAATCTGTCTTTCGGCCTTGGGGTCGGCTTCGATGTGTGCGTATGCCAGTCCGGCGGTGGGAACAGGTAGATCACCGAGCAGCTCGCGGTAGACCATGATCTCGCGTTCGTAGAGCCCGAGCAGTTCCGAGGAGGCTCGATTCTCCCTGACCGAAGTCGGAAACTTGGCCACGATCGAAGTCGGCCCGCCGCCACCCTCGTAGGAGATGGTGAGGCGGCCGAGTGATCCGGCGAACCCGGCTCCATCCCCGAGAGGTTCGACCGACATCGAAACCACCCGGGTGGCGGTGTCGATTCGCTCCCCGGCGCGTAGCGCCGTGGTGAGCCAGTCGGTGGTCAGGTCGTCGAGGTGATCGGGGATCGGCGCTGCCATCGCAGGAAGTTACCCAACCAGCGGTGGCGGTGCAGCACCCCCGGGGCTCGGGCCTCGATCGGGAGGAGCGGCAGCATGGCCAAGCCGAGGAGTTGGTAGGGGAAGAGGATGGCCATGATGGCCAGAATCCCGAAGTGGAGCATGATCGCGGTGGTCACCCAGACGGCAGCGAACCGCTCCTTGATGAGGGCCAGGGGGGCACCGAGTTCGATCAACATGGCGCCGATGGCGGCCGGCGCCATCATCCAATGTTGTGACAGGAAGAAGGCCGCAAAGGGAGACTCCGGTGCCCCGACGATGATCTTGCGGGCGTTGTCGAACGCGACCTGATGCAACAGGACATCACCGTTCACCCAATGGAGTCCGCTGATTCTCAGTTTCGCCACACCGGCCATGAAGTAGGTGCCGACCGCCAGGACGGCCATGGCATTGACGGCCCACCAGCCGTCGTCTCGCTCACCGGTGTCGGTCTCGGCCCCGCGTCGGGCATCGAGGGACCACACCGTCGCAGCAGGAGCGATGGCCAGCACGAGAAGTTGGAGAGAAGCAAGATTCTCGGTGTGGATTATGTGGCCCCAGGAGTTGCGGTAGGTGGTGACGAACAGGAAGGCGATGGCCGCGGTGGGAGCACTGATGCGGTACCTCCACCCGACGATCAGTGCGGTGCCGGCGACAAGCACGGTGAGGATGCCAAGAACAGTGACCCAGGTCGGGAGCGGGCGGTCGAGAAACCAGAGTGGGCCGATGGGATCGAACCTTCGTGCCGGTTGACCGCTGGTGTCGATGATGTTGGCCGAGCGAACCAGCGTCCACACAACGGCATACAGGCCCATGGCCGCTCGCATGATCGCGAGGCGCTGAAGCGCGTTTCGATTCATTCGCCGAACCTGCACTCTGCCCAGATGGTTACCGAGATCGGGTCTGCGTGATGGTCAACGACGTCGATGGTGTTGACCTGCTCGGATCGCACCTCGACAGTCGAGTCGGGGTCTCCGATCCTGTCGGCCACCTCACGACAGAGCAGATCGGCCTCGCCCCTCTGGATGGCCTTGACAGCCACAACGGACGCGGTGACTATCTCGTCGGTCCCGGAAATGGTGTTGGGGTCGAGTCGGTGGACGACACCCGATGAGTCGACCCTGACAACGGTGTCGATGGTGAGTAGCGCGCCGCGGTCGGGCGCGAACATGGGATAGGTGGACAGTGGGTAGGAGTCGTGGCGCGGATCGTGGACGATCGGGGAAAGCACGATGGCCGCGGCGATGAGTGGCGCCAAGGGGCGGGCTGCTCGTGGCATTCAAGCATGGTAGGCGAACGTCACCTGCCTGTAGCGTGCCCGGCGTGCAGCAGATCGGACGACGAGTGACAGCCGGGCTGCTCACGTGGCTACTCACCCTCGGAATCGTTGGTGTGGCGGTGCACCCCGAGCGTTGCCCGTCATTGAGCCGAGCCGATGTCGAGTCGGCGGTCACCGCCACCGTCGGTTGGTTCCGGACCGCGACCGCCGACGACGGTCGTTTCATCTATCGATACGACCGCGACACCCATACGGAGCTCGGCGGATACAGCGGCCCCCGCCATGCCGGGGCATTGGTGGCCCTGTACCAAGCTTCGTCCCACGGCTTCGTCGGCGCATTGGATCCCGCGGATCGTGCACTGGGTTGGGCGCTGGCACGGGTCTTCGACACGCCCATCGGCCCGGCTTTCGGTGTCAGCACCCCGTTCGAGACCGGGTCCACCGCGCTCTTGGTCGCCGCTCTCGACGAGCGTCGGGCGGCCACGGGTGACCACTCGTTCGACGATCAGATGATAGCGCTTGGCCGAACACTGGCCGAGACGGTGAACGACGACGGGGCGGTCGACGCGTTGATAGACCCTGCCCGTGGGTCGATCCCCGAACGATCCCGCTTTTACACCGGTGAGACACTGTGGGCGCTCGCAAGGCTCCATCTCACATTTCCCCATGAAGGTTTCGATGTGCCGGCCTTGGCCGTACTGCGCTATCTGATCAACGATCGTGATTCTGTCGAGAGTCCTTGGCCTCCAGTGTCAGACCACTGGGGTGCGTATGCCCTCGAAACGATGTCGCGATGGCCAGAACCGCCACCAGTTGACTCGGCCACAAGAACCTGGATCGATCGACAGGTGTGGATGCTGGGTCTGCAGGTGCGGTACGAGTCGCAACGGGTCGGGGGCATCACCAAGTTGACGCGAGGCGACATCGCGCTACCGGCCGGTGTCGGCACCCTGGGAGAGGCCTTCGGCAACCTCTTCCTGCTCGATGATCGCGAGGGTATTCTCGGCGACGACCGAGCAGCAGTCCTCACCCGAGCGGCCTGCACCACATCACTCCTGGTCTCGCGTCAGGCCCCGATCGATCCCACCGACCCACTGGTCGGCGGTGCTTGGTTCCGCCAGGGTGTCTCGCAGCTCGACGATCAGCAACACACCCTGTCCACGCTCCTGTTCACACTCGATTGGTCGGCATCATGACTTTCCTGCTCGTGGCCATCGCTGCGCTCTCAGCGGTAAACCCAGCCCGCCTCGCTGCTGCCATTCCACCCAGCGAGGCCAGGCGGACCCGTGTCTTCACACGATCGGCGGCCCTCTCCGGAGCGGTGCTCCTGGCGGTGGGCGGCTTTTCTGGGCCTCTTCTGAACGCGATCGGGGTGACCTCTTCGTCGGCCATGATCGCCGCGGGTGTGGCCCTCGTCGTGATCGGGGCGAGAGACACAGTGGTCGCACCCCCCAGGATTGCCCAGGCGTCGAACTGGCCGATGGTGGTCCTGGTGCCGGTGTTCTTTCCCACCATCTTCACGCCCGCATTGGCGCTCATCTCCATCGCTGCCGGTGCCGAGCGGGGGCTGGCAACCGGATGGAGCGCATTGATGGTCGGGGTGGTCGTGTCCCTGGGGATCGGGGCTCTGGCCATCCGCAGCGACCGTCTCAGTGGCGGAGTTGCCTTGCGGGCCATGGGCTCGATGGTGGGTCTGCTCGCTGTCGCGGCCGGGGTACTGGTGGCGACCCGTGGTGTGATGTCGATTTGAGCCGTCGGCTCGTGTGATCAGCGAAACGCGGCAAGCATCGGTTCAGCCTCATCGCGGTTCAAGAGGAGCACCTGAGCGCCGGAGTCCGTGGTGAACGGCCGTGTGGGAAGCGTTGCGGTGGCGGGCTGGAGACCGCGAAGGGTCAGACCCAGGCGGGCGGCATCGACGAAGCTCATGGCATCGTCGACCTTTACGTTGGAGCTGACACCCCTGACGACCCCGAGCAGGGTGAAGGGGTTCTTGGTCTTCCCCATCTTGGCGAAGACAGCGGCCAGAAACTGTTGCTGTCGCTTGACCCGTCCCAGATCAGATGTCGGGTCCGACACGTGCTTTCCGTCGATGATCTCCACGTAGTGCCGGGCCCTCACGTAAGCCAGGGCAGTATCGCCATCCATGTGGACAGAGCCGGATGTCTCGATGTTCAAGCCCGAGCCGCGGTCGTACGCCGGATTCGGGATGTCGAGGGTGACCCCGCCGAGGGCGTCGACCAAGCCGAGGAAACCGGCCAGGTCGACCTGCAGGTAGTGGTCGACACGTATTCCGAGCTCGGTCTGGATGGTGCGAACCAAGGATTCGGGTCCACCGAAGTAGAAGGCTGCGTTGACCCTGTTGGTGGAACCTCCGTCGAGGTGAAGATAGAGATCCCGGGGGATCGCAAGGAGCTGGGCTCCACCATCGCCTGTGTGGAGAACGGCGATCGAGTCGGTGCGCTCACCGGAAACCTTCGATCCGATGATCGCCCCCGCGTTGGGCTGATCCGCGCTGATTCCCTCGCGGGAGTCGGTGCCGACGATGAGGTAGTTCGTACCCGACGATGACCGGGCCATCACCGCCGACAGCTCGACACGATCCACGCCTCGCCAAGAGGACCATGCCGCCAACGAGATGACAACGACCACACCCAGTGCGGCGATCGTCAGCAACCCCACGACCCGCACCAACCAGCGTCTCCAACTGGTCTTCGACGGGGTCCGCTGGGCCTTGGCCACCTTGGTTCCATGCCGAGTGGTGGCGGAGCGGGCTGAGACCGAAAACGAACGCGGGTCTGGTGGCGGATTCGTCATGGGCAGCACACAGTCCACCACGAGAATCGTCGGATGAGACGCGCGCGTGGCCAATGCCACCACAGAGTCGGTGTCGGTGGGTATCGTGCCCGGGAAGCGGGTGGTCGCTCGACCATTGGTTTGTGCTGCATGAACTCACCACGATTCTCGATCCGGATCATCACATCGGTCTTGGTGGTTCTTCTCGCGTGGCCGGCGGCTGTTTCCGCTCAGGACACCATCAGCGACATTCGAAAGCAGCGCGAAGACGCCCGCGACGCCAAGGCGGCGGCATTGGCCGAAGTCGATCTCCTTCAGCTTCAGGACTCCGAGATCGCCGCGGTTCTCGATGAGATCCAGGCGTCCGTCGATGCCCAGGTGGCCAAGGTGGCGGGCGCACGGCAGGCACTCGACGCCGCACTGGCCGAACTCAACAACCGCGAGAAGATGGCTGCCGACGCTGCCGAGCAGTTGGCGGCCACATCCGTCATGATCACGGACAGGGTCATCGAGGCATATGTGGGCTCCACCGACGGTCTCGACAGTTGGCTTGGCTCCGGTGATCTCAACGAGGCCTCCATTCGGCGGGCCTTCCTGGATTTCACCGCCGGGTCCGACCGTGATCTGCTCGACGACCTGCGACGGCTCGAGGCCGAACGGGATCAGCAGGTACTGGCCGGCGAGCAGGCGAGCCGGGAGGCCGACACTCTTCGCGTATCGCTGGAAGCGGAGTTGACCCAACTCGAGGAGCGTCGACGCACCCAGGACGCGGTCAGGGCGGAGGTTCAATCACGAATCGCCGCTTGGCAGGCCGACGTTGCCAGGCTCGATCAGGCCGCCGACGACATGACCCGCCTGATCCAACGCAAGCAGGCCGAGGCACTCGGTTTCGACCCCGGTGTCGACGGTGTCGAGTCAGTCAAGGGGTTCATATTCCCGAAGAAGGGCACAATCAGTTCCAAGTTCGGCCCTCGGCGCCACCCGATATTCGGCTCCACCGCCTCACACCCCGGGGTCGACATAACCGGGCGCATGGGCGATCCGATCTGGGCTGCGAAGGCCGGCAGGGTGATATTCGCGGGGTGGAGAGGCGGTTACGGAAACGCGGTGGTGATCCAGCACGCCGGCAACATCACCACTCTCTACGGACACATGAGCGCGCTCAAGACCAAGGTGGGCGACGTCCTCGAAGCCGGCGAGGTTCTGGGGCTCACCGGTACAACCGGGTTCAGCACCGGTCCTCACCTCCACTTCGAGGTGAGGGTCAATGGCGTGCCCAAAGACCCCGAGATCTTTCTCCCGGGCTGATCAACCACTAGTGTCGCCAGATGCACGTCGTTGCCCACCAGTCGTGGGCGAAGTTTGGAGCAGGGCCACAACTATGACGAAGTCCGACGCACAGAAGACAATAACAAGAGATGATGTGTTCGCCGATTTTGGCCGGCGGGTCAAGAACGGATACGACCCGGGTCGAGTCGAACGTCACCTGCGCAAGGTCGCGGACGGTGTGGCCGATCTCGTGAGCCGTATCAACGGCGATCAAGATGTGTCGGAGTCCGTCGAATTGGTGATGAAGGCGACCCACAAATCTGTCGATGCCGCACTGTCCGATGCTCGTTCCCGGGCCGACGAGATCGTCGGATTTGCCGAGTCCCATGCCGTCACCATCACCGTCTCGGCGGAGGAGTCAGCGGCCAACCTGTTGCGCGAGGCCGAAGAGTCTGTCGCTGCCCGTATCCGGGAGGCCGAGTCGACCCTCGGGGCCATCAACGAACTGATCAAGACGCGCCAAGAGGAACTGGCGGAGTTTGAGGCCAAGGTGGCCAGGCGTGTCTCGGAGTTGCGTGCAGCGTCCGACTCGATCCGCGACATCGCTCAGGATGTGGCGCTGCCGACTCCACCACCTGAGGTGATCGACCTTGACGATTCCGGCCGAGCCGGCGACGAGACGTTTCTCGAAGTCGACCTCACCCTCTCTCAGGATTCCTCCCCGACGAGGTTCTGATCGGTACCGCGACCGCTCCTGCTCAACGGTAGATTTCGGCTGTGCTCCTGTGCGTCGGCGATCTCCACGAAGAAATACTCGTACGCGTGTCCGACACGCCCGTGCGCGGCGCGGAGACCCCGGTGCGTTCCGCCCGGGTCAGGGGTGGCAGCGCGGCCAACGTCGCCGGAATATCGGCCGAGCAGGGAGCGGATGTCAGATTTGTGGGGCAAGTCGGCGACGACACGATCGGCCGCACGCTGGCCGGCGATCTGACCGCGCGCGGCGTCGACGCGAAGGTCCACCATGCCGGGGGTACCGGAGTGGCCATCACCATGGTGGGCGGCGGAACTCGAAGTCGCCTGATCGACCGGGGCGCCTCCCGTCGACTCCACGCCATTCACCCGGCCATGCTCGAGGGAGTGTCGACTCTGTACCTTGCCACGTCGGCGTTCACCGAGGATCCGCTGGCGGCGGCCGTTGAGCACATGATGGGGGAGGTGCGCGACCGGCAGATTGCCTTCATCCTCGGGGGGCCGACAACGGCCGACCTCACAAGCTTTGGGGTCGATGCGTTCTTGGAATTGGTCAAGACCACCCGGCCCGACACCGTCATCCTTCATGCCGCCGAACACCAGGCGCTCGGGTTACCACCGCGGCAGCCTCTCGTCGGAGCCGACAACACGGTCATAACCGCCGGCCGCAGACCGACCGTGGTCATTCCCCACCGGGGCGATGCTGTTTCGGTGGAGGTCCGCCCGGTCGACCGCGTACGTGATCTGACTGGGGCGGGAGATGGGTTCATCGCCGGATACATAGCGTCCCGATCCACCGGCGCCGACCCGGCATCGGCCACGAATGCCGCCCACCGTGTGGCTGCGAAGGTGATCACGAATCTCGGTCCTACCAGCTTGGCCGGATGAGACCCGACATGAAACGCCGAGAGGGCCGGCCCGAAGGCCGACCCTCTCGTGATGGTTGATTTGGGGGAGGTAGCTCAGCCGGCGAACTTGCCGAGCTGGCCCTCCTGGTTGATCAGGTCGCTTACGGCCTTCCAAGTGCCGGTCTCGGCAGCGTCATCCCAAGCGAGCTGGCTGATCTCGCCGGCCTCGATGATGAATGCGTCATTGGCGCCGTCGGTCTTCACGGTGGACCCAGGAAGCATGTTCTGGGCAACCCAGTCCTGCTGCCAGGTGGCCTGCATGAGGCTGCCGCGGTTGAGGCCCTCATCCGACGCAGCCGCCTCGCGTAGCACGTGATCGAGCTGCTCGGCGAACGCGTAACCGGTCTGCTGGGCACCGGCATCGGGATCGAGTCCCGCGGCGGTGAGATCAGCTCTCACCTTCGTGACCCACGGGTCGTCGGCCCATCTCGGGTCTCCGATGTCCTTGGTGGTGGTGATCACCTTGATGCCGTTCGATGCTCCCTTCAGCGGTTTCCAGAACAGTCCGACGTTCTGACAAGTGGCTGAGACCATGATGAGGGTGTCCCAGCCTGCCGCTCTGGCACCGCCGACCGAGCGTGGGCAGTTGGCGCCGGAGGTGCCGACCACGAAGGCCTGCGCTCCGGTGGCGGCGAGGGTGGTGACTTCATTCTGCACCGTGTCAGCATTCGGATCGTGGAGTTCGGTACCCACGATCTCCAGGCCGACCTCAGGTGCGCACTTCTCGAAGAACTTCTGGTAGGCCTTGCCGAAGTCGTTGTTGGCGTAGATCGCGGCGACGGTTCCGCCGGGGCCCAGTTCCTTCGAAAGGTAGTCACACCAGATCAGCGACTCGGTGGAGTAGTTGAGCAATTGGCCGATGGTCCACGGGTAGTTCTCCGGATCCCCCCACTGAGGCAATCCGGTGCTGTTGAACAGCTGGGGGATGCACTCCTCCTGGAGTGTGTCGCGGATGGCCAGGTTGTTCGGCGAGCCGATGATGTGGGAGAAGGCGAAGATGTTCTCGGTATCGATCATCTCGCCGATGTTGGTGACCGTGCGTCCGGACTCGTAGCCGTCGTCACGAGCGATGATCTTCACGGACTTGCCGTCGATGGGATCAGCGTTGTCGAAGAAGATCTGCATGCCCTCGGCGATGGTGCCGAAGCCCGCGAGAGCACCAGACTGGGGAAGGCTGATGCCGATTCGGATCTCGGAGTCGGTGATGCCCTGAGTGGAGTCCCAGCTGCTGGGGCACTGTGTGGTGTCGAGAACGGCTCCACCACCGAGATCGTAGGTACCGCTCATCGTCGGAGCGGCAGTTGTGGTGGTCTCGGTTCCGCCCGAGGATGCGGTGGTGGTCGGTGTCGAGGCTGCCGTGGTGGTCGGCGCGGCGGTGGTGCTGCCGGCGGCATCGGTGGTACCGCCGCTGTCACCGCATGCCGCGGCGACGAGACTAAAGGCGAGCGCCGTTGCGGTAAGGCCCAGCCATCGTTTGGATCGTTTCATGTACCCCTCCTAGGTGTGAGCCGATTGGCCCTTTTAGAGAACGCTAGTCAATGCGGTGGGCGAGATGTGAACTCGCCCCGGTCAGTCGTCGGTTCGGCCCTCGGGAGGACCGGCGGGCACAACTCGGTAGACGCGCTGCCGAAGTCGTTGCATCCCGAAGGCAATTCCACCGGGCATGACGAACATCAACCCGATGAGCAGGACCCCCAGAACCATCTGACCGTATGGTCCGGACAACCCCCATCCGAGCAGCGGCACCTCATTGGTCTGGGAGGCCCACTGGCGAACGAAAATCACCGCGAAGCCTCCGATGAGGGAGCCCTTCAAATTGGCGCTGCCACCGACAATGAGACCAACCACAAGGAAGATCGCGAAGTTCACCCCGAGGTCGTCGGGACTGACGAAGTTCTTGTCGATTGAGAGCATGGTGCCGGCCACCCCGGACAACAGGGCCGCAACTCCGAATGCGCCGGCTTTGTAGAGCGAAAGGTTAATACCGGCCACCTCGGCACCGATCTCATTGTCCCGGATGGCGATCAGCGCCCGGCCGGGACGACTTCGGATGAGGTTGTAGGCCAGAAGGAAACAGGCGCCGGCAATCATCACCAGCAGGAAATACGCGTATATACCTTCCGCCTGTCGCTTGCTGAAGTGGTCAGTTCCGGTCCAGTCCCCGATGATGGGGATCTTGTTGATCAGGTCGAGCGTCCCCTGAATCGGCATCCAGGAAGGAGGCAGCAACTTCGATGTGATCGAGAGTCCGTTGCTGCCGTGGGTGAAGCGATCGAGCTGTTCCAGCTTGGCGATGCTCGGAAACACCGCCGCCAACCCGAATGTGACCAGCGCCAGGTAGAGGCCCTGAATCCGCAACGCGGGAATCCCGACGATGAGCCCGATGGCCAGACACACCGGAATCACAACAATGAGTGTGGACAGATACGACCAGTGGTAGGTCTGGACGAAGACTCCGGTGAGGTAGGCCCCGGTGCCGACGAAGAAGCTGTTGCCGAGCGAGAGTTGGCCGTTGAAGCCGGTGAGAATGTTGAGCCCCAACACGGCGACGGCCCAGGCGATGGCCTCGTTGACGTTGCTGATCCCGATCGTGTAGCTGTTTCCGAACAGGGTCGGTTTCAGAGGGATGGCCACCAAGAAGGGAATCGCGATCATGACGACGATCGTGAGGGTCCAGTTGCCGCCCTGTATCCACCGGTGGGTGGAGGATCCTTCGGCGATGAGTCGCGGCCTCATACCCGCACCACCTTCGACGAGCCGTAGAGACCGGACGGTCTCACCAGCAGGACCAGCAGAATCACGAAGACGGCCGCGCCGACCGACAGTTCGCTGGGAATGAAGGAGACGGATTGAACAACCACGCTTCTGATCAACCCCACCAGGATCCCTCCGATGATGGCGCCCTTGGGTGAGTCGAGACCGCCGAGGGCTGCACCTGCGAATGCGAACACGAGAGTCGACAGCATCACGTTGGGATCAAGGACGTTGAGCTCCGGCACGAGCAACGCGCCCGCGAGCGTTCCGATGGCGGCGGCGAGAGCCCAGCCGAACTGGAGGGTGGGGCCGACCCGTATGCCGACAAGTTCGGCTGATTCGAGATTCGAAGACACCGCTCGGAAGGCCAGTCCGACCTTGGTCTTGGCCAGGAGGAGATTGACGGCACCAAGCATCGCAAGGGCACTCAGGAAGATGCCGAGTCCGGACCACGACAGGTGGGCCACCCCGACGGAAAAAACGTCGCCCGGCGGAAACATGGACGGAAGCGCCTTGAGGTCGGTGTTCCATGTGACGGCCACGAATGAGTTGATCGCCAGGAACAGACCGAGGGTCACAATCACGAGTGGCAGATGGTTGCTCGGGTCGAATGGGCGGATGACCGTGCGTTCGATGCCGGCAGCCAGGCCGGCGGTGGCGATCATCGACACGAGAATCGCCAAGAAGATCGGCCAGCCCCATCCCACTCCGAGCGCCCACGCTATGTAGATGCCCAGTAGAGCCAGTTCGCCCTGAGCGAAATTGAGGACACCGGTCGCCTTGTAGATCATCACGAGTGCGAGCGCCAGGGCCCCATACCCCGAGCCGAACCGGAAGCCGTCGAGGATCCTCGCCAGCAGAAGTTCGGGATCGGTGTCGATGGAAACCGCGAAGAGAAACATGTCAGTACCCCAGGTAGGCGCGTCGTATGGCCTCGTCGCCGGACAGGTCCTCAGGCTCGCCCGAGATTGCGATGGTGCCGGCCTCCAGCACATAGGCATGCGAGGCGACAGCCAGAGCCAGGTTGGCGTTCTGCTCCACGATCAGCATGGTCATGCCGTCGGTCCGGTTGATCGCCGATAGCCGCTCGAAGAGGTCTTCGATGATGATCGGAGCCAATCCAAGCGATGGCTCGTCTAGAAGCAACAGATCCGGTCGGGACATCATCGCCCGGGCGACGGCCAGCATCTGTTGCTCCCCGCCGGACAGTGACCCGGCGAGCTGATCCCGTCTGGAAGCCAGAACAGGAAAGACATCGAGCCACTTGTCTATGTCGGCGGCCACCTCATCGTCGCGCCTCACGAACGCGCCGGCCTCAAGGTTGTCGGTGACCGACAGCTCCGGAAATGTCCCCCGACCCTGGGGTACGTGGGCGATGCCCCTGCGGACGATGTCGGCGGTCGATTCACCCGAGATCTCCGCGCCGGCGAAAGTGATCGAACCGGTGGTTTGGACCTGACCACAAATGGCGCGCAGGGTGGTGGTCTTGCCGGCACCGTTGGCCCCGAGCACCACACTGATGTCGCCCTTGCGTACGGTGAAATCGATGCCGTGGAGGACCTTCACCTCGCCGTAGGAAGCCTCCAGGTTGGCCACGTGGAGCAGAGCTTCGGTCATGAGCCTCCTCCCAGGTAAGCCTCGATGACCTCGGGATGCTGCTGGATCTCCGCCGGGGTACCTTCGGCGATCTTGGCGCCGAAATTCATTACCACCACCTTGTCGGAAATCCCCATGACCAGAGCCATGTGGTGTTCGACCAGCAGGATTGTGAGGGAATGCCTTTCGCGGAGGGAGGTGATCAGCTCGCCGAGCTCGTCTACCTCGCTGTGGGTCAGGCCGTTGGCGGGCTCGTCGAGCATGAGCAGTCGCGGTTCGGCCGCGAGGGCCCGGGCAAGCTCGATGCGCTTCATGGTGCCGAACGGAAGGCCGGCAGCGGGGTGGTGGGCCACCGCAGTTAGCCCGAGCTCGTCGAGGATGTCCCACGCCTTGTTCTCGAGCCGGCGCTCGTCGGAGCGTGTGCCGATACGCAGCGCCGCCGACAGGAAGTTTTGCCGGGAGTGGGTGTGGGCACCGACCATCACATTCTCGAGGATGGTCATCCCGGGCCAGAGGGCAAGATTCTGGAAGGTACGGGCCACCCCGGCTGCCGCGATCCCGTGTGCAGGCAGGGAGAGCAGGTCGTGGCCGTCGAAGGTGACCGTGCCCTCGTTGGCCTCATAGACCCGGCTGAGCACGTTGAACATTGTGGTCTTACCGGCGCCGTTCGGGCCGATCAGACCGCAGATCTGGCCGCTCTCAATGGAGAACGAGAGCCCATCGAGCGCAATTATTCCGCCGAAACGGACGGTGATGTCGGAGATGTCGAGGAGTGTCATGTCGATCAGCGGCCGAACATAGCATCAGCGTGACCCCCCGTGAGAAATCAGCGACGACGAGCCATCGCCGTGTCGATCGCCGCATCGGCGCGGGCGGCGGCCGCATGCAGTCCACCGTGGCGCCTTCTCATTGAGTAGGCCACGTCCACTTCGAGGCTGCATGAGCGAAGTTCCCTGTGGAGCTCCCGGGCTCGCCGTGCGAGCGCAAGGGCGTCATCGACGGGCTGCATCACCACGCCGAGGCGACCCGGTGCGATGAGCTCGGCTCGATCGGCCCACCCGAGTCGGCGGTCGATGATCGAGAGAACAGCCGCCTCGGTGAGAGCCCGGTTGTCGTCGTCAATGTGGCGCAACAGTTCGTCGAGGAACCCGACGACCATCACCCCGGCACCGAAGCCGTGAGCTGACGCGTGGGCCTCCTCCTCGTCAAGGAGCTGCGCCCAAGCGCCGGGTGCCAAATCCGTTTGTCTCGTTGATGTCTTGCCGATTGACAGCATCTTTTCTGTTTCCCTCGATTGGTTCGCTGCTGACGTGATCGGCGGACATCCGCAGGGCCGAAGCACCACGTGTATATCGTCACCGTAGTGCCATGAAACATTGACCCAGCGTGAGATATTCGAACGCGTTACGTGCGAAAGACGGTTGAGATGAGCAAGGACACCGTTCGCTTCGTGGGGGCGTCGGGCGCGTCGCTCGAGGCTGCGATACATCTGCCCGATGGAGATGTCATTGGCAGCGCCCTGCTGGCGCACTGCTTCACCTGCTCAAAGGACATTCACACGATCACCCGCCTGTCAGCGGCTCTTGTAGCCGCAGGGTGGGCAACCATGGCATTCGATTTCACCGGGCTGGGAAGCAGCGACGGCGATTTCGGCTCCACCAGTGTGACCAGCGAGGTGGGCGACATAACCAGGGCCGCGGTGGCCCTCGTGGAACGTGGGATGGGTCCTTGCATGCTGTTGGGCCACAGCCTCGGAGGCGCTGCTGCAATCTTGGCCGCTCATCGTCTCCACACTCTCGATCGCGTTGTCGCAATTGCCGCTCCGTCCGACGTCGCTCACGTGCGGAATCTCTTCGGTCCCGATGCTGAGGACAAGATTCGCGAGAGGGGATGCGCCTCGGTGAATATCGGCGGCCGGCCATTTCCGGTGGGTATCGATTTCCTCAACGACCTCGAACGTCACGATGTGGTGGCCGCAGCCTCTCAGCTCGCCATCCCGTTGCTCGTGGTGGAGGCGGGGGCCGACTCGGTGGTCGGAGCCGAACAGACACGCCGCCTGGCCGACGCGAGCGTTCGGTCGACACTGGTCACGATCGAAGGGGCCGACCACCTTTTCAGCGATAGAGAGCATGCAGCCCGACTGGCGGACGAAATACTGCGGTGGATCGCGGTCACGTGATGGTGAGCACGAGCACACCCGAATAGGAACCCGAAGCCGCACTGGCCGGTATACCGAGATACAGCTCGGCACCGCATCCCACAGTCGCCGACGGTGCACCGGGCGGCGCCATGCACAACACGTTCACCTCGCCAAGGCCCCCGAGGCCATTCACACCGGCCGGACCCGCCGCCTGCAACTGGGCCAGCCAATCCGCGGCCGAGGTGGCCATGGCAGTGCCGGCAGTGACCCCGGATGAACCCGGTGATGGGGCGCGGTACTCCGCCGGAAGCACCGGCCTCCATCCGAGGTTGTCTGCCGGTATGCAGTCCGCCTGGGGGACGCTGCAGTCCGGGGCGCCCGTACGAAGGAAATCTGTCACGTATGCCGACAGCGTCCACCCAACCGAGTTGGAGCCATCGTTGTCGATGATGAGAGCGGGCAAGGTTCCCGTGGCCACCACTGCACCACTCGACAGGCTCACCGGGGCCAGCGCCACGATCGGTGCCTGATGCTGTAGCCGCAGGCCGTCGCCGGGCAAGAGAGCGAAGGGCACGGCCGGTTCGGGGGTGAACGAGACGCAGTTGGTGTTGTTGGTGCCGCAGCTGCTCGGCACCCCCGGCTGACAGTCGATGGTGGACACGAACGACCCAAGGGTGACGGTGGTGGTGGAGCCGGTGTTGGCAAAGGCCAGGTCACCAGCCCCGGTCGCGGTCCACGTTGAGTTGGTCAGCGCGAATGTGATCGGCAACGGTGTGGCCGTCTCGTCGCCGGTGAGCCGAACCCCGTCCGGATCGGTGATCACAGTTGTGGCCAACACGTTGACATTCGTGAAGGTCTGAGATCCCTCAACGGTGTTGGAGGCCGTGATGGTGAGCGAGGCCGTGATCGGCACCTGGTTTGTACCCACATTCAAGAAGCCGAAGTTGTAACCAATCAGCCCGAAGTCGGCCAGGATGGGTGCGGCAACGAAGACCGCCGACAGCGTGACCGTGTTGGGGAACTGGTTCAGCGGATCGGGCTTGGCCGATCCGGCCACACCAACCTGAAGTGACGTGAACTGGCCCGCCCCGTTGAACTGGCAGGCTTCGGTGGAGTACCGGGCCTGGGCACCGACAACTGCGGTGTCGGAAGCAACGCTCACGAGTGCCGCCAGCAGTGTCAGCGAAAGTGCACACCGAACGAGACGCGGGGAGGGCCGACGGCGGCCCCACCGGTCGCGTCTCGACTGGGTCATGACTTCACGTGTTGAGCTCGGCCTGCCGCCCCGATGGTCTTGACGAGGGACCGTCGGATATCAGCCTCGAGATCATCGACCTGATGGTGGTCGAACGAATGACGAATTCCGATCCGGGTGGCCGCTGTGTGGGCGACGTCCCGGGCGATCCGCTGGAGAATCCGGCTGTTGGGCGACGAATCGCCCGAACGCAGAGATGTGGCACCGAGGGCGCGCTTGACCTCTGCGGCGATCTCGTCGGACAGTGTGTCGACCCCCGCCAGTTCGGCTGGATCGGAGGGTTGCTCGGCGGACTCCGCGGTGGTCGTCACCGGGACCGGCTCGGCCTCGGGAGGCGGGTGCAGCTCGACGATGTCGTCGTGGGCCTCTGAGTTCCTGCCCACTACGGTGGACGCCGGCAGTGCGAGTGGAGTCGCAACGATCGGACGTGGCGACGGAATCGGCGCCGATTGGTGTTCGATCTCACGACGCAGCCTGTTGCGGCTCGCTATGAGCATCACCTGAAGAAGCACGAGAAGGGGCAGCGCCACCAGTGCCCACGGGATCTGGGAGGTCTCGGCCCGGAACCTGACCGGGTCGGCGAACCCGGGGATCTCGCCCTGAACGCCGTAGGTGCCGAGGGCCAGTACGGGCAACTTGATGGGCACGGAGTATGTACGTGACTCTCCGGGTTTGAGTTCGCCCAGGTCGGGGGCCTTCACGAACCCCTTCGGGTTTGGGCCCTTGCCCATCGAAAGACTGATGGCGGCGTTCTTGACGGTGACCTCGCCGATGTTGTCGACCGTGAACACCACCTCGCGATTGGCCGGGCCGCCGAGATACGAATACCAGGGCCCACTACCGGCGATTCTGGCGTTGCTGATGGCCAATTGGCGATCGGGAACCGGCACCTGAAACTGTTGATCAGGTGAAAGTTCCGGTGCGCCGGTGATGTCGATGTTGAATGTCACCAGCTCAGAGGATGTCTGACTCTCGGCCCTCACCACACAGGGACACGGTGCCGGGGGCTGCCCGACCACGACGCTGACGCCGAAGGTGCCCCGATTGCTGACCCCGACCACCCGACCGTTGACGATGTCGCAGTCGCTGGTGCCGTTCCGGGCGTCGTTGCCACAAACTGAAATGTTGATGATCGAGTTCGGAGACCAACCTTCGCCGCGAATCGCGATCTGATCGCCGAATTCAACGGACCGGGATGTGGAGGTGAGGGACGGCGCCTTGTCGGTCTGGGCCACGGCCGCGGGCGCGACCGTGAGCACAATGATCGCACTCATCAGCGACATGACCGACAGGGCGCGTCTCATGCGGTGAGTTCCTTCGGGGCCGGGGGAAGCTCTGGGGTCTCGAGTTCACCGCGCTCGCGAGCCCGGCGAACACGAATCCAGAGGTAGAACAACACGATGGCGAGGAGCAACAGAATCACGGTGATCCACGGGACCGGGTAGAAGGTCGTGGAGCTGTCGGTGGCAAACTCCGGCGACACCACCTGCAGGGAAGCAGCCAACGGCTCGAATCTGGGAAGCCCGGTCACCGACTCGGTGATCCGGATGATTCCTCCGGGCAACACGTCGTCGATGGTGTTCGGCGGCAGAACCTTCACGGTACGGCCCAGGATTCCGGTTACCTTCAACTGCAGAGTAGGGGAGAGCCTGATGTTCCCGACGTTGGAGATCTGGTAGCTGATCGTGGCCTCTCCCGAGGACAGAGGATTGAGCGGAGTGGAGTGTTCGACGTCGATGCTGTCGATTCTGATGGCGGGGTCGAGGGGGCCCGAGACCCGTACGTACACGCGAGCCCCCACCCGTTGTCGCACCGCCAGCGACAGGCCCTCGCTCTCCTGACCCAGTTGCAGCTCGGTGTCGGCAGCGAGGATCACCGCCGCGTGATCGCCGGGCTCGGCATCGATGGGTACTTCGATCTGAATGGGGATGTCGGCCCTGGTGCCGGGTTCGACTGTGATCTGATCGACCGGCAGCCTGATCCAGGTCCCGGCGTCAATCGGGGTCTCATCGTCGCGCAGTGCCGCGAACCCGCCCTCGCCGGGGACCGTGTAGGCATCGGTGGAGTAGAGGGCGAATGTGATGGGTCGGTCGCTGCTGTTGGTGACGCCGACAGTGTCCTGGAATATCTCACCCGGGTTGAGTGTGTAGACGAAATACGGACGGCCCCCTGGTCCGTTGGGCCCCGATGGCTCCACTGCCCAGCGGTCGTTGGATGCTCCGAACGCGGTCGGGACCGACGCGGGAACCGCAAGCAGCAAAGCTGCAAGGGTGCAGAGCAGGAGGATTCTTCTCTTCATGTTGGCTGGCATCCAGGGTGGTCGTGGCATTGGCGCAGTCGTTGAGGATACGTGCTGGATCGATTGGTGGAAAGAGGCTGGGGTCGTGTGGCAGGCCAATTGGTCCGTTCGACCCATCACCGGTATCGGGAGCGAAAGAGGGGGGCAGTCCGGAGACTGCCCCCCTCTCGATTCACTTCAACTCTTCGGAATCAGAGGAGTGTCAGCACCAAGGCACCCGAGTAGGTGCCGGCGCCGGCACTGGCCGGGACTCCGAGGTAGAGGGCGGCGTCACACGTGAATGTGCCACCATCGGTGCCGGCTGCGGCGGAGCAGAGAACATTGTTCTCAGCGAGGCCACCGAGGCCGTTGACACCAGCGGGACCGGCGGCGACGAGCTGGGCGAGCCAGTCAGCACCGTTGGTTGCGTGGGACGGACCGGGTGTCACAACGGCGACGTCGCCGTTGATCTGCACGTGGGCAACAGCAGCCGAAGGGGTCCAGCCGAGATCGTCACCGGGGATGCACAGCGCATCTGCAGTACCGACCAGGAAGCCACAATCGGGCACCGGAGGCAGCGGTCCGGGGCCATCCGGATCGGTGTGCGGGCCGGCGGAGGTCGCCAAGTCGGTGACGTAACCGGACACTGTCCAACCGACGAGATCGCCACGGGAGTTGGTGACGGTCATCTGGTTGATGGCGCCGGTCGACACCTGCGGTGCTCCGTTGAGCGTCACCGGGCTCATCGTCACGAACTGGCCGGTCTGCTCAAGAGTGAGAGCAGCGCCGGTGACCGTGACCGTGATGATCTGGTTCAACGAACAGGCCGACAGTGTGGCGTCGCACAAGTTGCCCAGGATGGTGATCGTGACCGTTACCTCGGTCGACACCATGGGCGTCGGAGTCGTGGTGTCAGCGACGGTGTAGCTGAACGAGTCCGACGTGGCCAGAACGTTGGTGTTCGTGTAGGTGGCGATACCACCAGCTATGGCGAGCGTCCCCGCAGCGGGCGCTGTTGCACCAACCGCGTAGCTCGCACCGTCGATATTGCCGTTGACGTCACTGCACAATGCGTTCAGGTCGACCGTTGTTGCCTGACCAGCGCCAACCGAAACGGCCGTGCCGGAGCAGACGGGTGCGGTCGGGGGGGCGTTGACGACGACCGAATCGAATGCCAGAGCGGGAGACGGGCTCGCGCTGGTGCAATCGGTGAGCGGATCAGCAACACAGCCGGCCGGCAACGAGGTGCCGGGAACACACGTGAAGTTCACGCTGACGAGGCCGCCAGCGACCGATGCAGTGGTGAGGGAGCCGCCATCGCTAAGGCCGATCGGGCCTCCGGTTGGGGTCCAGGTGCTGCTCGGCAGACCAACGGTGACGGTAAGCGGAGTGCCTGTCTCGTCGCCGGTGCCGGGCGTGCCATCGGGATCGGTGATCGTGGTCGTGCCGGAGATGGCCAGGCCGGCGAAGGTTTGCGTGGCCTCAACCGTGTTGGAGCCCAGGATGGTGATGTCCATGGTGCCCGGAATCGTGTTGAGACCAGTGGTGAGCAGACCCAAGTTGTAACCGGCCACCAGCACCGCCGACGGGAAGTCGGCGCTCACGGTCGCTCCGGTAAGGGTCACGGTGTCGATACCAAGGACAGCAGGATTCGGTGTCGCGGCACCCGTATGGGTGAAGTTGATGTCGGTGAACGTGCCAGTGGCGCTGTTCTGACACGAGTTGGTCGTTACTTGCGTCGCTGCGCTTGCGGGGTTGGCAAATGTCCCGAAGGACAGCATGCCCGCTACGAGCGAGATGGTAAGCGCAACGCTGAGGCGTCGCGTTCGTCTGGTCATTGAAAGTTCCCTCCAAAAGAGAAGTTTGAATTCCGTGTACTCAGCTCCGACCTCCGGCGACTTGCCTCGGATCGGATGGTCCGCACTCGGTCGGGAGACCGGCACGAAAGGGCCTGGGCGACGGCAATTGACGCACATTCAGCGACTCGCCAAGTCGATCAGTCGTCGATTTGTCATGAGGCTCGTCGGCGCTCATGACTGCCCTTCCATGCGCTGATCACCTCCCCCAAGGTTCCAGTTCCGGTGGTTCCATTGCCACTTTCTGAGATCGCCCTCGTCGGTGTTAGATGGACCGGATGTGTGTCAACCGTCACGATGTCTAATAGTGCGTTCGGCCCATGTCAAGGCTCACGTTGGGAATTTCTTACTCCAAGTGATGAACGACCTACCAACGGGTAGCAAAGTTGATGTGACCACTTTCGCAATTGGTTCCCGTGGTGTAGCTTGCACCGGTCGTTGATCCTTGGGGGGACCAGAATGCACGCACTTGTCAAATTGCTGGGTCGGAGATCACTCGCTGTGGTCGCCGTGTCAGCTCTCACCGCGGGCCTGGTCGGGTTCGGAGCGACTCCGGCGTCGGCCGGATCCCAGGTCACCACCAATTCGTGTCAGAACAGTGCCACCGGCACCTTCACCGATCTCGACATCTCCCATACCGGGGCCCCCACCCCGAATCCGGCCACTCTCGGGCTGGATCAGCTGACTCTCTCGGGCGCGAGTGTCAGCGCATTCTTCCCCGCGGCCGTGCTCATCGCCGGATACAACCTCGGCCTGCTCAACGTTGGCGTCAACGACATACCCGGCACCATGGACGTCACGATCCTGGCCTCCAACACCAGCGAGGGAAGCCAGACGCTCGCCGGCATCGCAATCTCCGGGCAGACGACAATCACTGATCCCGACGGCACGCCGGGCAACGGCGATGAGTCGGCCACCGACCTGTCCGTCACCGCGACGATTCCGAGCTCCACGTGGACACCCACCGGTGGGAACGTGGCCTTCTCCGACGGTGGCTCCATAACGATCGCCTCGGTGTTCAACGGTCTGATCAAAGTCAAGTTCACATGTCAGCCGGGCACCTCCACCCCCGCAGGATGCGTCACCAACCAGGCCGTCGACTGCACCGGCCGGGCCGCATCGCCGGCATCGCCGTTCGACACCGTCGTCGTCAATTCGGCTCCAGCCTCGACCACGACCACCTCGTCCACCACCACCACCACCTCCTCCACCACGACATCGTCCACGACCACCACGGCACCACCGTCGTCCACCACAACCACGGCCTCTCCGTCGACCACAACAACCTCCACCACCACACCGGCCACCACGACCACCATGGCCGGCCCGGTGAGCGGAACCCAGGTCACGACCAACTCATGTCAGAACACCGCCACCGGCACGTTCACAGACATCTCGTTCACACACTCCGGCACCACATCCACAGCCTCCGGGGTGGTCACGCTGTCCGGCACAACGATCGCCGCCGAGTTCCCTTCGGCCGTCCTCGTTGCCGGATACAACCTCGGTCTCCTCACGACCGGCCTCAACACCATCCCCGGCACCATGGATGTGACCATCCTCGCGAGCAATACCTCCGAGACCTCACAGACCTTCCCGGGCATCGCGATTTCCGGCGAGACCACCATCACCGACCCGGACGGCATACCGGGTAACGGCGACGAGACCGCCACCCCGCTGGTGGTGAGCATCAATGTGCCCGACAGCCAATGGACCCCGACCGGTGGCGACATTTCCTTCAGCGACGGGGGCAGCGTCACCACCGCCTCCGTGTTCAACGGCCTTGTCAAGGTGTCGTTCAAGTGTCAGCCCGGTTTGTCGCTGCCCACGGGCTGTGTCGCCGACTCCGCCGTCGACTGCACCGATCGTTCGCCGGTTCCGGCCCTGGCCTTCGTCAGTTCTGCCCAGGGTGGAACCCCGGTTGCCACCACCACCAGCATCCCGCCGTCGACAACGGAGGCTGCCTCGACCACCACGTCTGAATCAGCGACCACCTCAACCACTGAAGCTCCCACGAGTGTCGGTAGCGGCACCAGCAACTTCACCGCTACCTGCACCAACAACATCAGACCATCGGACACGTCCACCATGAAGTGGACCGGCCGGGGCACCTCGCTGGCCTCCTTCAACGCCGGCGACACCGTTCCACTCCGGAACCAACGTTGGAACGTCACCATCAACGGCAGCACCTTCGACACCGGCATAAACCTCAACCTGGTGGCACCCGGTGACAGGATCGATGCAACAGCCGCGGTCACAATCAATGCATCCAACACGGTCGAGGGGTCAAAGACCTCCAGCGGGATGCCTCTCAGCGTCGTCGTCGAAGTCAACGACGATGGCACCGCCAAGGATGCCACCACCTCGTTCTTCATCCCCGATACCAACTGGACCGCATCCGGCGGCCCGATCGTGTGGACTCCCGCCGGCATGACCCTCACCGTTGTCATCCCGGCGATTCCGACTCCCCTGGAGTTCGTCTGCACACCGGATCCCGGCACACCCGCCATCCTCGATACGGCCTCGCCGCAGGTGCTGGGTGAGTCACTGGCGTTCACCGGAACCCGCGGAGGCGGTCCTCTGCTCCCCATTGCCGTGAGTCTGATCCTGCTAGATCTCGGTTACATGGCATGGAGCGCGACCCGGCCCAACCGACGACGGTTCCTCTGATCGGGTACCGGGGCTCACCAAGCCAATGACCATCAGCGGCAGCCGACCCCACTGGGGCCGGACCGTGACGCTGGCCGTGTGGGCCGCGCTCGTGAGCGTGTCCTTCGCGGCCAGCGCGGCCGCACGCACCGAGGTTCGCATACTCGACCAACCGCGCATTCTCGTGCGGGCCCACGAGTCGGCATCATTTGTCCCCCGGGTCATGCGGGCCGAGGAAACCGACGACATCGAGCCCCGAATAGCGGTCACCAACGTCGGGCCTCCGCTGGCAACGCTTCCATCGGTCACCGTTGCCCATCACTCCCAGACGCTCAGCCTGGTCGTCAAGACCGGCACCACCGTCGAGGCTCCCTCCACCACATCGTTGCCAACCGTTGGTGGCACCACCGAAACCAGCACCTCGGCCCCACCCGGAACCGATGTCGACGGCGACGAATTGTCCTACACCGGTCCACGCGGATCACTCCTGTGGGAGATCATCGCGGCCGCCACGATGATCGGGATGGGCTTCCGACTCGTTGTTGGTGGTCGCCGCCGTCGACAGGGTGTTCACCAAGCCTGAGCCCCCGGATGCGTGTACCACGGGCGCGCGGTCTGTATCGTGTCGGCGTTCCGGGCCGCCGCTCAAACGCGCGCGGCCCATGAACGCCCCGACCCGGCGGCAAACCGTTCGCCGGCAAACGATTCGCAACGAAGCGACTTCAGGAGCAACAGTGGACGCCGTACCGTATCTGGCACTTGTGTCGGCATTGGCCGCACTTGGCTTGGCCGCGTATTACTACAAGGTAGTTGAATCCGCCTCACCGGGAAATGACCGCATGGTCTTCCTGATGACCGAGATCCAGAAGGGAGCCCGGGCCTTCCTGAAGCAGGAATACACCTGGGTCTCCGGATTCGTGGTGGTGATGGCCATTCTCATCGGCGTGCTGATCACCCCGCCGGCAGCACTCACCTACGTGTTCGGCGCATTCCTGTCGGCAAGCGCCGGCTACGTCGGAATGACCGTGGCCACGATGGCCAACGCCCGCACAACCGAAGCTGCCAAGGAAGGGCCGGCCAAGGCCTTGCCGGTGGCTTTCCGGGGCGGTGCCGTCATGGGCTTCTCCGTGGCCGGTCTGGCCCTCATGGGTCTGATGATGGTCTACATCGTCTTCGTCAAGTGGATCGAAGTCGATCAGGCCTTCGAGGTCGTCACCGCCTACGGCCTGGGTGCTTCCTCCATCGCCCTGTTCTCCCGTGTTGGCGGCGGCATCTTTACCAAGGCCGCCGATGTCGGTGCCGACCTCGTTGGCAAGGTCGAGGCCGGCATCCCCGAGGACGACCCCCGCAACCCGGCGACCATCGCCGACAACGTCGGCGACAACGTCGGCGATGTCGCCGGTATGGGCGCCGACCTCTTCGAGTCCTACGTCGGCTCGATCATCGCCCCGATCGCACTGGTCGCCTTCGCCGGTGGTCTGGCTGCCTCCCAGGCGGGCGACGCCAACGTTCTGCCCTTCATGGTCTTCCCGATGTTCATTGCCCTCATCGGTATGGTTGCCTCGATCCTCGGTTCGTTCTTCGTCAAGGGTGGCGACTCCACCGACTCCGGTGCACTCAGCCGTGCCCTCCACATGGGCACCAACGTGGCCATGGGCCTCACCGGGGTGGGCACCATCCTCGGAGCGTTCTGGATCTTCAACGACAGCACGCTCTTCGAACACCCGATCGGCTTCGCCGTTTCTGTCATCGGTGGCCTCGTCGTCGGCTGGGCTCTCGGCAAGACTGCCGAGTACTACACCTCCGATCACTTCGGTCCGGTGAAGAAGATCGCCGACCAGACCAAGACCGGCCCGGCCACCACGATCCTCGGTGGCATCTCGGCGGGCATGATCTCGGTGGCGGCATCGGTCACGCTGCTCGCCGTGGGTATCGGCGTCGCCTATTGGGGCGGCGAATACGCCCTCGGCGACACGGTCGGTAACTTCGGCGGTATCTACGGCATCGCCGTGGCAGCGATCGGAATGCTCGCCACCACCGGTGTGGTCGTGTCGGTCGACGCCTACGGTCCCATCGCGGACAACGCCGGTGGTATCGCCGAGATGGCCGAGCTCGACCCGTCAGTCCGTGAGGTGACCGACGCCCTCGACTCGCTGGGCAACACCACCGCAGCGGTGGCCAAGGGCTTCGCTGTCGGCTCCGCCGCACTCACCGCCCTCGCCCTGTTCAAGAGCTTCGAGTTCGCCATCTCCGACGCCGGTGGCACCCTCAACCTCAACATTGGTGAGGTGAGCGTCTTCATCGGCCTGTTCCTCGGCGCCATGCTGCCGTTCCTGTTCGCCGCTCTCACGATCGACGCCGTCGGACGCGCCGCCCAGGAAATGATCGAAGAGGTCCGGCGGCAGTTCCGCGAGATCCCCGGGCTTCGCGAAGGCAAGGAGGGTGTCATCCCCGACTCGGCCCGCTGCGTGGCCATCTCCACGAAGGCCTCTCTCAAGGAGATGGTGATTCCCGGCGCTCTGGCCGTGGTCGTCCCCTTGGTGATCGGCTTCATCAGCGTCAACGCCCTCGGCGGGTTCCTTGCCGGCGCACTCGTCACCGGATTCTGCCTGGCCATCTTCATGGCCAACTCCGGCGGCGCCTGGGACAATGCCAAGAAGTACATAGAGGCGGGAGCGCTCGGAGGCAAGGGTTCCGAGAGCCACAAGGCGGCCGTGGTCGGCGACACTGTCGGCGACCCCTTCAAGGACACCTCGGGCCCGGCCATGAACATTCTCATCAAGGTGATGACCATCGTCTCCCTGGTCTTCGCCTCGGCGTTCGTCTGACAAGAGCGAGTTTCCGATCCGCCAAGCGGGCGGTAAGGGAGAAGGGGGCCCCTCGGGGTCCCCTTCTCGCGTGTGTTGGTAGCGTGACCCGATGACCCAAAGTGCCGAACAGCGCCGCGCCATGCGTTTGGTGTTGCGGGCTCGCCGCGCCGCCCTCGATGCCGACGACCAGGACGCCGCATCGATGGCTGTCATCGCACGTTTGGCCCGACTCCCGGTGATACGACAAGCGGCCTTGTTGGCTGGCTATCGTGCCGTGAGAGGAGAGGTCAACATCGACGGCGCCATGGCCCTCATAGCCAGCGACCACACGATTGTCACCGTTCCCCGTGTCGTGGGCGAATACCTGGAGTTCCTCCCATGGGACATGGAGGGTGTCACGTTCGAGGGACCGTTCGGTATTCCCGAGCCGGCCGACGGGCACCCCCGCCCTCTGTCCAACCACGACGTCGTTCTCGCGCCCCTCGTTGCGTTCGACGCGTCCGGCCATCGTCTGGGCCAGGGAGGCGGGTTCTACGACCGTGCGATGGCCTCACGGGCGGGTTCTCGACCGGTGATGATCGGGATCGCCCACGCCTTCCAACAGGTGGAGTCCGTTCCGGTCGAACCCTGGGATGTTCCCCTTGATGCAGTGGTCACCGAGGAGTCCGTGATCGAGTTCACACCCGGCTGTCTCGATCCGATGATCTGACATGGGCGCGCATCGCCTCCAGAGGGGATAGAACAAAGCCGTGCATGTCATCGTCGTGGGGGCAGGAGAGGTCGGTTCGTACGTGGCCGAGCGACTCAGCAGGGAGGGGCACGACGTTGCCGTTGTCGAACGCGATCCGGCCACGTTGCGCACCATCGACGAGGAGCTCGATGTCCTTGCGATCCTGGGAAGCGGCACCCACCCCGAGGCGCTGGAGCGGGCCGGAGTGGAACACACCGACATTCTCCTGGCTGTGACCAGCGACGATGCCGCCAACATAGTGTCGTCGATGCTGGCCAAATCAATGGGGGTCGAGCGTACCATCGTGCGGATCGAGGCCCCGGAGCTTCGAGGCCGCGATGCCGATCAGATCCGGCGTCAGTCCGGTGGCGACCTGTTCATCGACCCCGACGCCGAGACCGCCAACGAGATACTTGAACTGCTCGACTATCCGGGCGCCGACGAGGTCACGCTCATGGCGGAGGGCGAGGTCGTGGTGATCGGTGCCCGTCTTCCGGCCCACTCCCCTCTGGTCAATCGGACCCTCGCCGAGATCGCCGAGGAGTTCGAGCCAGACTGGGATTTCATGGTTGGTTCGATCGGACGTGGCGAGGAGACCATCATCCCCCGTCGTGATCACCAGCTTCTGGTCGACGACCATCTTCGGGTTGTTCTGAAGCGGCGGGCAAGGCGGCTCGTTGTCGATCTGCTCGGAATATCGCGGGGGGCAACCCGCAAGGTGATGCTGTTGGGCGGTGGTCATACCGCCGAGTTGCTGGCCACCAGATTGGCATCGAGAGGTGTCCGTGTGGTGATCATCGAACGTGACCATGACCGGGCCCGTGAACTCGCCGAGAGCCTCGACGATGCGATGATTCTCGAAGGCGACGTCACCGATGCCACGCTTCTCGAGCAGGCAGATGTGGGGCGCTTCGATGCGGTGGTGGCCATGACCGCCGAGGACGATGCCAACATTCTTGCGTGTCTCTACGCAAAATCGGGCGGGGCCCGTGAGACAATTGCGGTGGTTCATCGTTTGGCGCTGCTCAACCTCCTCAAGGAGGTTGGCATCGATGTCGCGCTGTCCCCACGAACGGCGACCGCCAACGGTGTGCTCCGCTTCGTGCGCGGAGGCGTGGCCAAGGTCGCGACCTTCCTCCACGGCGAGACCGAGGTCATCGAACTCGAGGTGGCCGTCGACAGCCCCGCCGACGGCACCCTCGTGAAGGATCTCGGTCTTCCCCGAAATGTGATCATTGCCGCCATCGTGAGAGACGGCAAGGCCCAGATCGGCCGCGGACGCAGCCGCCTGCGTGGTCGTGACCACGTCGTGGTCATAGCCATGCCTGAGGCGGTCGACGAGGTTCGGCGACTTCTAGGGTGACCGCGCAGCGTCTCCCGGCGTGGACCACCTCCGAGGCGCTCGAGCCGCTCCGAGGTGTAAAGCGTCAGTCGTTCGTGCGTCTCGCCGTCACCGAGTCGCTCATGGTGTTCGGCGCGGTCACTGCTGTTGCTGCGTTGGTCGGAATCACCGGCAACCTCCGCGAGACCATGATCATGCTTGCCTTTGCCGGCTCGTGGCTGGCAATCGGGGCCCTGGGTCACAAGTCGTTCGAGCGTGCCGTTCGCCCCCCGACCACCCGGGTCCTGTCGAGTCTGGTGGCGGCTTGGGTCAGCATGGTGATTGCCGGGATGGCCCTCTATCTCGCCACCGGCACGATCACCTCCGTTGATGCTGCCCTGTTGGAATCGGCGTCTGGTTTCAGCACGACCGCCATCACCACACTCGATCCGTCCGAGCTCGGGTCGGCCATGCAGGTCTGGCGAGCGTCCACGCAATGGATGGGTGGGCTTCTGGGGCTGCTGATCGGGGTGATCGCCCTTCCCCAGGCCCTCCGGTCGTCATCTCTGCTCGGTCGAGCCATCGCAACCGACGAGTCGCGGCTGGTCACCAGGCCCACCCGGGGGCGCCTCCTGATCATGCGGGTCTACGGCGGTTTCACCGTCGCGATGATCGTCGCCTATCTGGCCACCGGTCTGTCGCCGGTCGATGCGGCGGTCCATGGTCTCACCACCGTCTCCACCGGTGGGTTTTCTTCTCGCGCCGACTCGTTCGCCGGATTCGGCACCGCCACGAGGGTCGTGTCCACGATCGGAATGATCATCGCCGGGTCGAGTTTCTCGGTGATCTGGTGGGCGCTGCGCGGACGGCTGAAACCCCTGAGGCGCAGTAGTGAGCTGCGCATCTACGTGGCTGTCCTGGTGATCACCACTGGCCTTCTGGCGTTTCCGGCGTCCTCGTTGTCGATCACCGATGCTGCCTTCACTGCTGCCTCCACCGTCAGCACCACCGGCTACGCGGCCGGGCAATGGACCCTCCTTCCCGACAGTTACCTGGCGGTCCTGCTGGTCGTTGTCGCCATGGGATCCATGGCCGGATCGGCTGGTGGAGGGTTGCGGGTGTTGCGCGTCCACACGTTGATGAAGTCGGTTCTACGCGAGTTGCGACTCCAACTCGATCCCAACAGGGTGGCCGTGATCAAGAACTCCGGACGTCCGGTCGAGGAGGCTTCCATCGATCGCATATCCGGATACCACATTGCCCACATCTTCGTGTGCGCCGCGGGTGCTTTCGTGATCTCGATCTCGGGAATCGGGCTGGTCGAGTCGCTCTGGATCGCGGTCGGCACGTTGTCATCGTTCGGCCCCGCTCCGGGGATCGGAAGCTACGGAAACGTCGCCGGCATGGAGCCATGGGTCAGGCTCACACTGATCCCGATGATGCTCGCCGCCCGACTGTCCGTTCTGGTGGTTCTGCTCGGATTGGTTCACATCGGCGGGGCCAAGAAGTCGGTCGGTGCCGCCGTACGCCGCCGGCTCAGGGCGGTCCAGCAATGACCGGCACTAAACATCGCCACAGCGAAATCGCCCTCGAAAGCCCCGGGAAATACCGGAACACGCCGCTCCACATCATGGGGATCGCGCTCACATCGGTGTCCATGGGCATGGTTCTCAGCTCTTTGATCGAGTTCGCCTCCACGAATCGGGACACCACCGCCCTCCTCGCCGCCGCAGCCGTGTGCGGCGTTGTCGGTGGCGGCATCTGGTGGCGCACCACTGTTGGAGCAGCGAGATCCAGGGACATCTTCGCTGCGGTCGGTTGGACCTGGGTCATGATCACCCTGTTCGGTGCGCTGCCTTACGTCTTCGCCGGAACCTTCGCCACCCCGGGCGTGGGATTTGTCGAGCAGGTCGTCAACTCGATTTTCGAGTCGGCGTCGGGCTACTCGTGTACCGGGTCGACCGTCCTGCTTGATTTCGCCAGGCCGGGACGTGGCATGCTCATGTATCGGCAGGGCACCCAGTGGTACGGCGGAATGGGCGTTGTCGTGCTGGCCGTGGCCGTCCTTCCGTTCCTGGGAGTGGGCGGTTTGGGGCTCATAAAGGCCGAGGCTCCCGGGCCATCGTCTGATCGTCTGGCCCCGCGGGTTTCCGAGACCGCAAAGAGACTTTGGCTCGTCTACTTCATCTACACCCTCGCGATCGCCCTTGCTCTTTTCATCGTGCCCGGGCCTTCCCTCTACGACTCTGTTGCCCACGCCTTCACCACTGCTGCCACCGGCGGTTTCTCGCCACATTCCGATTCAATCGGATATTTCAACAGCCCGCTGGTCGAGGCCGTCCTCATCATCGGCATGTTGATAGGTGCGGCCAACTTCTCTCTTCACTGGCGGGCAGCCCATGGTCAATTCTCAGCCCATGTGAAGGACTCCGAGTTCCGTAACTACATGGGATACATGGTGGGGTTCTCCCTGCTTGTCGCGGTTCTGCTTTGGGCCGACGGAGCATTCAGCTTCCCAACCTCTCTACGGGTCGGGGCCTTCAACGTTGTGTCCCTCGGAACGAGTACCGGATTCGGGAACGCCACCGGTGTCGGGAGTGCCGGTGACTACGTCAAGTGGATTCCCTCGACACAGATGCTGCTGTTGTTCGCCATGCTCATCGGGGGATCCACCGGGTCAACGGCCGGTGGTATCAAGGTCATGCGGATTCAGGTTCTGTGGGGCCACGCCCTGCGGGCTATCCGACGCACACAACACCCAAGAGCAGTGATCCCCGTACGCCACGGCAAGTTGGCGGTTGCCGAGGACATCGTGTCGGGCATGGCCGGATTCTTCCTGCTCTACATTGTGATCGTGGTGATCGGTGTCGGGCTGGTCACCGCGCTCGGAGGCGATCTTGACGCATCGATCGGTGCGGTCGCCACCGCCATGGGGGGTGTTGGGCCGGCTTTCGGCAACGCCGGCCCGACTGCTTCGTTCGCCGACGCCTTCACCCAGCCGGCCCGTCTCGTGCTGGCCGTGCTCATGCTCATCGGTCGACTTGAGATTCTTCCAATGCTGCTCATGTTCGCCGGCCCGTGGCGCGCCGCTGAGTCCCGCCTGAGACACCGTTAGCCGACCCCGCCCGGGTCAGCGGCACATGAACCGGGTGAGCACCGAACGAAACATCTGCGGGTCGCGCGCTCCGGCGGTTTCCCGGACCGAGTGCATGGCCAGTTGGGCGCACCCTGCATCAACCACCGGAACGCCGAGACGCCCCGACGTGAGCGGGCCTATGGTGGAACCACAGGCAAGATCGGAGCGGTTCACGAAGGTCTGCACGGGTACCCCCACATCCGCGCAGCAGGCCCTGAACTCGGCGGCCGACTCCGCGCTGGTGGCGTAACGCTGGTTGGCGTTGATCTTAAGGACCGGACCGGCATTCACTTCGATCCGGTGTGCGGGATCATGGCGGTCGGGATAATTGGGGTGGGTGGCGTGGGCCCCATCGGCCGACACCACCATCGAGTCGGCCAACGCTCGTGCAGTATCGTCGATCGAACCGCCGAGAGAGGCGACGACGCGACCGATCACGGTGTCGAGAAGTGGACCCGCGGCGCCCGACTCCGACACGCTGCCCACCTCCTCATGGTCGAAGAGACAGACCATGGGGATTCTGGCACCGGGGTCTTCGGCGGAATCGATCAGTGCATCGACCGCCACGAAACACGACAGCAGATTGTCGATACGCGACGAAACCAGGAGGTCGCGGTGAAGGCCTGCGAGGACCGCGTGGTTGGTGTCGAAGAGCATCGCGTCGAAACCGAGCACGGCATCGGGATCGACGTCGGCCATCGTCGCTAGGTATCGGGTGAATGCCTCGGGTTCGCCGATCGTGCCCCAAGTGGGGTTCATGTGTGACTGTCTGTTGGGTCGCAGGCCTTTGTCGGATATCTCCCGATCAAGGTGAATCGCCAGCTGCGGTATCCGCAGCACGGGACGATCGTCCAGAAACAGGCGAGTCGACAGCTCGTTGCCGTCGGCAACAACGACTCGCCCAGCAACACCGAGATCACGGTCGAGCCAGGAATTGAGAAGCACGCCGCCGTAGACATCGACTCCCAGCTGACTCCAACCGGCCACCGACCCATCGGGGTTGGGCTTTACCCGGAGATTCGGTGAGTCCGTGTGGGCACCGACGATACGGAACCCGGTGGTGGACGCCGTGCGCGGGCCGATGACCCAAGCAGCGAGAGACCCGCCACGTTCCAGAAAGTAGCGACCGGGCCCGATCGGGAACGCGGCCGTCTCGACAACCCGTGCGAACCCGGCATCTGACAGCACCGAGGCGCACTCACGAACCGCGTGATACGGGGTGGGTGACCGATCGAACCTCGGGAGCAACTGATCGGCGTATGTCGAATCCGTTGGTGGCATGACGACATGACTACTAGATCCAGCACCAAGTGTGGTGTCGATTTGAAAATGGTCGAGACCCATCGACTATCATCTCGGTGCTCTGGCAGCCGGGCCAACGACGTCCCTGCTCCTTGGCGGTCGTGCCCGCGCGCGCCATCCAGGAGGAACAGGAGACCAATGCCCACCAACCTTCCCCGACCGCAGGGGCTCTACGACCCCGCCAACGAACACGATTCGTGCGGCGTCAACTTCGTGTGCGACATCCACGGACGAGCCAGCCACGACATCGTGGCCATGGGAATCGGCGCCTTGTGCAACATGGAGCACCGCGGGGCCAAGGGCGCCGATGTCAACACCGGTGACGGGGCCGGAATTCTCCTTCAGATTCCCCACGCGTTCTATCGAGACGTCGTGCCGTTCGACCTTCCCGAGGCCGGACACTACGCCACCGGCATCGCCTTTCTTCCCCAGGAACCCGAGGACGCCATGGAGTGCGCAGAAAGGGTCGAGGTGATCCTCGACGAGGAAGGGTTGCTCGTCCTCGGCTGGCGGGACATGCCAATAGACGAGTCGATCCTCGGCGCCGGATCCTTGATGACGATGCCCACGTTCCGCCAGATCTTCGTCTCCTGTGACCCGCTCTCGGGGATCGATCTCGACCGACGGCTCTATGTGGCCCGCAAGCGCATTGCCCACGAAATCAGCGTCGCCGAACGACCCACCGAGCCACCACAATCGATGGGTGGCTCGCCGTCGGCCCACGAAGGCGTGTATTTCCCGTCCTTGAGCAGCCGCACCATCGTCTACAAGGGGATGCTCACCACACCGCAGCTTTCGGCCTTCTACCCGGATCTTCTCGATGCCCGGGTGAAGAGCGCCATCGCCCTGGTTCACTCGCGGTTCTCGACCAACACCTTTCCGTCCTGGCCGCTCGCCCACCCCTACCGGATGGTTGCCCACAACGGCGAGATCAACACCATCAAGGGGAACCGCAACTGGATGCGTGCAAGGGAGGCCAACCTGTCCACCCCACACATCCCCGGTCTTGATCGGGCGTTTCCCATCTGCACCCCGGGTGCCAGCGACACCGCTGGTTTCGACGAGGCCCTCGAACTTCTGGTGCTCGGGGGATATCCGATCGAGGAAGCCGTCATGATGATGATCCCGGAGCCCTGGGAGCACCACACCCTCATGGCGGACAGCCACCGAGCCTTCTACAGGTTCAATGCCACCAGGCTCGAGCCCTGGGACGGGCCGGCATCGATTGCCTTCACCGACGGCACGGTCATCGGGGCCGTGCTCGATCGCAACGGCCTCCGCCCGTCGCGCTATTGGGTCACCGACGCGGGAGTGGTCGTGATGGCCAGCGAGGTTGGCGTTATAGAGATCGACCAGAGCAAGATCGTGGAGAAGGGCCGCCTCCAGCCGGGCCGGATGTTTCTGGTCGACACCGTCGAGGGTCGGATCGTGCGCGACGACGAGATCAAGTCCAGGCTCGCCGGGGCGCGTCCCTACCGCGAATGGCTCGACCGGAACCTGATCGAGATCGACGATCTTCCGGAACCCCCGGAAAGAGAACGTACCGAATCCGACCTTCTCGAGCAGGAGCGCCTCTTCGGATTCACCACCGAGGAAAAGAAGCTGATCCTCACCCCCATGGCCCGGGATGCCCACGAAGCCCTGGGATCGATGGGCACCGACACCCCGATCGCCGTGCTGTCAAGCCGCCCGAGATTGCTCGGCGACTACTTCCAGCAACTGTTCGCGCAGGTGACGAACCCTCCGCTCGATGCCATTCGCGAGGAACTGGTCACGTCGTTGTATGCGAGGCTCGGACCCGAGGGAAACCTTTTTGAGTCGTCCGCCGAGTCGTGTCGCAGCATACATCTCGACACTCCGATCATTACCGACGAGCAGCTTGCCAAGCTGATTCGGCTCGACGGGTCCGTGGATCCGGCCGGGTTCAAGACCGCCGTCGTGCCGACACTGTTCGACGCCGATGGGGGAGGGGCGGCCCTCGAGGAGGCCCTCGATCGGATTCGTGATCGGGTTTCCACGGAGATAGCCGGTGGTGCCAACGTGATCGTCCTCTCGGATCGAGTCACGGATCCGACGTACGCCCCGGTTCCGTCCCTGCTCGCCACCGCAGCGGTTCACCACCACCTGGTGGCCAACAAGACCCGGGCCAGGGTGGGGCTGGTGGCCGAGTGCGGCGACACCCGAGAATGCCATCACCTGTCCCTGCTGCTTGGCTACGGCGCCAACGCTATCAATCCATACATGGCTTTCGCGGCGATTGACGACATGGCCGCCCGCGGCGAACACGGGCTCGACACCACCCTTCCCAGTGAGCGATACCGGGCCAACTACATGGCAGCCGCCGGCAGCGGAATCCTCAAGGTGATGTCGAAAATGGGAATCTCCACCGTGGCCTCCTACACGGGTGCACAGATATTCGAGGCCATCGGGATCTCCCAAGAGGTGATCGACAGCTACTTCACCGGAACCGCCAGCCGTCTCGGGGGAGTGGGCCTCGACGTGATCGCTGCCGAGGTGGCCGCCAGAAGGTCGGAGGCCCACCCCATCAACCCTTCGGCGCTGGCCCATCGCACACTCGAGGTCGGAGGCGAATACCAGTGGCGGCGCGAAGGTGAGTACCACCTGTTCAACCCGGAGACCGTCTACAAGCTGCAACATGCCACCCGGACCCGTCGCTATGACATCTTCAAGGACTACACCAACCGGGTGAATCACCAGTCGGCTCGGCTCGGAACGCTGAGAGGGCTGTTCCGTCTGCGCACAGAGGAGCGTCCATCGGTGCCACTCGAGGATGTGGAGTCCGCCGACTCGATCATCAAGCGCTTCTCCACCGGGGCAATGAGCTACGGCTCCATTTCCCGGGAGGCCCACCAGACTCTCGCCATCGCCATGAATCGACTCGGCGCCAAGTCCAACACCGGAGAGGGCGGCGAGGACTCCGACAGATTCACTCCAGATGCCAACGGTGACCTGCGTCGGAGTTCGATAAAGCAAGCTGCTTCAGGCAGGTTCGGGGTGACCAGCGAGTATCTGGTCAACGCCGACGACATCCAAATCAAGATGGCCCAGGGAGCCAAGCCCGGTGAGGGCGGCCACTTGCCCGGTCACAAGGTGTATCCTTGGATCGCGCAGACACGAAACTCGACACCCGGTGTCGGTCTCATATCCCCACCGCCGCACCACGACATCTACTCGATCGAGGATCTCGCTCAGCTGATCCACGACCTGAAGAACGCCAACCCCAGGGCCAGAATCCACGTGAAGCTGGTGGCCGAGCTGGGCGTGGGCACAGTGGCGGCCGGGGTGGCGAAGGCCCACGCCGATGTGGTCCTCATCTCGGGCCACGACGGCGGCACCGGCGCCGCTCCTCTCACATCGATCAAGCACGCCGGCGCTCCTTGGGAACTCGGTCTGGCCGAGACCCAACAGACGCTGCTGCTCAACGATCTTCGCGATCGCATAGTCGTGCAGACCGACGGCCAACTCAAGACCGGTCGAGATGTGATGATCGCCGCGCTTCTCGGTGCCGAGGAGTTCGGCTTCGCCACCGCTCCACTGGTGGTGATGGGCTGCGTGATGATGCGGGTGTGTCACCTCGACACCTGCCCGGTTGGCATCGCAACTCAAAACCCCGAGTTGCGGAAGAACTTCACCGGATCGCCCGAATTCGTCACCACCTTCTTCGAGTTCATCGCGGAAGAAGTTCGTGAGCTGATGGCCGAGCTCGGCTTCAGACGGCTCGATGAGGCGGTCGGCTGCGTCGAGGCTCTCGATGTGTCTGGTGCCGTTGATCATTGGAAGGCATCGGGCCTCGACCTCGCACCCATCCTTCACCTTCCCGAGATCGCCAAGGAGGGCCGCCGACACCAACACCGTCAACAGGACCACAACCTTGAGGTCGCGCTCGATCAGACCCTCATCCAATTGGCCGAGGGATCGATCAGAGACCGGCGTCCGGTGACGATCGACATACCGGTACGCAACGTCAACCGTACGGTCGGGACGATGCTCGGCTTCGAGGTGACCTCCCGTTACGGAGCCGAGGGGCTACCGACCGACACGATCGTGGTCAACCTCACGGGGTCTGCCGGCAACAGCCTCGGAGCCTTCGTGCCGCGGGGAATCACTCTGCGCCTCGAGGGCGACGCCAACGACTACGTCGGCAAGGGTCTCTCCGGAGGTCGAATAGTCGTGAGGCCGCCGGCATCAGCGCGGTTCAAGGCGGAGGAGAACGTGATCGCCGGGAACGTCATCCTTTATGGGGCCACCTCCGGCGAGGCCTATTTCCGGGGAATCGTGGGGGAGCGGTTCTGCGTACGCAACTCGGGGGCCATCGCGGTCGTCGAGGGGATCGGCGATCACGGATGCGAGTACATGACCGGTGGGCGCGCGGTGATACTCGGGCCCACCGGACGCAACTTCGCGGCTGGGATGTCGGGTGGGATCGCCTACGTCCACGACCCCCACGACCAATTGAGCGACCGTCTCAACGCCGAAATGGTCGAACTCGAAGAACTCTCGGAGTCGGATCTCGAATGGCTCCGTGACCGAGTCGAGAAGCACCGCCACGAAACAGCCAGCGAGGTGGCCGCCCGGATCCTGTCGGATTGGGGCACCACGTCGAGGGAGTTCGTCAAGGTGATGCCCATCGATTTCAAGCGGGTCACCGAGGCCGCAGCAGCAGCTCGGGCATCCGGGACCGACGAGACCGAGGCCGTCATGGCCGCATCGAGGGGTTGAGGCACTGCAATGGCAGATCCGCGTGGATTCATCAAGCACCAACGGGAGCTACCCCGGCGCCGCCCTGTGGAACTTCGTCTCAGGGATTGGCACGAGGTCTACGAGCCGTTCCCCGAGCCCTCACTGCGGGCCCAGGCGAGCCGCTGCATGGACTGTGGCATTCCGTTCTGCAACAACGGATGTCCTCTCGGAAATCTGATCCCCGACTGGAACGACCTGGTGCATCAAGGCGCCTGGCGCGAGGCCGTGGATCGTCTTCACGCCACCAACAACTTCCCCGAGTTCACTGGACGGCTGTGTCCGGCTCCTTGCGAAGCAGCGTGTGTGTTGGGGATCCACGAGCCGGCGGTCACCATCAAGCAGATCGAGGTTTCGATCGTCGACCGGGGCTGGTCCGAGGGCTGGATAGTGCCGATCCCCGCCCGGGAGTCGACCGGGAAAAGCGTGGCTGTGGTCGGATCGGGGCCTGCCGGTCTGGCCGCCGCACAGCAACTCACGCGCGCCGGCCACGACGTCGTCGTCCACGAGCGGGCCGACCGCATCGGAGGCCTGTTGCGCTACGGAATACCCGAGTTCAAGATGGAAAAGCATCACATCGACCGTCGAATCGAGCAGATGAGGGCAGAGGGAACCACGTTCGTCGTCAACTCGACCGTTGGAGTCGATGTCAGCGCCGACGAACTGCGGGCATCACACGACGCCATTGTCCTCGCCTGCGGAGCCACCCAGCCACGCGATCTGTCGATCCCCGGCCGTGATCTCGACGGGATACACCAGGCCATGGAATACCTCCCCCAGTCCAACAGGGTGCAGGAGGGAGACATCGAATCACCGGTGATCTCGGCCGCCGGACTCGACGTGGTCATAATCGGCGGAGGAGACACCGGAGCCGACTGCCTGGGGACCGCCCTGCGTCAGGGGGCGCGCTCGGTTCACCAGTTCGAGATAATGCCCCGCCCCGCCGACTCCCGACTCCCTTCGAACCCATGGCCGACCTGGCCGATGATTCACCGGGTGAGTTCAGCTCACGAGGAGGGGGGACACCGAGAGTTCGCCATCAACACCGTCGAGTTCATTGGGGACCCGACAGGACGCGTGGCCAGCCTGCGCACCGTCAAGGTGGTCCAGTCGATACGGGATGGTCGGATGATCTTCGATCCGGTCCCCGGCACTGAGCGCACGTTCCCTTCGCAATTGGTGCTACTCGCCTTGGGCTTCACGGGCCCAGAGCATGGTCCTCTCCTGTCCCAGTTCGGCATTGAGCTCAGTGAGAGGGGCTCAGCCAACCGAGGCGAGACCTGGGCGACGGCCGCCGAAGACGTATTCGTGTGCGGCGACATGGGTCGCGGTCAGAGCCTCATCGTCTGGGCCATCGCCGAGGGGAGATCGGCCGCAGCCGCGGTCGACCGGTATCTGATGAGCCAGACTTCGCTTCCTGCTCCGATAACACCGAGCGCCGCTCCGCTCAATTGACGGGTCCGGCCCACCGACGCTGCACCCCGGGCCGAAATCTAAAGATAAGGGGCGATGCGCCGACCTGAAAGACGTGACGCGGTTGACACCGCGAGGTCTACCAGAGGGTGCGTTGGAATGCTCAATCGGATAAAGGTGCGAGGGAAGCTGCTTCTTCTTCTCACCACGCCGCTGTTGGCACTGGTGATCTTCGCGTACCTCGGCATCGTCGATCGACTCGATACGGCCGCCGCGCAGTCCCGCGAGGAAAGCTTGGCCCAGCTTGCCGATGCCGGGTCGGACCTGAGCCAGACCGTGGCCCACGAGCGCTTGGTGGGAATGATCATCGATGCCGGTGGCGGGGCAGACATCAGCATTCCCGCCGCCGCCACCCGTCAAGCGATGTCACAATGGCTCGAGAGCGCGACCGCGGCTCGGCGCTACGTTCGCAACCCGGCCACCCGATCGGACATGGCCGAGCTCTCATCCCTGCTCAACGCCAGACTCGCACAGGGTGACCAGAGCGGCCGATCGACCACAACACTGCTGGCCGAGCTTTCGATCCTCAGCCGGTCGATAGCGGGAATCAACGATGGTCTGGTCCAGGAGGCCGACGATCTGGGCCTGTACCGAGCCATGTTCGTACAGGGTTTCGCCGGTGAAATGCAAAATGCCTCCACCGAGATCGCGGTGGTGGGATCGAACGCGATCCGTACCGGTGAGATCTCACCCGTGGCCCGTGGTCTGCTCCAAGCTGCTGACGCGACGCTCACCGAAGCCAGCACAGAACTCCAGGACCTTGGTGAACCGAAGTATGTGAGCATGCTCGCCGACCTCCGCAACTCGGGCGTGGTCCCGAGAGTGGCCGGGAACTCCTTCAGCAGCGTCGGTGACTTGGCCCCCTTGGTCGCCGGTCAGGATCCGGCGGATCGCGTCGGATGGCTTCAGCTCGGTCTCGAACGGGTGGATGGCATCCACGGAATCAGCGACGAGTTGCTCCAGGACGCTTCGGCCGTCGCCGCGGCCCGAGCCGCGGTTGCCACCGACAGCGCCAAGAACTTCATGGTTCTGGCCGGAGCTGTGGGCCTCGTGGCCCTCCTCATGGCTGTCCTCATCGGAAGATCGATCAGTCGACCCCTGGTTCGCTTGAGCCGCAGCGCCCGACAGTTGTCCGACCAGGAACTCCCGGCCCTCGTGGAGTCGATGCGGACCGGCGGACGCATCGTCGCGCCGGAAATCGCCGGCATCGAGATCAAGGGACGCGACGAGGTGGCCCAACTCTCCCATGCGGTAGCGGAGATCCAGAAGGTGACAGTGGAGGTGGCCGAGGAGCAAACGGCGCTGCTTCACCGTGGGATCTCAACGATGTTCATCAATCTTGCTCGCCGGAACCAGAGCCTTCTCGACAGGCAAATCCAGTTCATCGACGGCCTGGAACGTGCCGAGGAAGACCCTGACCAGCTCAACAACCTCTTCCAGCTCGACCATCTGGCCACGCGAATGCGACGGAACGCCGAGTCGCTGCTGGTGCTGGCAGGAGGCGAACCGAGCCATCGTCGTGGACAGCCGGTGCCGGTTGACGCGGTGCTCAGGGTGGCCGTCAGCGAGATCGAGGACTACTCACGTGTGGACCTGCGGTCCATCGAACCCTCGCTCATGCCGTCGTCGGCCGCCGTCGACATGGCCCACCTGGCCTCGGAACTCATGGAGAACGCCACACAGTTCTCCCCGCCCGACTCACGCGTGGATGTGGTGGGCCATCGGATTGCCGACGGTGCCTACCAATTGACGATCGCCGATCACGGCTTCGGCATGACCGATGAGCAAATCACCGAAGCCAACCGGACCCTTGCCCGACCACCGGTGGTTGGTCTCGACATGGGTCGATCGCTCGGATTCACGGTGGTCGCCAAGATTGCCGACCGACTGGGTCTGACCGTCCGCCTCACCGCAACCTTGGGTGGCGGCTTGACGGCTGTCGTCACCATGCCGCCTTCCATGCAGGTGGACCCCGAGAGGGCACCGGAAGCCCCGGTTGAATTGCAACCCGATGAGCCGGAACTTCCCGTCAGCGCGGATCCCGACCCCGAGCCCGAGCCGGAACCGACGATGGCCCCGGAGCCGGCGGCACCCGTGTCGGCCGATACCGACATCTTCGAGATGTTCGACACCCACAGACCGCCGTCGACCACGGTCACGGATCCGAGGGCCGACCTGTTCGCCGGCTTGGCATCGGAACCCGCCCAATCGGAGCGCCGGCAGTCGAAGGCCCCGTTGACCGACACCCCGGAGACGAAGTCGCGGGTGTCCAAGCTCCCGCCGCCTCCACCGATCGTCGGCACACCATCGACGGGCACCGGGCCGCCGCCCCTCCCGCGACGAACAAGGACCAGCCCCGCGTCATCGGCCCACGGGACCGATGACGCCGGGGACACGACACGCGGGCCCGGTGGCAACGACGCGAATCGGATGACCCGATCCGGACTTACCCGTCGAACACCGGGTAGCACGGTCGCCGATCAACCTCTCGACCAGAACGGGCGCTCCCCGGAGGCCGTGTCGCCAAGCGGCCGGTCGCCGGAGGAGATTCGAGAGATGCTTTCCCGCTACCGGGGCGGGCTGCAACGGGGACATGTACCCGGCGATCAATCGACCACCGGGAAGAGTTGAGGATCACCATGCCACAAATGAGCTCGGCCGCAAGCAACGTCAATTGGCTCGTAAGCAACTTCGTCGACCACGTTCCCGGGGTGTCCGAGGCGGTGGTCCTCTCCTCCGATGGTCTACCGATGGCCATGTCCGGCGGGCTCGACCGCGACTCAGCCGATCGCTTTGCCGCTGTGGCCTCAGGTCTGATCGGTCTGGCGTACGGGGCTGCCGGCCGCTTCGGCGGGGGCCGGGTCAACGAAGTGATCGTGGAGATGGAGCACGCCTTCCTCTTCGTCACTGGGATCAGCGATGGGTCGGCACTGGCCGTCGTGGCCGATGCGAACTGCGATGTGGGACTGGTCGGATACGAGATGGCCGTCCTGGTCGAAAAGGCCGGCCCGATTCTCACTCCGTCACTTCGGGCCGAACTGCAGGGCACCCTCCCGCGATGAGCGACGATCCCGGGATCGACCGCCTCCGTGTGAGGCCGTATGCGCTCACCGGAGGACGCGTGCGTTCCACCACCGAACTGGCGCTCGAGACCATCGTGGTCCTCACCGACCGGGGGAGCGCGGCACGCGACCGAATGGTGACACAACTGCTCCCGATCGCCGATCTGGCGGAGTCACCGATCTCGATCGTCGAGATATCGGCCCGACTCTCCATGCCCCTCGGCGTGGCCCGGGTATTGGTCGGAGACATGGTCACCGAAGGTTTCCTCAACACGCACCGGGGCGTGTCCACCGGATCCGACCCGGCCGTCCGGCCCGATCAGCGTCTCCTCGAAAGGGTTCTCCATGGTCTTCAAGCGATCTGAGAAGACACGGGGCGAGAAGCCGGTACCGATTCCGGTGAAGATCGTGGTTGCCGGCGGTTACGCGGTCGGCAAGACGACCTTCGTCGGTTCGATCAGCGAGATCGAACCGCTGACCACCGAGGCTTCGCTCACGAGCAAAAGTGAAGGTGTCGACATCGCCGGCGTGGCCGCCAAGTCCACCACCACCGTGGCGATGGACTTCGGGCGGATCACGCTCGGTGATGACCTGATTCTCTACCTGTTCGGAACACCGGGACAGGATCGCTTTCACTTCATGTGGGACGACCTTGTCCGCGGGGCAATTGGTGCTGTGGTGCTGGTCGACACATCCAGGCTCGAGGACTGCTTCCCGGCGATCGACTATTTCGAGAACTCGGGAATCCCGTTCGTGGTGGCGGTCAACGCCTTCTTCGGGAAGATGCCATACACGCTCGATGAGGTGCGCGAGGCATTGGCCGTGCCGGGCACCACCCCGATGGTGGTCACCGATGCACGCGACCGGGGCGCCACCAAGGCAACTCTGCTGGAGTTGGTTCAGCACGCCCTCGCTCTGGCCAACGCCTAGGCTCCCTCATCGTCGGCGCCGCCCGAAGGCGCGGTGGCCGATCGCACATACTCAGCGGCGATCAACAAGATGGCGAGCACTCCCAGAATGTGAACCCGCTCGAACTGTTGCGGCCAGACAAAGACCGGTGGGTACCGGAAGCGTCGTTGCTGGATCATGATGTAGAGGGACGCCAAGCCGAGCGACATTGCCGATAGGGCGGCCGCCAGTGCGCCGACTCTGGGGTGTCGAAGCCCGGCCAGCACAATGAGGCCGACAACCACCGCGGCGAGGGGCCACTGTGGCAGGTTGACAAGGCTGAACAGCCCGACCCCGATCGCTGCTGGGATGGCGCTTCGCCAGGCACGTGCCGAGCCTCTCGAGGGTTGCAAGAGCGGCAACGGCCCGATCTCGGGAAGCGGCCCACCGTCGATGCCGGCCCCACGATCCGGCGACACCTCGAACTGATGTGGCCGACCTTTCCACACCAGAACGATCGCCACCAGAGCGGTCAGAAGCGAGATTCCCAAGGTCCAGCGGACGAGATCCTGTGGGGTCCACCTCAGCTCGACCTTGACATCGTCGCCTCCGGGAATCAACCATCCGTTGGCGAAGCCATCGATCGTGATCGGGGGGCCCAGATCGACGCCGTCGATGGAAGCATGCCAGCCGTTGTTGCGACTCTGACCGAGAATCAACCACCGTGACAACGGTGAGGCGGGGACGGACACGGTGAACGCGGTGTCGGAGTGCCGGACCACGTCGGGCGGTGTCGGAGGTGGTGGTTGCGGGATGTCTCGTGGGCTCCTGAGCACCACCTGATCGAGATCGATTCCGGTGTCCATCCCTCGTGAGGTCGACACCACCATTTCCCTGCCGGCAGTTGCGACCGAACAACCGATCAGGTCGAGTCGCTTTCTGGCCACGGCGTCGGCAGCTGAACCAACCACCCGGACCGGAACCGGATCTCCGGAGATCGAGATCAGGTCGGATCGGCACCCCGTCTCAACGCCGGAAGGCGGGGAGAAGGCCACACCGGGAGCGGTGCCGATCTCGGCTATCGAGATGGGCATGGCGTGATTGACATGGCTGTACCAGTCGATGGTGAGGCGCTCGTCCACCTCGACAGCTGTGATGGTGATCTCCCGCGCGGTTGAAACCTCAACCGGAATCCTGATGGTCGCGATGGTGCCACGCGGCTGCGTGACATTCTTCAACCCGGTTGCGTAGTTACCGAGATCGACGCCATCAGCGGTGACGTTCAAGATGGTGGGCACCGAATGGAATGAGTCGGTCACGATCGCCATGTCGATGCCCCGAACATCCATTGGTTGCCCGCTTCTCAGTGAGATCCACTGGCCAGCCTGTGGTCCGAAGACTCCAGTCCATGCTGTGGACGAATCGTCGTCGAACGCAAACGAAGCGGCGCTTCCGAGATCGCCGGGAAGTCGACCGGAGGACCACGCTTGCAGGAGTACGCCGTTGTGGTCGGACGACCTTCCGAGGAGAGAGTCGATTGTCTGCTCGGATGCGTAGGCGGAGAGTCGCGCTGACCCCTCGACGGTGAAGGTACGCGTTTCCGGGATCGGAACGACCCGAAGCATCGACCTCTCCGGGTCGGATCTGACCGGCTCGGCCGGGTCGGATCGCTCGCGTGTCAACACCACCGAGAGGTCGTGGCGTTGGAGATCGGCGCCGAGGGAACCGATGAAGGCGACTGGCGTACGAATCTGCTCGATGACCGGGGCGGGGTCCCGGCCCATTCGGACCTCGGCAAAACCGACCGGCGAGACTCCCGGGTAGGTGGCCCGGCGCGAGAGGTCGGTATCGGTGACGACGATGTCCCAGTTCGACGCGGACGTCGTGGCGGGCAGGTGGAGCGTCTGCCCGGCGGGCTCACGCGACTCGGCCGTGAGTCGATACCGCCCTACCTCCTGACCGTCGGCCACAACGGCCACTTCCGTGACGTGCCGGTTCGTGTCGGCAAGCGTCTGGGTAAGTGTGATCTGATCGATGGATTTGGAAACGGGATAGGAGAGACGCAGGAATTCGCCTCTCGGCTCGGCGAAGGCCGCGACCACCCATGCGGTGGTGGGGTCACCGTCGACCGCGAACACGGCCCGGTCGTCGTTGGTGTAGGTGACCGGATTTCCGTAGGCCGACGCCGAAGCGGTCATCTCGCCGACATGGACACTGACGGTCTTGGTGTCGTCGATGTCAAGACCTTCCACCGATGCCAGATCAGGGAACTTGTCGAGCCGATTGTCGGTGGGATCGAAGGTGAGCGGGGTTTCCCCGGACCGCTCGGTGTAGCCGACGTTCTCTCTCAGGGTTCCCCACCGCCTCGCCCGCTTCCGATTGCTGTCGGTGATCACGATCGAGGCGGGTTCGGCCAGCGCGAGGTCGTATGCGGCCTCGTTCGGCAGGAGATCCGCGGCATAGAACACCGGCCGATCCGGGTCGATGAGACCTGCTCCGGCGGCATCAACCAGCCCCTCGGCATCACCGACGATGATCACCGGGGATTGCGTCGACCCGGTCCGCACGATCGGGAGAGGATCCGGTACCCCGTAGCGGGTGACCGGTGAGGGATCAGGGGTGGACGGATCCGTTCCGAGGAATACCTCGTCGAGCATCGGCAATTCGGGGATGGGGGTGTTGGGAACAGGCTCACCAAATGTCTCGGGTGGGTCCAATCCCGGGACGCCGTTCAACAAGGCGCCGGTCGGCACCGGCCTGGGGGTACGGAACCGCTCGAATGTCAGATCCGCCCGGTGGACCACATCGCCGACGGACATCAGGCGGGTGATCGGCACCACGGATCGTGGGTCGAGGGAATTCTCCTGGAACCGACGATCGAAGGCGGTCAGCAGGGCCGCCGACTGGGCCGAGCCGAACGGGACCAGCTCACGGGCCACGTAGGGGCGATCCATCAGTCCCGGAGTGATCGGGTCGACGGTGTTTCCCCACCTGTACGACGCAAAGTCCGAGCCCGGAACTTCGAGAACTCGGCTGCTGTGGGGAAGCTGATCCAACCGGTCGATGGCCTGTAGCCAGTACTCGGGGATGTTCTCAGGTCGATTCAGATGCTCCTCGATCATCCGAACCTTCCACATCGCCGGGTTGTTGAGGACCACCGCAGCCAGCACCAACGCACCAAACGGCCGCGCCCAACCGGGCCACCGGCGATGAATGGCGTTGAGAAGTGAGCCGAGCAACACCGCCGTCGACAAGACCACCAGTGGAACGGCACGAGGGGTGGACCTCAGCGCCAATCCGGCATCGGTTCGCGTGAAATCGCTGAAGACTCGGCCGAGAAACGATGGAGAATGAAACGGGTGGGCCCCGACACCCACCAGCGACCCGACAACCAGAAGGAGGAGGAAATACGAACGATGTCGCCACCGAACCAGCGCTGCGGCCAGCAAGGCGAGGACCACCAGGCCGAAACTGACGAAGAGCAGCCACACCCCCTGGGTGTAGTCGACGCTGGGCTTGATCCAGGGGCCGTACTGGTCGTTTCCGTAGAAGAACCAGTATCCCAATCCCCTCAAGATCTCCGGAGCCGTCGAAGCCTCAGCCACCACGCGATAGGTCTCGGTGTACCGGGTGACCGGCAGGCTGTAACCGCCCTGGAGCACCAACCCGGCCATCCACCAAAGAGACACGCCCACGCTCATCACGCCGATTCGAAGGGCCGCCCTCGCTGACTGTGCCAGCGGGACGGTCCGTTCCACGAAGGTGACGTGGACCAGCCAAAGGAACGGTGCCATACCCACGAGAAGCAGTGATGTGGCGTTGACGCTCCCTATGGTGACGGCAACCAAAGCGAACAGTGCCGGGTGCCGCCACCCGCCCGTGCGAGCCGACCGGATGGTCAGCGCTATCAACCACGGCAGGCCGGCAAACGGCAACAGGATCACCGAGATTCGGGCTGAATAGTCGAGGAGGTAGGGACTGAGCTCGTACGCAAGCATCGCCACCAGCAGGCCCGGCCCCTGCCACTCCAGTGTGTCAAGCAGGAACTTCACCCCGAGGCCGGCCATGAAGAGAATGGTCGCCAACCACAGCCGCTGGGCAAGCCAGTCCGGGCTGCCCAACTGGTCGAGCACCCAGTAGAACGGGCCCATCGGCCACAGGTAGCCGATGGTCTGGTGGGTGACGGTTCCGAGGGCGACGTCACTGTCCCAGAGCGATATCGACCTGGACATCCACTTCGCGGGATCGAGGTACAGGTATGTCTTGGTGTCGGCGCCGACCCGCCCCGGGCTCGACGCGACTATCGGTAGGAATGCGATCAGCGCGGCGATGACCACGACCATCCGGGGACGGTTCTCAACGGATGTGACGCCTCTCAGCGCTCTGACCCCGGGCCTCAAATCACCGACGCCGATGCCGGATCGCCTCTTGGGCCAACACCGAAAGTGTGTCGTGGGCGGTGCGTTCCCAAGTGAATGTCCGGGCCCGCCGCGTCGCCGCGTCGGCCATTCGCGACCGAAGATCGATGTCGTCCAGAACCCGGGTCAGCGCATCAGCCAGTTCAGACCCGCCGTACACCAGCATTCCTGTGACACCGTCGTCGATGGCATCGACGTGGCCTGCGATTCTGGTGGCAACCGCGGGAGTCCCACAGGCCGCGGCCTCGGTGATGGTCATGCCCCAGCCCTCGCTCTGAGAGGCGCTCGCGAGCACCCATGCCGACCGGTAGTGATCGACCAGGTCGGAAGCGCTGATCCGCCCTGGAAGCTCGCACCATTCCTCGGCGTCGAGTTCACGCACCCGCCGTTCGAGGGCCTCTCGTTCGTAGCCCTCACCCACTATCACCAGGGTGGCCGGAACCTTGTCGCGCACTCGCCGAACCGCGTCGATCAGGGTGTCGAAGGACTTGGATGGCATCAGTCGCCCGACGGCCACGATCTTGGGAGTCGCTGACTTCTCTCCGCCCGGCTCGAACATGGGGTCAATTCCCGGCGGGACGACGCTGATATTCGTGGCCCGTAACCCCATTCGGTCGATGATTGTGGCCCGCGACGACTCCGAAAGGGTTATGACCTTCGTGGAACGGTAGAACGGGGGAGCGATGTGCCTCTCGAGGATCTGGCCCGCACGCGCCAGCTTCGGGGGCAGGACCATCGGCCACATGGCCTCATGAACGTGATGGAGCCAGGTGACCCGCGGGCCCCTGGCCCAGATCGGAGAGAAGAACGGCACGCCGTTCCATATCTCCACCAAGCCATCACGTTTGCCGCTCCGCCCCGATATCTCGGATGCCACTGCCCGTGGAAACACGAGATACCTGCCGGCCTTGCGAACCACGCGGTAGCCGTCACGCACCGACTCGGGAAGAGATCCCTGCGCGTAGGAGGTGCGCATGCTCACCTCGATGCCGGCCCGGGCCCACAGTGCCGCGATCTTCGAGGCGTGAACCTCTGATCCGCCGGCCTCCACGTCGGCGAGGTCCCGCCAGGCGAGAATGTGGATTCGTCGAAGCCCGGCCTCGGCCGCGAGGTCACCTATCTTGCCAACGGTCGTTTCTCGGGAGTTGTCTGACATGGGCGGTTTCCCAGGGTTCGTGGTGTTGACCCGATCAGGGATCACCGACGGGCGCGACGGGCCAAGGCTATCCCGCTGATTGCCACGCTCTCGTGCCCGCCGGGTTGCAGGCTGCGGTCATCCGGGCGAGGATGCGCCCGACATGAATGCCGCGTCCACGCCGACAGCCCAGCAACCACCGACCTCCGTACTCGACAGAAGAGTGACCGTGGTGGTGGTCCACCGGAATCGGCCCGATTCGCTCCCGTCGACCGTCGCTGCGTACATGGCCCAAGCCGACACCGATGGGGTCATCGTCATCGACAATGGGTCCGGCCCGGCGGCCGCCGGCGCCCTGCAGAGGCTTCCTCCATCGGTCGAGGTCATCCGCACCGGTGCCAATCTGGGATTCGGGCCCGGCGCCAACGTCGGCCTGCGACGCTGGCTCCGACAGCTCGACACGCCATGGGTAGCCGTCACTCCCCACGATGCCCGTCCGGCCGTCGACACGATCTCGAAGATCCTGGATGAGATGCCGACCAACCCCGGGGTGGGGCTCGTCAGCGCCGACGTCGGAGACGGATTTCGCCCGGTGATCGATCCTTTCCTCGGGTCAATCGACGCCCACCCGGACTCCGAGGTTGGATTCGACAGATCCGACTATCCCCATGGAACCCTGATGATGGCCCGACGCGACTGCCTTCTTGAGATCGGTTTGTTCGACGAGCGCTATTTCGCCTACTGCGAAGAGGCCGACCTGGGCCTCAGAGCGGCGGAGTTCGGGTGGGGGTGCGGGGTGGTCCGGGGTGCCATCGTCGACAACCCGGGTATGAGCTCCTCGGTAGAGATGGTGGCCTATCTGCAACTACGCAACACCCTGTTGATGCTGCGGGAACACTACGGCCGTTGGAATGTGATCGTCCGGGCCACAATCGCGCTGGTGGAGATTCCCATCGGCGTCCTCAAGCCCCACAGACGCGGCCTTCACTGGTCACCGAGGGCGCGGCTCACGGCCATACACCACTTCATGTCTCGACACTTCGGACCGCCGCCATCGAGCATGATCCGAGCTGATGGGTCCTAGTCGACTCAGATGGCAGCTTCTTGCTCGGCCACCATCGTTCGTCTGAGCGTTGGCAACACCACGGTCGCAGAGTCGACCTCAGCGGCTCCGCCGACTGACGAAACATGGCCCGCGTCGCGTGTGCCGACCTTTGGTAGGGACACCCCCGCCAAACCGGCTTCGATCAAGTGGTCCACCGTGTCGGAGTTGAGCGGGTCGGATATGACAAACCCCTGACCGAGCTGACATCCGGCTTCTCTGAGCCGGCCGAGGAGCAACTCGTCATTGAGTCCCTCGGCAAGAACGGGTATGCCCAGTTCTCCGGCGAGATCGATGACCTTCCTAAGCATCACCGACTCCGGCCCGTCCCGCGAGATCATCGCCGCGAAGGGGCCGTCGAGCTTCACGAGACTGAAGTCGAAGTTCCGGAGATGGCCCAACGACAGAAAGCCCCGGCCGAAGTCGTCGATGGCCAGCCCGACGCCAAGTTTTCGAGCGCCGGTGAGAGAGGTCCACGCCTTCCGTGAGTCGGATGTGAGGGACGTTTCGTTGGCCTCGAGGTAGATCGTTCTGGGGTCGACACCGCTGAGGTCGAGGGCCGCCCTCAACTCATCGACGAAGTCGCTCTGCGACAATTCCCGCGGCGACACGTTCATCGAGACCCTCAACGCCGGAACACCCGGGGGCATCATCTCCGCCCACCGCATGGCGCTGGCACAGACCTCGCTCATCACCCATCGGCCGACGGGAACAATCAGGCCGGTTGCCTCCAGCGCCGGCATGAACTCGACGGCGTCGACCACCCCCCGGTCGGGATCATCCCATCTGAGCAGCGCCTCCACCCCGACCACGGCACCGGAGTCGAGAACCACCATGGGCTGGTACATGAGTCGAAACTCGCCATTCGACAGGGCCCGTTCCAGACGGGATGCCACCGTCGCGGGTGTCAGCGAAACCCTCATCTCCGGTCTGAACACCGACACCCTCGTCTCGCCGTCCTTGGCGTCGTACATGGCGAGATCGGCATCCTTCACCAGGGACTCGGGACTGTCACCGAGGCCGCCGAAGGCCACGCCGATACTGGCTGAAATGGATATTCGATCCTCACCGATGCTGAACGGCTCGGACAGGCTGGTCACCACCGACTCCGCAAACCGGACGCACGACTGCTGGGAGGCCGGCAATGCGTCGATGATCACGAATTCATCGCCACCGAAGCGGGCCACCCAACGCATGTCACCACACAGTCCCCGGAGTCTGGCGGCAACCGCAATCATCAACTGGTCGCCCACCTCGTGGCCGTAGGTGTCGTTCACAGCCTTGAACCCGTCGAGATCAACAAACAGGACGCCGGTCTTCGAATTGATCCGACCAGAGTGGGCGAGCGCGCGAGGCAGTGCGAGATTCAGGTTTCGCCGATTTGGAAGACGGGTGAGGGCGTCGTGATCCGACAGGTGGGCCAACTCGCGCTGCGCCCCGACGGCATCCCGGTAGCGCCGTGTGGCGAAGACGGTGGCGGCCACGGGTACGACCACGATCAGGGCGATGAGGCCATTGAAGTTCAGCTGGCCCGAGCCGTCGATCGACGAGAGAACACGATCTGGCACCGACAGCCAGATCGCCGCCGCGACGAGCGAGACGCTGGCGACCACCAACCAAGCAAGATCAACTCCGGCGCGGTGCTGCGAGTCGAGTTCTTGGTCCAATGTGATTGGGGAAGTGTCGTGGTCACGACGGAGCACAGTCGTCGACCCCCTCGAGATGGTCGGCCAGTGGTGCTCAATCGGCACTTCGACCCGCCAACTTGAGACGATCGGCCCATGTGACGGAGCGGACGCGACCCAGGGGATCAGCCCCGTTGTCGGCCGGCCGGTGGGAACGCGTGTCTCGATGAGCCAACCAGAGCCACCACCAGGCGGGCGTAGTGGTAGAGCAGCCTCAGCGGGCGCTGCGAGGGTACGCCGCCCGACCGTTCTTCCATGGACACGGGGACCTCGACTATTCGGTAACCGGCTCTGCTGGCCGCGACGAGGGTCTCGACCGAGTCCATGTAATCGACGGGATATTCGGTGGCGAAGACCTCGAGCAGTTCTCGGTTGACGGCTCGGAATCCGGAAGAGGTGTCGCTGAACCAGCGCCCACACAGCATTCTCACTCCGAGGCGGAGCGAGCGCATGGCCATCCGTCGGCCGAACCCGACCTCGTAGCCGCCTTTCCCTGCGAATCTGGTGCCAACTGCCAGGGCAGCACCGGAATCGAGTGCCTCGATGAGCAACCCGATCTGGTCGGCCCGGTGTTGGCCATCGGCGTCGAATTGCACGGCCCGTTGGTACCCGGATTCGGCCGCGTACCGGTAGCCCGTGCGAAGAGCACCTCCGATGCCCAGGTTGAACGGAAGGGTCAGGCAGCGCACACCGAGCTCCCTGACCACGTCGGATGTGCCATCGGTGGATCCGTCGTCGACAACTACGAGGTCGAGCTCCGGGACAACCGCGCGGAGGCTGTGCAGCACCGCGGGGATTGTCGCGCTCTCGTTGAATGCGGGTATCACCACAATGGTGGGGATGACCGCAACCGAATTCACAATTCCGACCTGGACAGCTCTTCGTGGTACTCGGCGTCGACGTTTACCTGCCAGACATCGTGGCTGGTTCCGCTCACCATGTTGTCGACAGTGAGCATGGCCGTGTACATCGAGTGATCCTGGTTGTTGTAGCGGTGCATACCGTTTCGGCCGATCGGGTGGACATTGGTTGCGTTCTGCGACAACCATCCACGGAGGATGTCGACGTTCTCCTTGTAGCACGAATCGTACATGGGGTAGGCCTTGGGCATCCTCACCACGTAGCCCTCACCGATGTGGGACGGGTCCAACAACCCGAGGGTTTTGAGCTCGCGAATGCCCAGCTGAATCAAGTCGACGTCGTCTGCGGTCCAGAGATCATCGCCCTCGGTAACGAAATACTCGAGTCCGAGGCAGGTCATCGACCTCTCCGGAATCATCTCCGGGGACCACGCCCCGAAGTTCTGGATCCGCCCGAGCTTCACATCCGCCGAGTGGACATAGATCCAATTGTCGGGAAAGGCCTCATCCTCCGGAACAACCAGGGCGACCGTGAGGAAATCGCGGAAGGACAGGCCCTTGGCCGCGGTGAGAACCTCCTCCGGCGGGGAGGGGATCATGGCTTGGACCAGGCGAGGTATCGGCATGGACGACACGAGTTGCGAACAGTCGATGCGCCTGGTGCCTTGATCGGACTCGGTAATCACCACCTTCGCCCGCCCACCTTCGTGTTCGATTCCCACAACACGATTGTTCATGAGGATTCGCCCACCCTGGGCCTGGACCAGCTCTGAGCAGCGTTCCCACATCATTCCCGGACCGTGGCGTGGGTACTCGAACTCCTCGATGAGGCTGGCAATGTCCTTCTGGTTTCGTTTCGGCATGAGCGCGTTCCAGACGGCGCTGAAGAGGTTGAGGTTCTTGATTCGTTGTGCGGCCCAGTCGGCCTGAATCTGGTCGGCTGGGACACCCCACACCTTCTCGGTGTATGTCTTGAAGAAGATGCGGTAGAGCCGCCACCCGACCCGGGCCGCGGTGTAGCCCTCGAAGGTGGACTGGTCCTTGGGCGGCCGAACCCTCACCCACATGTATGACATGACGCAACGGATCGACTCGATGAGCCCGAGGTTCCGCAGTGCGTTGGTGGGTTTAAGGGGATAATCGTAGAACTTGCCGTTGTAGAAGATCCGACTCATCCTCGGACGGGTGAGAAAGTCCTCATCGGGAAGGACCTCGTGCCAGAGATCCGATACCGGAGGGACCTTGGTGAAGAATCGGTGACCACCGATGTCGAATCGCCAACCGTCCCGGACGACAGTACGAGAGATGCCTCCCACCACGTCGTCGGCTTCGATCACGAGCGGGCGACGGTCGTGCTTGCCGAGTTGGTACGCGGCGGTGAGTCCAGCCGGTCCGGCGCCGATTATGACGATCGGAGCCTCTGAATCATCGATTCTCGACACATCTGACATTGACCAGCCTCCGTAAGGTGGCGGAGCCTATCTTCGGGCGCCGGCGTCGCGATCAACGATGTCCGGGCGTGACAGAATGGGGGAGTGACCCACACGATCGACCCAATCGAGTTCACCTGTCCGCGCTGCGGATCGGCCAGCACCGACGATTTCTACGGCCCGTGTGGAGCGTGTCGCACCCAGCTGCGCGACACGCTCGGGGGAGAGAAGCGGCAAGTCGACGCGGCCGAGTACGTCCCGAAGGTGAACGTGACCGCCAACGCGGTGGCGCTCAAGGACGACTAGGCCGGGTGGGACCGTGGGGAGGTAATCCGGGCGCAGACGCGACGAAGCCCCGATTAGCCTCCCGGCTCGCACCGGTCAACTCCTCGGGGCTTCGAATCGACTCAGATCGCCTGGCCAAAGGATCCCGACGGATCTTTCGGCACTCGTGGCCACCCCCGTACGAGGATGAAACCCTGACTCGAACCGGATTGCGTCCTCTCCGATTCTCGCCTGAACCGATCATCGATGTCCGTCAACACCGAGCCAACCCCGAACCGATTCACCACCCGGCGGCGATGACTCGACTCACGGTGACCCGATACGTGCCGCCCGGGAAATGATTCACCTGGACCGGCATCGCCCCCGTGTGGGACTCAACCGGCGATCAGGTGGTTCCTCGGACGGTGAGACCTCTCCGCACCTCCCGGACGGCCCCTCGTGAGAGCCGGCTCCGGTCGGATTGGCGATGCCTCGCCGTATCTCCGATCGACCCGCTGACGCTCCGAAGATTGTCAGCCTGACTAAGCCGTGTCTCCGTTCGAACCGCTCTCCTTCGGTCTTCACCGGCCCGTCGGGCTTTCGCCTTCCTGACCGGATCGGAGCCTCGGAATTGCTGCTCTCGCTTCGACAAGGGCATCCTCGCGGTGATCCCCACGGCCGTCAAGAGGATATGCCGAAATCCCCAGGCATTCCTGGGAAAACCACCGCCGATCCCCAGGCGACAGCTTGTTTTCCACAGAGTCGCCCACAGGTCAGGCCGAATTCCATACACCCAACGTCTCATAGGTCGCCCTGAGCAGCTCCGGCCGATCGGTCATGATGCCGTCGACACCGAGGCCGAGTAGCCGCTTCATCTCGCGGGGATCGTCAATCGTCCAGACGTGAACATGCATTCCGAGCCGATGGGCAGCATCGACGAACCGTTGGGTGACGACCGTGATGCCTGTGGACCTCACCGGCACCTGCGCCACCATCGCGTTCTTCGGTCGCACAGGAAATCTCAGGGAGTTGAGCACCAACAAGAGGGTTCGCCTCGGGCCGGTGCCCGTGCAGAGCCCATCGCCGAGCATCGCCCGCAGCCGGTCGAGGCGTCGGTCGGAGAACGCACCCACGCAGACCCTTCTCACGGCCCCCGTTCGGCGCAGCACGTCAGCCAGAGGTGCCACGGCGGCATCGTGTTTCGGGTCGAGATTGAACCTGGTGTCGGGGAACGTGTCGAGCAGCTCGTCGAGCCGACATATCTCATCGGTCCCGGCCACGCGGGCCCGTCGAACTTCGCTCCACGGAAGTTCGGCAATGGTGCCCGTGCGATCGGTGACACGGTCGAGAACATCATCGTGGAATGCGATCGCCACACCGTCGGCGGTCACGTGGACGTCGGTCTCGACATGGGTGAACCCGAGGTCCACGGCGTGTCGAAACGCCCGCTCGGTATTCTCGGGATGGTCTCCGGCACCCCCACGATGCGCGATCGCCAGCGGCCCGTCGTGTTCGAAGTACGGATGCCTCATAAGCACGCTCGACAAGCTACTGCGTACGCCGCGACAGCCGGGCTCGACAGTCGCGATTCACTTTCGGCAAATTGACCCCGAGTCCAAACTGTTGGCCCGGTCACAGGGGTAGGTTGCAAACATGACTCGCCGTACAAAGATCGTCGCCACCATCGGGCCCGCCTCCCAGGACGAGGCCACGCTCAGGGAGATGATCCGAGCCGGCATGGACGTGGCCCGAATAGGTCTTGCGCATGGCTCGATCGACGACGGCTTGGAGCGCTACCGGCGGATCCGCTCCGTGGCGGCTTCCGAGAAGCGGAGGGTGGGGATACTGGTCGACCTGCCGGGCCCGAAGGTGCGAGCCGGAAGTTTCGGTTCGGCCGGTATCGATGTGCCCACCGGCTCCACGGTCTCACTCGTCGTCGGCAACGACAAGTCCACATCCAAGGTCATCGAGATCGATTACGAGGGGCTTCTTGAGGACATTCACCTTGGCGACAACCTGACCGTCGGAGACGGCGGAGCCGTGCTCCACGTGATCGACTCCCGCCCGGACCATCTGGTTGCGGAGGTGAGCCACGGCGGGTTCCTGCGTGGCCGCCCCGGGATACATGTGCCCTCCGACCGCCTGAGGATCGCCACACCCACCGACGACGACCTCAAGGGCGTCGACGCTTTCGTCGACGCCGGCGTCGACATGATCGCCGTGTCATTCGTGAGGTCGGCACACGACATGCGACGGGTGGGCACTGAGCCCCACCCGCGCGGCCCCCTGCTCATAGCGAAGATAGAGACCCGGGCAGCGGTCGACAATCTCACCGGAATCATCGAGGCATCTGGAGCAGTGATGGTCGCCCGTGGTGATCTGGGCAACGAGTGCTCTCTGGAGGATCTGCCCCACCACCAGAAGTCGATCATCCGCCAATGCATCGCCAGCGGACGGCCCGTGATCACGGCCACACAGATGCTCGAGTCCATGATCACCAGTCCAGCACCCACCCGAGCTGAGGCGTCCGACGTGGCCAACGCGGTTTTCGACGGATCCTCAGCCGTGATGCTCTCGGGTGAGACCGCGATCGGACATGATCCTGCCAACGTGATCCGAACCATGAGCAGGATCGCGACCCGCGCCGACGAGGAGATGGACCACGAGGTCTGGGCGTCCAAGCTGGCCGATTTGCGAATGACCGACACCTCCGGCGACTCGGCATCGGTCACCGATGCGATGACCATGTCGGCGTGGCGGGCCACGGAAGAACTTGGCATTCGCACCATCATCTGCGTGTCGGGCACCGGCTTCACCGTTCGATCCATGGCCCGCTACCGGCCGAGGGCAACCATCCTCGGCATGTCACCCGACCCGGCCACGATCCAGCAGCTGACCTTGAGTTGGGGTACCAAGCCGATTCCCGTGACCCTCGCCACTTCCAACGCAGACATGGTCCAGGAGGCCATTCGGGTTGCCGTTGAGACCGGAGAGGTTCGGTCGGGGGAGTTGGTTGCCGTCCTCGCCGGATCCGACAGCCGGTCGCGATCCGCCAACGTGCTGAGACTCGAACGGATCCCGTGAGTCTGGGTGATGGCTAGCCCGCCACCACCGTCTGGTTGCACGCAGTCTGGTCGCCGGCAGCCAGCCTGTCCTGGATCGACTTCGGCAGCTCCGAGTAGTCGACATGCACGACCCGCCCGTAGATGCTGCACTCGCAGGTCTGCACACAGTCGCTCAGATCGGCCCGCTGCGCCCACAGCGACAACCCGAATCCCGCAATCACCGCGAGAAGAACCGTCTTGAAGACGACTCTGCGGATGAACCTGAGAATCATGATCGTGGTCAGGCCAAGGAGGACCAAGGCCGCCAATATGACCCATTGAAGCATTTGCGTATCGAGCCACTCCGGAAGCATCCGCGTAACCGTACTGGCGGGGTCAGCGCCGGATGCGCCAATAGGATCATCACGTGCAGCCGATCTCCCAAGTGTCGTCAGTAGGCGGCGCGGTGCTCGTGGGCGGTGCCAGCCGACGAATGGGTACCAACAAGGCCCTCGTCGAGATCGATGGGGTGACCATGGCGCAGCGTTGTGTCGACGCGCTCACCGAGGCCGGTGTTTCGCCGGTCATCAATGTCGGGGGACCTCCGGGGGTCGATTGGGGCCTCGGAGCGAATCATGTTCCGGATTTGTGGCCCGGCGCGGGTCCGTTGGGAGGGATCATCACCGCGATGAAGCATCTGGTCGAAGAACTGCTGGTGGTCGTGCCGTGTGATCTCATCGCCCCATCTCCTTCTGCCATCTCCGGTCTGATCGATGCACTCGGATCAAGTGACCTGGCCGTGCCCGTGGTGGGCGGGCGCGAGCAATGGCACACTTCCGTCTGGAGACGCCAATCGCTCGACCATCTGATCTCGGAGTTCCGCTCCGGAGTCAGATCCATTCATCGTGCCGCGCAGGGCCTTGATGTGGCCAAGCCGACCGTACCGGTCGGGACCGGGTCCGTAGGACCGTTCGATGATGCCGACACTCCCGCGGAACTCGATCGGTGGCGCCGCCGCCCCGACGATGAGGAGCCGATATCCTCTGCGCAACCCATAGGAGATTTGATGTCCGTTCCCCAGATCAGCGTCGCCGAGCTCGAGGCAGCGTTGGCCGATGGTGCACCCCTCTACGACGTACGCGAGGCGCACGAATACCAGGCGGCCCACGTCGAGGGTGGGGTGTTGATTCCTCTCGGTGAGGTCACACAGTCGCTCGATCGGTTCCACGACGATCGGCGCATCTACATGATCTGTGCCAGCGGAGCCAGGAGCGGCAGGGCCGCCGAGTTTCTCAGGGCCAACGGGTTTGATGCCGTCAACGTCGCCGGAGGGACCAACGCCTGGATCAAGTCCGGCCGCCCGGTGAAGAGCGAAGCGCCCGTCGACTGACATGGGCCGCTCGATCGAATACATCGACACCGACGAGGCCCTCGCCGATGTCGTCGAACTTCTCTGCGACCAGCCCCGGTATGCGCTCGACACCGAATTCCACCGGGAACGCACCTACTACCCAAAGCTCGCCCTGGTTCAGATCGCGTGGGAGGGCGGGCTCGTTCTGATCGATCCGCTGGCCATCGACATGCACCCGATGGCCAAGTTGATGCAGAGCAACGCACTCGCAGTTCTCCACGCCTGCACCCAGGATCTGGAGGTTCTCGATCAGGCCTGTGGAGAGATACCGCGACGGCTCTTCGACACCCAGGTGGCGGCAGGGTTTCTTGGACTTTCCACCCCCTCCCTGGCCTCACTCCACGAGCGTGAACTCGGCGTTCACCTGGCCAAGGGCAACCGACTCACCGACTGGTTGAGCCGTCCCCTCAAGAAGGGTCAACTCGACTACGCGGCCTCCGATGTCGCCCGTCTCCTCGAGATCCACGACCGCCTGCTGCAGCAGCTCGAAGACCTGTCCAGGGTCGATTGGGCCGAAGCAGAATGTGAGATCGTCCGAACGAAACACCATGGGCCACGGCCACCCGACGAGGCTTGGCTGCGGATCAAGGAAGCCCGGCATCTCAAGGGACGCTCCGTCAGCGTCGCCCGGTCAGTTGCTGCGTGGCGCGAGGAACGGGCTGCTTCGATCGACCAACCGGCGAGATTCGTGATTCCCGACATGGCTGTGGTGTCCATCTCCCAAGCCGCGCCGGACTCCCCTGAGGCACTCGCCCGGATCAGGGGCGTCGACAAGGGCATGGCACGCGGCACGCTAGGCAAGCAGATCCTCGAAGCGGTGGCCGAGGGGCTGGAGCTCGATTGGCGTCCCCCGAAGTCGACCAATCGACGTGATCAGGCCCGTGAGCTTCGCCCGGCGGTCGCTCTGGTTGCGGCGTGGGTCAATCAGATTGCCCACGACAAGCAGCTGGATCCGGCCCTGTTGGCAACGAGAGCCGACGTCGAGGCGTTGGTCAGGGGCGACACCGACGCCCGGCTGGCCACCGGGTGGCGAGCCGACATTGCGGGCGAACCGATCAAGCGCCTGGTGTCGGGCGATGCTGCCCTGGCCTTCGACCATGGCATCGTGGTTCTCGAGGACCGATCGCGACGGCCGGTGAGGGTCGGCTGAACATCTCGGCTCTGATTCCGATGGCGTGTCGGACAGCGCGTCGATGGTTACACTCTGAGGCCTTGACGAATTGACCAAGGAGCTTCGGCCGTGAAAAAAGGGCGACACCGGCGATACGAAGAAGCCCGAGAGCTGAAGCGCTCCCACGACGGAGATTTCGAGGCACTCCTCCACAATTTCGAGGAGGATGGCTCAGAGCTCGAAAAGCCCGAGCACGCTGCGTGGGCCGAAGAGTTCGCCGAGGCCGACTCAGACGACGACTGATCAGGTACCCGTTTCGTCGAGAATCTCGTCGAGTTTCAAGATATCGAGTTCGTTCACGGTTCCGATGAAGGTTCCGTCGCTGTCGATCACGGCAAGCACGTCGACGTCGGCCGCCTCCATGGCCGCAACCGCGTCTCTCAGCGACCAAGTGGGCCGGGCTGTCGGGTGGTCTGTCGACATGCAGTCGGCAATCAGGACCGACTCCCACTCCTCGCGGTCGATTTCCGATATGTCGGCCAGCCGGGCCATCCCCTTGTACTGATTGTCGTCGACCACCGGAACAATGCGCTCGCGCCTTCCGAGAACGTGGAAGTAGACGAACTCTGACACGGTGGCGTCGGCTGGCACTGTGAGCACATCGGTTGAGAGCACGGAGCTGAGTGGCAGGGTGAAGCGTCTCTCCAGGTGGCCCAGACGCTTGGAGATCTGGTATCCGGCCACCGAGGCCGGCCCGGCAACCACCTGACTGACCGCCGCGGCCACGAGCGCGGGTACGACCAGGGACCCGACCCCGCCCGTGGTCTCTGCGACGAACATCACCGCGGTGATGGGGGCCCGGTAGCCGGCACCGAGGAAGGCGGCCAGCCCGAGTACGGGATAGAGCGGCTTGTCACCTTGACCAAGCGCCGATCCCACGAACTGTCCGAGAATGACACCCTGCGCCGAGAGGGGAATGAACAACCCACCGACCCCTCCCGCGTAGATGGAGGAGATCGTGGCGGCGATTCGCAAGCCCAACAACAAGGCGATCAAGCCCAGCCCCCGGCCCTCGATCACCCACGCCATGGCCTCGGTTCCGGGACCGAGCGTGAGGGGGGCGTCGAATGCGATCTGTGCAACCAGGGTGATCGATGCCAGTGCCGCTCCGCCTATCAGCAGGCGGGTGGTTGCTGGCGACTCGTGGGTTGCCTTCTTGGCCCTTCGGACGAGCCATGCGAATCCGCGTCCACCAAGTCCGGCCGCCACACCGAGTAGGAGTGCGCCGAGGAGATCGACGGCCCGGACCCCGAAGGCTGAGCTGCCGGCTTCGTTCGCGATGAAGGCGCTTCCGTCGGCAAAGAACGGTATTACCGGCTTGGTGCCGACGAGAGAGACGAATGTGGCGTAGCTGGCAGCAGATGCGAGCAGGGACGGCAGAAGCGCATGGGGGGTGACATCGTCCCGGTACGGGGCCTCCATGGCGAACATCACACCGGTCGCCGGCGCCTTGAAGACCGCCGCCACTCCGGCAGCGGCGCCCGCCGTGAGCAGAAGCTGCGCCTCTTCGCGTTTCAACCATTTCCCAGCACGCCGATGAACCCACAGGCCGAGAGACGATCCCGCGTAGATCGACGGACCTTCCAGACCGAGGGCACCTCCGAAGCCCATCGTGGTGACGCCGGCCAGAAGCTTTCCGGGAAGCTCCCGGATCGGAAGGCGTGGTTGGCGATCGTGGAAGGACCTGACGAACTCGTCGGATGTCGAGGAGGAAGTGCCACGGCCGACGTACTTCAAGAGGAGATAGGCGACGGCGATGCCGGCGATGGGAGCGATCATGACGACCAGCAGGGCCTGTTCGAAGAGCCAGTGGAGAGCCACCTCTTCGGTGAGCGCTTGAAAAATCGACACCACAAATGCCACCAGCACGCCGGTGGCAACCGATGCTGCCAGGAGCCGGACATCGTGTCCGTGAACCACGGATGACAGATACTTCCTCACGCCGGACATGTCTACAGCTGCTTGAGCGCCGATTGGCGGATTTTCCCGGGCGAGCCCATCACCGAGCATCTGGCCCGTCGATTCAACCCCTGCTGGAGCCAATCAGCTCAGCGACTTCCTCGGTGTTGGACACTCCCACCAAGCGCCGATCGCCGATGAGTCCCGGGGGGACCGATTCGTGCCCCACGCCGAGTGGATCGAACGCGATCGTGAGGCGGTCATCGTGCATGACCGCCACTTCGGGATGACCGGTCCGATTCCCTCGTGGATGCACATACACGTATGGGCCCACAACCATCACATCCGCCTCGGTTCGCAATGCCGGCAGCGACCGTCCCCCGGACTCCAGCTTCTCGATGGCCGCGACCAGAAGCTGATGGTGTAATCGCGTGGATCGGCTGCAATAGGGCAGCAGCTCCTCTGGAGCGAATGGTTCGTCCAGCTTTTCCAACAGAGCGACGGCAGGTTCGTAGCCGGCTGCCCGGCGCCCGGAGATCGAAGAGCGGCGATCGCGGGTGCGGCTGCCCGGGCCGGCCCCAACCTGCGACAGCGCCCGATGCCCCAGATACCGGGAGGCCAGCTCGGCATTGGATCGAGCAGCAGCAGCGACCGAGTCTTTACCAGCGTCGTGGCCAAATGAGGTGGTGAGCCGTTCGCCGGACGCCACGACTGCTCTCAATGCCGCCACCAGGGCACGGTTCTCGGCGACGTCGTAGTCACGACCGGGGATGCTGCAAACGAAAACCCCGTCGTGGCCCAGGCTGGAGGACCTGGCAGCGACGGTCTCGCTCCAAAGAATCGGACCCCTCACTCCCGAGGCACCCCGTTCCACATGATTGCCGCTCCCCATTCGCAGCCGACGCATGAGCGCCGGCAAAGTCTTGAGCAGAGCGTCAGCCTCCGCACCCGTGGAGATGATCGCGTCCGCCAACTCCCGGATGACCCGAGAGGGAATGCCCAACAAGGCTTCGCTCACCTCCGCGCTGTCGAATGGCCGGGCCAGGCGACGCCAGAGCTCCGCGGTGGGGCGCGAATGAACCAATCCCGGGGCCGGATGGCCTCCACCGGTCCGTAATGGAGCGGGCACCGGGGTCAGACCGCCAGTTCGACACCGAGAACGTTGCCGATGGTGCGTTGGGCCTCGGCCATCTCCGGGCCATCCAGCATTTCCGCCATGCATCGGTAGAGCTTCATCGCCCGCCGCTCCTCCATGCCCTCGAATTGCGGAAGGAAGTAGGCGTAGAAGACCTCGTAGAGCAGTCTCGATTCCGTGATTCCATCGAGGCAACGACGTGCCGCGTATCTGGCAGCGTCGAGAAACACGGCAGGTCCGAGGTCAGCGAAGTCCCGAAGGGGCAACAGCTTCAGCACGACGGCTCCTCGCCCGGTGAGCAACGTTCGGAACGCATCCTCACTCGGCGATCCGACTTCGATGAAGGCGAACCGGCGCATCAGCGCATAGGACATCTCGAAGAGTAGGTTCTTGTCGAAGACGTTCATGGTGGCGATGATCCGCCAGCCGGCAGGAACACGAATGGCATCGGATTCCGCTGGAGCGGGCACTCCGGCTGGGACGAGGGCCACTGGCCTAACTTGACCCTTCCGACGAAACGGCAACACGACCGGCGAGCCCGACAGCACCGTGAAGAGCTGGCCGAATGCCCGATCGAAATTCGAGCGATTCAACTCGTCTATGACGAGCCATCGCCCGTTCTCTATTGCGTCGACAAAGAGCCCCGGGCGAAAGATCAGGCCCTCCGATGTCGGCTGTAGACCGCCAATGGTCTCGAAGGTGGTCCATTCGGTGGTGGCGGTGGTGGGAAGGTAGCCGGTGCACAGCATCGACGCGCGTGCCACCTCGGCCGCAAGGTAGGCCAGCGTGGTCTTACCGG
>JAJRXJ010000176.1 GCA_024276355.1 Actinomycetes bacterium | reverse complement strand
GGGTGATCTGGATCGGATAGAGCGGGCTGTAGGCGTTGGGTTCGACGAACGCCAGCGTGCCTCCGGGGCGGACGCATCTTCGGCATCCGTCGAATGCCGCTACGAGATCCGGCAGGTGATGCAGCACGAAGAACCCGACGGCGGCATCGAACCGGCCGGCCAGGTCGTCGGGTGGATCGAGGATGTCGGCACAGCGCAGTTCCATGGTCCGTTCGTCGAGGTCGGTGGCCAGATCACGGAGGAGGTCGGCCGACAGGTCGAGTCCGGTGACATCGAAGCCGCGGTCGTGGAGGGGGATGGTGAACTTGCCGAGGCCGCACCCCACGTCGAGCAGCCGGGCGCCGGAAGCGAGGTCGGCCCGGGCGAGAAGCCGGTCGACGTGGCGTTCGACATAGGGGGTCGATGCCCGCACCATCCGCGGATTCTCGAGAGAATCGGAGTCGAAATGAGCCCGCTGGATGTCGTTGTGGTCGGTGATGCTCCTGCGGCTCAGGGCCTGCCCTGCGAGGCGGAGTCGGGTGGCCGATCCCGTGGCGCTGCGACCCACCGCACGCCGGTTCCTTCTCACCGGCACCGATGTCGTCGGCTGCCGGGTGCGGGCGATCGACGCCAGCAGGTAGGGCCCGGGGTGTGAATCGGCGACGATTCGATCGACGAGTGGTCGTGTCATGGCCACGTAGCCCCCGGCGTCGGAGGGGGTGCCCGACACAAGGTGGAGGAGCCACTTGAAGGCGTGGCCGCTGAGCATTCGGGCGGGCCCCTCGTATGAGCCGCGGCGGCCGGCGAACACGGCTTCGACGTCGCCGGCCTGTAACCGTTGGAGAAGTGCGGGTATGGCCTCGGGAGGGTCTTGGAGATCGGCATCGAGCACCATCACCACCTGGCCGGTGGATGCGGCCAGTCCGGTCTGGAGGGCGTGATGCTGGCCCAGGTTGCGGGGGTGGTGGATGGCTGTGACCCGCTTGTCGTGGGCGGCGAGGGCGTCGATGGCTGCACCGCTGCCGCGGTCGCAACCGTCGTTGACGTAGATGATCTCGGCGGGGGCGCCCGCCGGAACGGAGGCGATGATCCGCCGGTGGAGCTCGTCGAGCGTCTCGCGGGTGCGATACATGGGCACCACCACGCTCACGGTCGTGGAGCGGATCACGTCGGAGATGGTGGTCGGCAAGGGGGTGGGATGTCGCCCGATCAGATCCACCATCCGGGAGGGGTCGGCGGTCCAGTCGGGGCGATCCCATGGCCGTCGGGGAAAGGCTCCGATACGGCGGATGATCGGATGGCCCGTTAGTTCCTCGACCAGATCGATCAGGGCTTCGTTGGTGGTGGACACCCCGGTGCAGACGTCGATCGGGTCGGGGTCGTCGAGACGGGTGGCGAGAGCGGCGAGTATGCCGTCGACGACGTCACTGATGTGGACGTGGTCCCGGGCTGCACCCGGTTCGGTGAGTGGAAGCGGATCACCTGCGACTGCGGCGCGGATCGCCGTGGGCAGCAACCGGTGTGATGGCTCCCCGGGACCGTGAACGAGGAACGGTCGCAGGGTGCACCCGGAGACCCGGCCGGTGATGATCCGCTCGGCGAGCAGGCGCGAGGCCTTGAGCTTGGTTACCCCGAGGACCACCGCGGGTGTGTCATGGTCGGCCGTGGCGAGCTCGGTGGAGCTGCCGAGATGAATGATGTGGGATCCCGTGTCTCCGGCTGCGTCGAGCAGAGCGGCGAAACCATCGACATTGACCCGGCGGGCCGCGTCGACATCGACGCTGCGGGACACCGCCAGGTTGACGATGGCTTCCGGTCCGAGGTTGCGCACCACCGACCCGACATCGACCCGGGAAGCCATGTCGAGCTCTATCACGGTGGTCGATTCGAGCCTGGTGAGCCACGAGGGTG
>JAJRXJ010000175.1 GCA_024276355.1 Actinomycetes bacterium | reverse complement strand
CGAACACGTCGGCTGCCACCTGCTCGGGCGGGATTCCCCCCGTGACGAGATCCTCGATGATCTGACGCATGAACTCGATTTCTTCGGTCGGCTCATCGAGCGACACCAGGTTCTCGGGAATGTTGCGGTCCGACTCGTGGATTCGAGTCTGAACGAAACCGGGGCACAGCACCGACACCCGGAGGTTCGTGTCGGCAGTCTCGAGTGAGAGGGTCTCGCTCATCGCCACCACCCCGTACTTGGCGACCGTGTAGCTGCCAAGCCCCGCCGTCGGCATGAGACCGGCCATGGAGGCCGTGTTGACGATGTGGCAGGGCTCACCATGGGCGACCATCGCGGGACCGAAGACCTTGATGCCGTAGAGCACACCGTAGAGGTCCACACCCAGCACCCAGTTCCAGACTTCGATGTCGTCCGGCTCGAGAATCGGACCGCCGCCACCCACCCCGGCGTTGTTGAACAATACGTGGACATTGCCGAAACGGTCTGCGGTTGCAGCCGCCAATCGCCGGACGGCCTCGATGTCCGAGACGTCGGTGTTGATGCCGATGACCGGAACGTCGGCCGCTTCGAACTCCGCCACAACCTGATCGAGCGCGGGCTGCTCGATGTCGGCGAGAACAAGGTTCATGCCCTCGCTGCCGAGCCGGCGGGCGACCGCCAGCCCTATCCCGCTGGCTCCACCGGTGATTACCGCAGTTCGTCCCGAGAATTCATGCATCCGGTCATCCTTGCACGTGACGTCATCGAGGTCAGTTCCGAGGGGCTCGCGGGGATATCCGGTAGACGCAGCGTTGATCACCGGAGAGGAGATGATCGGTGCGTTCCACCGTGGCCTCGGCTCCGATGACCCTTTCGAACAGTTCGAGCTCGGCGCGGCAGAGGCCCTGGCATTCGGTGGCCGCCGCGCAGATCGGGCAGTGGTGTTCGACGAGCAGAAGGTCGTCACCGTCAGCGACGATCTCGGCCATGTATCCCTGCCGGTCGCGATGTTCGGCGAGACGGCGCGCTCGCTGCTCCACTCCGGCATCGTCCGGCATGGATTCGGTGATCGCCCGGTATTGCTGCTCGTCCCGCGCCGCGATGACGGCATCCAGGCCGGCCTGGCCGACAGTTGTGCGCATGGCCGAGATCAGTTCGACGGTGAGATCACCGTGTCTGTCAGGGAACAGGCCGATGGCCTTTGGCGACAGTGCCCAGCCAACCGGGGGACGTCCCCTTACCCCGGTGCTCATCAGTTCCGACACCACCAGGCCGGCCTCTTCGAGTTCGGCAAGTTGAGGACGCACGGCCTGCGTGGTCACCCCGAGCGCGTCGGCTAGGTCGGCTGTTGTCGATGGGCCGGATCGCTTGAGATGATCCACCAGGCGACGTTGAGCGGATCCGATGGTGGAGGTGTCGTCCATCTCCGCAGTGTAGCCAATAGTCAAGATAGTCCTTGACCAATGTGGAATGCTACGCTGGAACACATTTTACAAATAAGCTCCTTTCAGAAAGTGTGCGATGTACCTCGAGCACGTCAATCTCACGGTCACCGATCCCCACAAGTCGGCAGAATCCCTCCAGCGAATCTTCGGTTGGCATGTGCGATGGGAGGGCGAGGCATTGCTCGGTGGACACACGGTTCACGTGGGCACGGACGACACCTATTTGGCCCTCTACACCCTCGGCGAACCACAACCCGCCTCCGGCGACAACTACTCCACGGTCGGGTCACTGAACCACATCGGAGTGGTTGTCGACGACCTCGACACCACCGCGAAACTCGTCGAGGCCGAAGGCTTCGCCACCTTCAATCAGGCCGACTACGAACCCGGCCGTCGCTTCTACTTCAACGACCGCGACGGAATCGAGTTCGAGGTGGTGAGCTACCGCTGACGGGGCGAGAGCCGACCCCGCGTCGTGCAAATCAACCCTTCACGATCTCCGCGATTCGCCTCATCTCCTCGGCGCTGCGCGCGGCCACGTTGATCATGGTGACCGGACTCTCCTCCCAGGCCTGTAGCCGATCCCTGATTCGGCCTTCCGAACCGACCAGCGAGATCTCGTCGGCGAACTCGGTGGGGACCGCGGCGATGGCCTCGTCGCGCTTGCCGTCCATGAAAAGATCCTGGATCCTGTGGGCTTCCTCCTCGAACCCCATCCGCGCCATGAGCTTGGTGTGGTAGTTCTGCCCCTTGGCGCCCATCCCACCGATGTAGAAACTGAGCGAAGCCTTGGTGGGCCACAGCGCCTCCTCCACATCGTGGTGGACCCGCATGAACACGTTGACCGCGATCTCAAACCCGGGCTTGCGATCCTTCAGCTGCTCTCCGTAGACCTCCGGGCGAAACGGCGTGTAGTACAGGGGCAGCCAACCGTCGGCAATGTCGACTGTCTGCGCAACGTTCCTGGGGCCCTCGGCCCCGATCCAGATGGGAATCTCGCGCAGAGGGTGGGTCATGATCTTGAGCGGCTTGCCGAGTCCCACCGACCCCTCACCCGAATACGGCAGCTGGAAGTGTTGTCCCTGAAACTCGAGCGGGCCCTCACGACGAAATGCTCTTCTGAGAATCTCCACATATTCGCGGGTACGGGCCAACGGCATCCGAGATGGCATGCCGTACCAGCCCTCGACCACCTGTGGACCCGATACCCCAAGGCCGAGGATCATGCGACCCCCGGATATGTGATCGAGGGTCACCGACTGCATCGCAGTTGCGGCCGGCGTGCGAGCCGATAGCTGGACAACTCCGGTGCCGAGCTTGATCCGCTCGGTGTTGGCGGCGATCAACACGAGCGGCGAGAAAGCGTCCGAACCCCAACTCTCCGCGGACCACACCGCGTCGAATCCGGCCTGCTCGGCGGCCACGCTCAGCTCCACCAACTGAGCCGGCATCTCCCGCCCCCAGTATCCCCAAGTGAGTCCCAGTTGCATGACAATCCTCCGGCTGCGCGATTCGGTCGTCCACGCCGCGCCGACCGTACTCGGGCAGAGCACCTGAACTCCAAGGGAGACGCTCACGTCGTTCGTGCGGAGGGGTCGGACCCGTCCGGGAATGGAAGGGCGCGCCTGAGCGGCCGACCCCGGTCGCTGATACCGTCAACAACCGTTCATTGCGAACGTATGACGAAATGCACCGATCCACCCGCCAGTTCCTCTCGATCCGAACGGTCCTCGCCGCTGTTGTCGGCGTGGCGCTGCTGCTCTCCACGGCGGCCATCGCGGGCGCCGAGACACCCGACCAGCTGCGCGAAAAGCGCAAGCAGATCCAGGCAGAGGAAGCCGCCGCTGCTGCCAGCGCCGACATTGCCGCAGCCGATGCCGCCGACGTGCAGGCCGCGCTCGACGCCATGCAACAAGACGTCGACGCCCAAGCGGCTTCGGTGGAGGCCGCTCGACGCGGGCTCGAGCAGGCCCAACAGGCCAACTCGAAAGCTCAGGCCAAGATCGCCAGGCTGCGGGCCCAGAGTCGCGCCGCTTCCATTCGCATGCAGGACCAGGCCGTGGAGGCGTACGTCAACTTCCAGGGACCTTCGAGCGGTCTCGCCATGCTCGGCGAGGATCCGTGGAAGCAGGCCCGCGAAACCGCCCTTGTGGAGTTTGCCACCGACTCCAACCTCGACGCCCTCGACGAACTCCGTGGCATCCAAGCCGAACTCGAGGTCCAGAACAAAGCCGCCGAGGATGCTCAGGCCGAGGCACAACGAAAGGCTGATGAGCTCGAGTTTCATCTTGCCTCACTCGCCGACGCTCGGGATCGGCAGGCGACGATCCTCGACAAGGCCAACGAACGTCTCGACGAGAAACTCGCCGAGCTTGCCGCACTCCGAGACGTCGACGCTCAGCTGGCCAACGACATTCGCAACGAAGAGCAGCGAATCGCCGACGCGATCGCCGCCCGCAACTCCCCCACGTCAGGCTCCTACGTGATCCCCGACGATCTGAAGGTCGATCTCACCACGGTCCGCGGGATCAGGGTCAATGTGATCATTGCCGACCAACTGGAGGGGTTGTTGGCTGCGATGGCGGCCGAGGGCTACACGCTGGGCGGCGGAGGGTACCGAAGCCCGCAGCGTCAGATCAGCCTGCGTCGTCAGCACTGCGGCACATCCGAATACGCCATCTGGAGGATGCCGGCCTCTCGATGCCGGCCTCCGACCGCTCCACCCGGCAAGTCGGCCCACGAAAAAGGGCTGGCCATTGATTTCACCTACAACGGGCGCGCCCTGCGCAGCCGCCGCTCCGACATCTACAAGACTCTGGCCAGACTGGCTCCGAAGTTCGGTTTCAAGAACCTCCCCAGCGAACCCTGGCACTGGTCGGTGAACGGCACCTAACCCCCCCCCTTTTACCCGGTTTTGTGAACGTTTGGAGTCCCGTACGGGACTCCAAACGTTCACAAAACCGGGTAAAAGGGGGGGGGTTAGGTGCCGTTCACCGACCAGT
>JAJRXJ010000174.1 GCA_024276355.1 Actinomycetes bacterium | reverse complement strand
GTACATGGGTGCCGACGGTGGGCCGGCGCCCGCCGGCCTCATCCCCACCCTTGAAGAGTCGCTGGAGAACCGCACCTGGCTGATCGGCACCGCCGACGACGTGGCCGAACAAATCGACTGGTACCGCGAACATCTGGGCGGAATCGAAAATCTGGTGGTGTTCCCGGCGATGCCCGGAGACGCCTACTCCAAGGTCTCCGAACAGATCGCCAGGCTGGCCGAAGACGTGCTACCCCAGCTCGGATGACGGCACCTCCGGCATGAGCCTTCCGATTCTGCTCGCGCTCATGGCGGGAACCTTGTGGGGTCTCAACATGGTCGCCTCAGGATGGGGGGTCGACTCCAGCGGAGTCAGCAGCGACATCGGTGCATTCGCCTCCATCTCCGTAGCGGCGATTGTGGCCGCGTCCACCGCTGTCATTGCCGGGGTGCCCACGACAGGAGCTGACTTCGGTTCGCTGTGGCGGTTCGCCCTCATCGGCGCCATCGCGCCCGGTGCATCGCAGGGGATGTTCTTTGCCGCCATCAAGTCGATCGGTCCGGCCCGCACCGGACTGTTCGTCGGTACCGCCCCGATGCTCTCGGTGATCCTGGCCATTTTGTTCATCGGCGAACCCTGGCGAATCGCGATACTCATGGGCACCCTTCTCACCGTGGCCGGTGGGATCATCATCAGTCTCGAGGGCGGTACCTCAAATCCTCGTGGATTCGTCAGAGGTGGGTCTTTACTGGCTCTGGCGACCGCGTTCACCTTCGGGTTGCGCGACGTGGCCGCCCGTCAACTGACAGTCGACATCAAGGTCGAGGTCTGGTGGGCATCAACCGCGATCCTGACCTCCGCGGCAATCACGATTGCGGTGATCGCGCTGGCACGCGGAGCGACACTGGTGAGCGACACCCGGCGAGCGATGCCCCACCTGCTGGTGTCGGGAACACTGGTGGGATTCGCCCTCCCCACTCTCATCTGGGCTCTCTCGGAGGGCGACGTGGGCGTCGTCGCTCCCCTGGCCAACGCGGCCCAGATCTTCTCTGTTGTCGCTGCGGCCAGCTGGCTCCACGGCTCGAGGGAGAGGTCGCCCCGACTGCTGATCGCCCTCGGACTGGTGTTGGCCGGCGGCACCATCATCGGCATGACCAACTGAATAGGCCCGAACCGGTTCAGAATGGACTCAGTCCCATCCGGTTGCGGGCCGCGGTGAGTTCGCCCAAGTGGTTGTATCCGTGGCCGATCGCCTCCCAGGCCAGGTAGAAGATTCCCGGCTTGCCCGACCACATGCCGTAGAGCCAGTCGAACCGGTCGGCGGGAGTTCCGATCTGCGCCAGTGCCGACGACGAATCCGGCGAGGTGTCGAGCACCGAGAGATCGCCCTCGGCCACCCAACTCCTGGTCGAACCGATCACCGCCATCAGATACCCGTTGACCGACTCCGGATCGAGTTGAGGAACCAGATCGAGATCCTCGGCCTCAGCCAATCCTCGCCATGAATCACCGACCACCCCAACCCGGTCGGCCCACTCGTCGAGCACCGGCGCAACCCCCCGCAGCACCCCGTTGACGGCAACATCGTGGTGACGGGCAGTGTGCCAGACCATGTAGACCGGGGCGACCCCACCACCATCTACCCGTTCGGCCATTCGCCCGGGTGGAATGACCGAGAAGATCCCGTTGGAAAGTCGATTGCCGAGCGAGTCGAGGTCGGCGGTGATCCAGGTTCGTAGGTCCATTCGGGCATCGTAGGTAAGGTCGGCGCCGTGCGCATCTTCGTCATTCACGCCCACCCCGTCGAGGAGAGCTACAACGCGGCGGTTCGCGAGAGGGTCGTGTCGGAGCTCGGCAACGCCGGACACGAGGTGACGGTGAGCCTGCTCGGCGACGGGGCCGACCAGGGGCCCGACGATCTCACCGGCTACCAGTCACTGGTGTTCATTCACCCGATCTGGTGGGGGGCGATGCCCGCGCCCCTGCTGGCATGGGTACAACGAGTCCTCGGCCCGGCCATCGACACCGCCGGAGCCCCGATCCCCGATTCGCCACTCTCCGATGTCTCACGTCTGGTGGCAGTGGTCACCCATGGATCCTCACATCTCATCAACCGTCTCGAAGGCGAGCCCGCCAAGCAACTGTTGCAAAGAAGTGTTCTGCCGTTGTGCTCCGAGGGCGCCCGTTTCGATTGGGTCTCTCTCTACAAGCTCGACCGACGCCCGCGCCACGAACTCGAGGAGTTCATCGAACACGCGGCTGCCGAAGTGGTGAGGATCACCACCGACCAAGACGCCGTCTGATCGACCTGACCCCACCGGCCCCGGACGTCACCCGCATGTAGGAGCGCCTGCAGGTCTTCGAACAGTTCATTCTCAGGGCCCGCAGGATCATCCGTCTGCCGCCGTCGCGAGCCCGGGCGGTGGCCAGGAACCCATGGGTGGTGGTGGTGATCAATCCCAGTCGGCGAATGTGGGTGAGACCGGGAGCAACTCTTCCGCTGTCATCGAAGCCGAACGCCACCCCCGGCAGCAGCACCCGGTCGAGCCAGGCCTTGACTCGTGCCGGCGGGTTGAAACACGACGTGGGGTAGGCGAACAACAACGCATCGGCCCAGCGGATCGCTTCGACGGACCGACGGACCTCGTCGGTCAGGATGTTGTCGCCCTCGTCGTGGTAACGGAGCCTCTCCTCGGTTGACATGAAGGGAGTGAAGTCGTCGGCCACCAGCGAGATCCTCCGTACCTCGTGGCCATGATCGGTGAGGGTTCCGACCGCGGCGTCCACCACGGCGACATTTGAATCGGTTGGATCGAAACCATCGATCACCACCACGCGGCGGGTCATCGCGCCGCCACCACCGAGATCTCCATCTTCCAACCCGGCTGGGCCAACTCGGGAACCATGACCAGAGTGGACGCAGCCAGATGGCCATCGAGTGCTCGATCTCTCTCGGCCATCACCTCGGCCACGCCGTGACCAGAAACCACGTAGGTGACAACCGAGACGATGTCGGCAAGCCGGAGGCCGGCGTCGGCGAGGATGACGGAGATGTTGGCCCAAACAATGCGGGCCTGCGCGGCGAGGTCCGAGGGCACCGACCCGTCCGGGGCCACGGGGACCACCCCGGAGGTGTGGACCATGACCTCCGATGCCACCGACTTCACTCCGTGCACATAGTTGGCGGCCGGAGGAGCGATGCCGGCCGGCTCGATTCGAATATTGGTCATGACATCGACGTTACTGTCGTGGCATGCGTGATCTTGCCTCCCTACGAGCACCCCAGGTATCCGAAGCGGTCAGTGACGAGGCCATCTTGATCCAACCTGTCGGTGCGATCGAACAACACGGCCCCCACCTGCCCTTCAACACCGACTACGTGATCGCCGAGGAATCCGCGCGATCGCTGATCGCACTCCATGGTGAGCAACTCGACCTCTGGTTGCTGCCCACCATCGCCTACAGCAAGTCCGATGAACATTCCTGGTCCGAGGGCACCATCTGGATGTCGTCCACCACGATGCTCGCGATGCTTGACGATCTCGGGCGATGTCTGGCCCGCCTCCCGGCGGCACGGCTCGTGTTCCTGAACGCCCACGGCGGCAACTCCTCACTTCTCAACGTGGCCTGCCGCGACCTGCGTCGGCGTCATGGGCTCTCGACCTTTCTGCTTCATCCGTTCGTGCCTCCCGACCAAGGTGGAGAATTAGCCGCCGGCGAAGGGGGTCTCGGAATCCACGGGGGCCACCTGGAAACTTCCCTGATGCTCCACCTGCGGCCCGACCTGGTCGACATGAACGCGGCCACCGCGAATCTTCCCGAACAGCTGATCACCAACAGGTTCGTACGCTTCGGGGGCGTCGCCGGTTTCGGATGGCTGTCCGACGACTTCGGACCGGATGGTCACATCGGCGATCCGACCTCGGCCACCGCCGAGCACGGTCGGGTTGCGTTCGACAACGCGATCGCGATGCTCGCGGCCGCCCTCGCAGAGGTGAGACGGTTTGAGGTTCGAAGACGTTGAGGCCACTTGGTGTCGCCGGTACTAAGGTCGGCCGACATGGCACAACGAATGGCTCTTTATCTGCAGGACAAGCACGACATCCGCTACGAACTCGAGGTGGCGAAGTACGCCGAAGAGCAGGGTTTCAGCGAGATCTGGCAGGCCGACACCAGGCTCGCCCGCGACTGTGTCGTCCTGATGAGTGCCCTGCTCACGGAGACCAGCAGGCTGCGGATCGGCAGCGGCGTACTACCGATCTACTCCCGCAACCCCGCGGTGATCGCGGCCACTTGGAGCACGATGTGGGAGCTGGCCGGACTGACTCCCGAGGGTGAGAGTCGGGTGATGTTGGGGCTTGGAGCGTGGTGGCAGCCCATCGCCGGCCGGGTCGGGGTCGACCGTCGCAAACCGCTCACAGCTGTACGTGAGAATGTCGAGGCCATCCGTCAACTGTTCACCATGGAGGAGGTCACCTACGAAGGTGAGTTCGTGCATCTCGACCGAATCCGACTCGACGTGGCCTACGGCGACACGGGTCCCAGAGACATTCCCATATACATAGGCGCCACCGGACCAAAGATGCTGGAACTCACCGGTGAGATCTGCGACGGCGCCGTCCTCAACTACATCGTCTCCACTGACTACATACGCGACGCCGTCGATACGGTCGCACGCGGCGCTCAGAAGTCAGGACGCACCATCGCCGACGTTGACAGGCCCGAACTCTTGGTCTGCTCACTCTCCGATGATGATCCCGCTGAGGCAATGATGACCGGCAAGTCCTTGGTGGCCTACTACTTGGGCACCGAGCCCCACATCATGAAAGCATCCGGAGCCGACCCGGAACTGGTCGAGAAGGTCCAGGAGATCGTCGGATGGCCGGCCACCGAAGCCGACTATCGACGTGCCGCCCACCTGATCCCCGACGATCTCGTTCGCAAGCTCATGGCGGTCGGTACCTCCGATCAATGCCGCGAGAAGGTTGCCGAATACATCGAGGCCGGG
>JAJRXJ010000173.1 GCA_024276355.1 Actinomycetes bacterium | reverse complement strand
CTGAAGGGCGCCACCACAAACCCGATGATAGAAGTCGTCGGTGAATGCCTTGAGATCGACGTTGGCGGCATCGAGCACACCGGCCAACTCGCGGCGCGGGCCGGGTTCGATGTAGCCGGCGGTAACCGCCACGACCTTCACCCCGACGTTTCGGCAGGCCACGCCGATGTCGATCGCGTACTCCAGGAACACGGTGGGATCGTTGTAGGTCAGGGCCACGCTGTTGCAACCCAAACGGCGGGCCGCGTCGGCTATCTCGTCGGGCATGGCCGAGTCGGCCAGGGTGGCCATCTCCTTGGATTTCGAGATGTCCCAGTTCTGGCAGAACCGGCAGGCCAGATTGCACCCGGCGGTGCCCAGCGACAGGATCGGGGTGCCGGGCAGAAAATGATTGAGGGGTTTCTTCTCGATCGGGTCGATGCAGAACCCGCTGGAACGCCCGTAGGTGTCGAGCACGATGGCATCATCGAGCCGGCTCCGCACGAAACAAAGGCCCCGTTGTCCTTCGTGGAGCTTGCAGGCCCTCGGGCACACGTCGCACTGCACGCGTCCGTCGGGGATCTGGTGCCACCACTTGGTTGGGACGGTGTGTGAGCCTGACATCGGACAGACGATCAGATTCTTGGCCGGGTCGTTCCCGGCCCCGACATGAGACTACGCCCCGACAGCCCGGCAGGGAAGGTCGCGCGGAGGCCCGCAGCGGGTCGGCGGACGGACATCCGTCGACCTCAGGGCCCCATCGCTCAATTCGAGGATCCGATCGCATCCGGCGATGCTCGCCGCCCTGTGGGCGATCACCAGAGTGGTGACGAGACCCTTGAGTTCGAGCAGAGTTCGGTTGACGGCCACCTCGGAGGTGGCGTCGAGAGCCGAAGTCGGTTCGTCGAGGACAAGTAGGCGGGGGTGTCCCGCGAGTGCCCGGGCGATGGCGATCCTTTGTTTCTGGCCACCCGAGATACGTGATCCAAGAGTGCCGGGGTCGGTGTTCAGACCATCCGGCCAGGCCTCGGCCTCGTCGAGGATGTGGGCTGCAAGCAGCGCCCGGCGAATGTCGTCGTTGGTGACCCAGGGACGATGGAACCTGACGTTGTCGATGATCGTCCCGCGGATCAGCACCGGCTCCTGGCGCACCCAGGCCACACGGTCGTTGTCGGTGGCGGCACTGGTCCGGCGGACGTGGCCATCGACCCGGACGGTGCCGGTTTGCGGTGTGCGAAGACCGACGATGATCTCGGCCAGGGTTGACTTGCCGGCTCCGGAAGGGCCGACGAGACCAACCAGTTCTCCCGCGGTGAGCGCGAGGTCGACGTTCTTCAGCACGGCCTGGCCGGGCTTGTGGCTGAAGCTCACTTTCTCGAGTTCGACTCCCATCGGGCCGTCGTCCACCCTCGGGCGGCTCTTGGCCGGCCGGCGCCGCCGGGATTCCTCCAGGGGTTTCAGATCCGTTTCGAGTTGGTCGAGCCAAGCGGATGCCTCCAACGTGGCCTGCCAGCTTCTCTGGGCCGACTGGCCGTAGGAGACCGATCGCAACAGCACCAGGGCCACGACCGCGAATCTCAGGATCTCCCCGGATCCGACCGCGAGCACCGCGGCCAGCATCCCGAGCACGAGCGCCAGGCTCGAGACCTTGTAGACGGTGGTGTTGAGACGCCCCAACAGGCGGGTTCTGAACACCCTGTCCGAATGGGCGACGTTGATCTTGTCAATGACATCAGCCGATTCCGTCTGGACACCGAACACCTCGATCTCGCGCGCCACCGCACTGTGCTGCTGGATAGAGCGCACGTAATCGCGGGTGAGCCCGGTCAGGTTCGCCTGCTCACGCCTGGACATCTCGGCGAGGGGCACGCTCACCACCAGGAGCACACCGATGCCGACAATCACGGTTCCGGCCGCCAGCGCATCGACCAGCAGGGCGGTGACCAGCAGAACGGCAAAATTCAACGACGATGAGACCATCGCTGCGAGGTCAGACACGGCGGTCGACACCTTGGAACCGTTGACCGTTGCCAACTGGACCAGCGCGGGTCCCTCGAGACGTTCCTTGGCCGACCACTCTGCTTTTGAGTAGGACTCGATGAGATGTCGGCGCAGTCGCCGGGTGACACGGGAGAACAGACGGGCCGACATGACTGCGGTGACCGTGTCGTTGGCGGCGTAGGCCAGGAGCAGCCCGAACCCCATCCACAGAGTCGTCGAGGGATTGTCGGGAAGCACGGAGAACGGTCCGAGAGACAAACTGCCCGAGCTTCCGCCGGCAGTGAACGAGGTGGCGACGCTGGCGACCATCACCAGGATCATGGCTTCGATGAAACCGCCGATGGCCGAGGTCGTTCCGATGAGAGCGAGCCTGGCGGACATCGGACCGGAGAGATGCTCGATCCGGCGTTTGATCTCGAAGGGGCGTCGTGAGCGATCGAATGCCCCACCGGCGTGGCCCGCGGGATCGGGTGCTGACCTACGGAACGGGATTCTGGCCAGAGAGGCGAGGCTCCGCGCGTAGTTCTGCACCAGTTGCTTGGCGCACTTGGGTCTCCTGGTTCTGCGCAGCGACATCCACAGGAGGCGACGGGTCTGTCGCCGGTCGAAGTCCCGTTCGTGGAGGACGCTCGACATGGTGGAGACGCGCCGGTCTATCAAACGATCGGTCTCGGGGTCGCCGCCTCTTCGGGCCAGGAGCGCCTTCGCCCGGCCATCGGCGAGTTCGGCCACGTGCGAGGTGAGCGAGTCGGGAAGGGACCGATAGAGGACGGCATCGATCGGCAGGTACTTGAAGCGGGCAACCTCCGACAACCGCAGGATGAAATCGAAGTCGTCGGCCATCAGGTCCTCGCGCCATGGGCCGACCCTGGCGAGTAGGGAGGTCCGAACCATGAGGGCCGGTCCGCCGGGCATGAAGGAGTCGCTGATGAAGTGATGAAGGATGTCGCCTTCGTGTTTCGGCCCATGGGCGGGAGGACGTCGCTCTCCGGTGGGTCGCCCGGAGGGGTCGTGGTAGACCATGTCGGAATACACCACGCCGACCTCAGGATTGTCGAGCAGCACCCGCAGCTGGCTTCTGATCCGATCCGGGTAGAGCTCGTCGTCTCCGTTGTGGATCACCAGGAACTCGCCGCGAATTTGGGGAACCGCGAGATTGAGGACCGCCGGGAGGCCGACATTCGAGTCGGATTCCACGATCACCGTGTCGGGCCGGTTGAGGGCGCACCACTCGTTGATCCGGTCGGCCGTGTCGTCGGTGGAGCCGTCGTTGGTGATGATCAGCTGGATGTTCCTCTCGGATTGGGCCGCGACGCTGTCGAGCGCGCCGAAGACGAACTCGGCTTGGTTGTGAAACGTGACGATGACCGTCACGAGTGGCCGAGCGGATGTCATGTCGTGACCTTGTCTGCCCGGCGGCCGCGGCGGGCGATGCTGGTGGTCCGGGCCACGGCGATCTTCAGCGGTTTGCGTCGCAGTGATCGGTTTTCTGCGGCCAGCGCGTCGCGTTCGCGCACCAGTTCCAGGACCTCATGTGCCCAGCGGCCGTGAGGTTCTGACGCACTCACGAGGGGAGTGTGCGTGCCGGCAAGACCGGTGAGTCGATGCCACCTGTCGATCACCGGGGCCGCGGCCGTGTCGCTGCTCCGGCGGCCACCGATCGAGTGATCGATTCCCGAGGCGGCGGCCCGTACCCGGGCATCGGTGTCCGGATCATCGGGCAGGCCCATGAACCGGGCCACACTTTCAAGACTGGCCATCGGGTCGTTCCTCAACGCCTCGAAGCCGATGACATGAACGTGGCGTCCCTGCAGGAGCTGCTCCGCCCGGGCGTTGTAGACCTCCCACAAGGCCAGTCCGTGAACGGTGGTGAACCCATCGCGGCGAGCCAGCGAGTCGGCGACATCTGCCGGGTGACGCGTGACGAAAATGATCCGGGTGTCGTTCGGCGCCAGGTCCCAAGCATCGAGAGTGATGCTGAGGCGGGGGTCCTTGATCAGGCGCCCGTGACCCGGGAAGACATCGGCCATCGTCCTTCGAGCCTCGGAGATCCAGGGCTCGCTCGGCTGGGGGAGGCCGCGGGGCGGGTACTTCCACTGTCCTCCACCGGCTTCGAGCAGTGCCTCGTTGTGGTCGACGAGACGCCGTGACTCGAAATGTTCGGGATTGTCGGCGGCGTGGATTCCCTCTTCATTGGACGGGCCGCGCCAGCCGAGTTCGCTCAGGCACCGGCACACAGCGCTGGTCCCGCTGCGGTGCATCCCGATGACCACTGCGGTGGGGAGATTCAACATGCGGCCACCCCGGTCCTGGGATGGTTGTGGTCTTCGCTCCTGTGGGCCCGAAGCCATCGCGTGGCCGAGCTCATGACCGCGGCGAACTCGCGGGTCTGGCGGATGGCGCTGCGGCCGGCTCTCCTGCGACTGCTCGAGGATTGCCGGCCCCGCCCGGCCCAGACGCTGACGGCACCGGCCAGGCTTCTTGATCTTTCGCTCATCACATGGCTGAGCCCGGCTGTTCCGTCACGCTTGATCCTGAGCCGGCTGGTGTTGACCGAGATGGTTGATGCCACGGAATCGGACGCGGAACCAAGGCCCCACGCGGTCGCGTCCGGTTTCACGGTCACCCCCCAGCCATGGTCGGCGGCCCTGAGGCACAGATCGACATCTTCGCAGTAGGAGGAGAACGCGTCGTCGAATCCGCCGATGTCGGTCATGCACTCGGCGGACAGCATGAGGAGGGTGCCGGATGCCCAGTCGGCGGTGTGGGCCCGCTCCGGATCGGTGATCATGGTGGCCCTGCGGCCATCCCAGAGACCGCCGAACGAGATGGCCGGCCTGGTGAGAGCGGGGGCGACCACCCCCAATGACGGGTTGGCGACAGCGGTGTCTCTCAGTGAGCGAAGGGTGTCCGGCTCGACGTGGGCATCGTGGGATGCGATCACCAGGTGGGACTGGGCCGGCTGGGCTTTCAACATTTCGGCCAAGCCGAGGTTGGCTCCTCCGCTGTAGCCCAGGTTTCCGGTCGGCCTGATGAGCTGAACCCCGTCGGGAAGGTCCTCCGGATCAAGGTCGAGGCTGTTGTCGACGACGAATACCGCGGGTCTGCAGCCCCGGCTGGCTGCTATCGATTCGATCGACGAAGCCAGCCACTCGGGCGCGTTCCAGTGGACGAGGCATACGGGTATCAGTGGCTCGTTGGCCTGCTCCATGCGTCGCATCCCATCCATCGGATTGTCTCCACAACCCAATCGGCGGACCGACGATGTTTTTGAGCGGCCCGTTTCGTTGCCGCCACGTGCCGGCTCGGTGTGCCCAGGGTCAACTCCGAGCGGGTTACCGCTCGGGTGGTCGCGTCGCCACCACCGAGTAGCACATCTCGTCCCTGGTGCCGTCGGACCAGGTGACGTAGGCGGGTTCTGTCTGCTGGACCAGGGCCCGGTTCCAGCTGCACTCGATCCTCACAACATCTCCCTTGTTGATCAGCACCGGAGTCTCGAGTCGATAGTTGAACTGCCAGTCGAAGCTCCAGTTGGGAATGTCGAGCAGGATCTGCTCGTCGGGTCGGCCCGGGTTGAGAGTCATGCGGAAGGTTTCACCGAACTCGTGCATGTGTCCGAACACGCTCACGATCTCGGCCGAGCCCGGCACGGGGGTGTCGCACGACCCGCGGGCCACACCGTCGACCAACACGGCGGTCTCCGCCAATGTCTTGCCGCATGCCTTGAGAATCTGGTCGGGACCACTGCCGTCGCCGAACTCCCGGTCGAGGCGGGCGAGGACGTTGTTGCGGTCGCACATGGGGCCGCTCTGATCCGGCGTGCAGGGGATCTCAGCCGGGGCGATGAGCACGTGGTGGGTGATGGGAGCCAGAGCACCGCCGGCCGCAGCCAACTGGTCGGGTGAGGCCAGGTCGAACGAGAGCTGCGATCGGTCGAGTGGGAAGTCGTGCTCGTAGTGGCGATGGATCTGGGCGATCACGAAATCGCCGGGCTCGAAGAGAATCCCGGTGCCCGGTGACATCACCTCGGGCTGCTGCCCGGGGGCCCATGCCATGATCTGTTCGGGCTGGGCGCCGCGGTCACCGATACCGGTGAGCCCGTAGCAGGTCCATCCCGGCCCCGCGTCGGCCGCGTCGGCTGCCTCGGCGGCAGCCCGCAGTGATGCCGGTGCGTGGTAGTCGACCGAATGATGCACGACGGTCACCTGATCGGGGGTGAACTCCATGCCCACCACCCACGAGGGGCTGTCGAGCTGCGGGTCGAATATCTGGCATCGGTAGTCGTCGAGGAGGGCTTCGGTGCCTGCGTACGGTGCCGACGCCGTCATCTCCACATCGTGTTCGATCGAATTGATTGAGTTGTCCGGTGCCAGGATCGGAGTGTCGGCCGGTACGTCGATCGCTCCTCCGGTGGCGGCCCATCCAGCGAGGGTGTCGAGTTCGCTTTCGGAGAGCTTCCAGGAGTCGTGGAATACAACCCCGAGATCCGATGCCGGCCAAGGAGGCATGTAGGCGCTGCCGGTCACGATGGCGATGCCCTCGGCCACCTGTGCGGCGTCGCCGGCGGTGTCGAGCGCCCAAGTGCCGGCACCGACCCCTCCGGCGTTGTGGCACGAGGCACAGTTGTCGGCGAGGATCGGCATGACGCCCGCGGCGAAGTCGCCGGGCGCGTTGGGGTCGTGGAGCACCTGTTGATCCACGGCCGTGGGTGCCGCCGGGGGCTCACCGGCGGCAACGTCGACAGCCACCATGTCGAGGGTGAGAGTGACATCGTCGCTCGTGCTGACCAGGCCGGAGATGGTGATCGGTCCGATGTCGTAGGTGGAGCTCTTGACCACGGCGTTCATGTGGGCAGTCAGTTCACCGCCCGATAT
>JAJRXJ010000172.1 GCA_024276355.1 Actinomycetes bacterium | reverse complement strand
CGTTGTGATCTCCAATGTGCCCGGCCCCCAGTTCCCGCTCTACGGAATCGGCGCGAAACTCATCGCCAACTACCCGGTATCGGCGATCAACGACGGCGTCGGCCTCAACATGACCGTGCAGAGCTACAACGGCAGCCTCGACTTCGGGTTTGTGGCCTGCCGGGAGCTCGTTCCCGATCTGTGGGAACTGATCGACCATCTCGGCGACTCGCTCGAGGCTCTCGAGACCGCCGCCAAGAGCAGCGGCTGACCCCACCTTGTCCTTTCCCACGCTCCCTTCGGCACGCACCGTTGCCAGCGATCTGCGGCTGGCCCGCTTCGCCACCAGGGTCGCACCCGATCTGATCCGCTTTCGTCCCGGCGCGTCCCACACGATCGCGGACGTCGTCGAGGCCCACGCCCGACGCAACCCGGAGGCGATGGCCCTCGTCATGGGCGACTCCGGCCTCACCTACGCGCAGCTCGACCAGCGGGCCAACAGGGTGGCCCGTTGGGCGATCTCCCAGGGGGTCGGCGGCGGCGATCGGGTCGCACTGCTCGGGGGCAATCGCCCCGAGTACGTGGCCCATTGGCTCGGGATGGCCAAGATCGGGGCGGTCACGGCGCTCATCAACAACAACCTCACCGGAGCGTCGCTGGCCCGCTCGGTCGAAATCGCCGCGGCCCGACACCTGATAGTCGATGCCGACCTCGCCGAAACATGGCAGGACTGCGCCCGGGGGCTCGATTCCCGCCCCGGTGTCTTCACGACCGCCGCCGACACCGAGTCGGGAGACTTCGACCGGGCCGTCTCCGAAGAGTCGCCCCACCCGCTCGACTCCCACGTGCGCGACGGCATCACGACCGACAGCGATTTGTTCTACATCTACACCAGCGGCACCACCGGACTGCCCAAGGCCGCCCATTTCAGCCACCATCGCTTCCTGGCGGTGGCCGCCGCCGCCAAGGCAATGGGCAGCTACCGTCCCAGCGACAACATCTACTCTCCGCTGCCGCTCTACCACACCGTCGGCGGTGTGATGGCCACCGGCAGCGCCCTGCTTGCCGGCGCCACCGCGGTGCTGGCCCCGAAGTTCTCGGCGTCACGATTCTGGGCCGACTGTGTGAACCACGATGTCACCGCGTTCCAATACATAGGCGAATTGTGTCGCTACCTGCTGAACTCTCCCACTCACCCCGACGAGCGGCGCCACCGGATTCGGGTCTGCGTCGGCAACGGACTGCGGCCCGACATATGGGAGGACTTCCGTGAGAGGTTTTCTCTGGATCACATGGTCGAGTTCTACGGCGCCACGGAGGGAAACGTCACCTTCTTCAATCTCGACGACAAGGTGGGGTCGGTCGGACGTTCACCGTCGCTGCTCCGAAGGGCGGCGGGAGTCCATCTGATCAGATACGACCTGGATGAGCAGGCCGAGGTGCGGGGTCCGGACGGTTTCTGCAGCGAAACCGCGCCCGGCGAGCCGGGAGAGGCCATCGGGAAGATCACCTCGAGCGCCAGGTTCGAGGGATACTCAGACGACTCGGCCACCGAGTCCAAGATTCTTCGCGATGTGTTCGAGCCGGGAGACGCCTACTTCCGGACCGGCGACCTGCTCAGCCGCGACAACGACGACTACTTCTACTTCGTGGATCGCATCGGCGACACATTCCGTTGGAAGGGCGAGAACGTCTCGACCACCGAAGTTGCCGAGGCACTCAGTCCGTGCCGCGGTGTGCTCGAGATCAACGTCTACGGCGTGGCTGTGCCGGGCCACGACGGGCGGGCGGGAATGGCCGCAATGGTCGTCGACGACACCTTCGATCTCGGACGCTTCGCGGAGGCGGTCGGCCGGAGCCTCCCGTCGTACGCCCAGCCGAGGTTCGTGCGTCTGCTCTCCGAGATCGCAACGACCGGAACTCTCAAGTACCGCAAGGTCGACGCGGCGCGGGAAGGATTCGACCCGGATTTGATCACCGATCCGCTGTTCTTCCTCGACCCTGAGACTGGTTTCTACATCCCCATCGACCGTCAACTGTGCACCGCGCTGTCCAACGGGGCAACGAGGATCTGATCCTCAGGCTCGTGCGTTATCGACACGGCAACGGCTGTTAGGGTCAAGCCACCGATGGCCACGACGATGCGGCGAGCAACGCCTCCGATTCGCGAGATACTACGAGTCTCTCGGCCCCATCAATGGGTGAAAAACGCAGCCGTTTTCGCGGCCCCTGCCGCGGCCGGCGTGATGCTCGAATGGTCTCCCGCGTGGCACGCCTTTCTGGGGATGATCGCGTTCGTTCTGGCCTCGGCAGTCACCTACATGATCAACGACATCTCCGATGCCGAGGCCGACAGGCTTCACCCCCTCAAATGCGACCGCCCCATAGCAGCCGGTGATCTCTCGCCGTCAGCGGCCAGGTCGGCCGCAATCGTCCTGGCCGCAGCGGCCCTGGCCATCTCGATATTCGCGGGTACCTGGTTCAGCATCACCCTGGTCGCCTACCTGCTCACGACAACTCTCTACTCGACTTGGCTCAAACACATTCCGGTGGTTGATGTCATCACCGTCACCACCGGGTTCGCCCTGCGGGTCGTGGGAGGGGCGCTCGCCTCCGACAGCGGATTGTCGGTCTATCTCATCACCGGGGTGGCCGCTGCTGCCGCTTTCATCTCGGTCGGGAAGCGGGCCGGCGAGGTGGGCCGACTCGGTGACTCGGCCCCCGACCACCGCTCGGTGCTGAGGTGGTACACCAGCCGCAGAAATCGCACGCTGCTGTTCATCACCCAGGCCATCTGCTTCGGATCGGTCGTCGGCCTGGCCCTCACCACCATGCCGATCTGGTGGTCGGCCCCGTCGATCATGCTGTCCGCCGCGATCCTCGAAAGGTTCCGCCGGCTTGTCGCCTCCGGACACGTCGACGATCCGGTCAGGCTCGTCACCTCCGATCGCGTGATCATGTTCGGAGCAGCCGCGTTCATCGTGCTGACGGGATCGGGGATCTACCTGTGATCACCGACGAACCTCGTGTCCGACGGCAGCGCAGGTCGCTTTCGGGATGGGGCCGCACCTGCCCCAGCGTGGCCGATGTTGTGCCCGCCGGCTCGGCCGATCAAACGATCGCCGCTTCTCCCGCAGTGATCGCCCGGGGTCTGGGCAGAAGCTACGGCGACGCCGCCCAATCGGCCGGCGGGGCGGTGCTCGACGCCACATCCCTCCCACGGGTTTTCGAGCTCGACGAGTCGTCAGCCGTGCTGCGCGTCGACGCCGGCATCAGTCTCGAAGACATCCTGAGGCGGATCATTCCGCTCGGATTCTTCGTTCCGGTCACGCCCGGCACTTCTCGCGTCACCGTCGGTGGCGCCATTGCATCCGATGTCCACGGCAAGAATCATCACAAGGACGGCAGCTTCGCCAACCACGTGACCGAACTGACCCTGCTAACCCCCACCGGCCCACGTCGTCTGCGGCCCGACGACGAGTCTGCGCCGTTCTTCTGGGCCACGGCCGGCGGAATGGGACTTACCGGCTTCATCACCGAGGCAACCATCTCGCTGCAGCGGGTCGAGACCGGCCTGATCGCCTCCGACACCACGCGCGAACCCGATCTCGACGCGGTCATGCAACGCTTGGTCGACGTCGACCGCTCCAGCGGCTACAGCGTCGCATGGGTCGACGGCCTGGCCAAGGGCCGCTCATTCGGGCGAGGGGTGGTGAACAGCGGCGACCACGCTCCGCTCGACGCGATACAGCCCGACCAACGCCCGACAGCCCGTCGCTACGATCCCGGTGTGGTGAGCCTGCCCCCGCTGCCCTATCCGCAGCCGCCTGGCATCGCCATGAAAGCGTTCAACGAACTTTGGTATCGGGCTTCCCGGCCCGGCCACCGAGTCGAATCGATCACCAGCTTCTTCCACCCGCTCGACGCGCTGGCCAACTGGAATCTGGTGTATGGACATCGAGGGTTTCTCCAATGGCAGTTCGCGGTGCCAGACGGCAACGAATCTCTCATCGCCGAATCCCTGCAACGTCTGGCCACCACCGACGGAACCCGCCCCACCCTGATCGTGCTGAAACGATTCGGAGCCGCGGGCCGCGGACACCTCTCGTTTCCGATCCCGGGGTGGACCCTCGCCGTCGACCTTCCCGTCAACGGCACCGCCCTGCGGGCCACTCTCAACGATCTCGACGCCAAGGTTGTGGCCGCGGGCGGACGCCTCTACCTCGCCAAGGACAGCCGCGTGCGTCGCGAGTTGATCCCCCACATGTACCCCCGGCTCGACGAGTGGCGTTCCCTTCGCAACGAACTCGATCCCGATGGCAGGTTCGTCAGTGATCTGTCGCGACGGCTTCACCTCACCATCTTCGATCAGGAGCATGTCACCGAATGAACGATCCGTTCGGAATACCCGAAACCGTTCTCATCCTGGGCGCCACCTCCGAAATCGCCACCGACATGGCTGTCACCCTGGCCAACAACGGCTCGCGCCATTTCGTGCTCGCGGCCCGGTCGATCGAGAGACTCGACGACCTCGCCAGACGCCTGACCGACGCCGGCGCCCGTTCGGTCGACCGGGTCGCATTCGATGCCACCGACCTCGACTCCAACCAGGGAACTGTCCGGCAGATCTTTGCCGACCACGCCTCTATAGACCTCGCTATCGTGGCGTTCGGCCTTCTCGACACCGGAGTCTCCGCCGGCGAGATCAGCGCCGTTGACGTCGCCATGGTCAACTACGTCGGCGCGGTTTCGGTGATGGAACCGATGGCCGAGGCCATGGTCGGTCAGGGCCATGGGGTCATCGCGGTATTGTCCAGCGTCGCCGCCGAACGTCCCCGGGGTTCCAACCGCCTCTACGCGTCGGCCAAGGCCGGCCTCGACTCCTACTCACGGGGGCTCGGCGATGCCCTTGCCGACGATGGGGTGCGGGTATTGGTCGTTCGCCCCGGCTTTGTCCACACAAGGATGACCGAGGGTCTCGAACCGGCACCGTTGTCGGTCCATCCACCGGCGGTGTCCGACGCCCTGATGAAGGGTCTGACCGGCAGGCGCACCGTGGTATGGGCTCCGCCACCGGTGCGGCTGTTGATGTCCGTGCTTCGGCACCTGCCAACCGGGATCTACCGCAGGATCACGGCTGGGCGCTGATCTCCGTTCGGCCCACCCTCACCCCGTGGTCGGCCCAATCCAGCATCTCGTCGTCTCCGTGCGAATCTCCGTAGGCCCACACTTCGTCGGGCCTCTCTCCGATGACCTCACGAAGTCGCACCACCTTCTCGGCTCCACGACAATTGCGCCCTTCGATTCGGCCGGTGAACCTCCCGTTCACCTGGTTCAGATTCGTGGCCACGAGCTCACATCCCAGATGATCGGCAACGGCCTGCAGGTAGATCGTGAGTGAGGCCGAGACGATCACCACCCGGTGACCGAGCTGTTGATGGGCCCGAAGCCGGGCGACCACATCCGGCCGTAACCCGTCGGTGAGGCCGGTGCCGAATTCGGCTGCGAGTTTCAGCAACGGGTCGGTTTCGCGGTCGGTGAGCAGACGCCGAAACGTGAGATCCTTGATTGCATCACGGTCCACCCGGCGGGTGCGCACGATGACCCTGGCAGCCCCGCGGGCAATCGCGCTCAGCGCGGCAACACGGCCGGCCACCAGCCCCAGGAACGGGAAAAGGCTGTCTCCACGGCGCAGGGTGCCGTCGAAATCGAATGCGGCCAACCCGGTGGCCGATGAGCTCCCGGCCGGACCTTCGGCGTCCTCCGGAATCAAGATGTGGGGGTGGCCGCCGACTCGGTCTCGCCCTGACCCAGCGCAGGGGCGCTGGTGGTGGGAGCCTCCGAGGCCCCCGGTGGCGACCATCTGTCGGGGTCGGCGAACACGGCCACGAAGTCGCGGGTGTCGGTACTCAGGTAACGACGGCCAGGTGCCCTCATTCCACCCTGCACGACCGTCCCCTCCAGGCCTTTGTAGCCGACACACTTTCCGTCTTCGACCACGTAGAGATTGCCGCTCACCCACTCGGGGTTGATGTCGCCCTCCATGGCCCGCACCGCCCCCGCGTCGAGCAGTATGCGCACGAGATTGTGGATCGACAGCGCGGGACCACCCACGTAGAGCAGGGCACCGTCGGCGGTGATGCCCCACGCCGACCGCCAGACGTAGGTGGCGTTGCCGAGCAGGGCACCCCAGTTGGTGGTGTCGAGGTCGGGCGATGGCTCGCCGTCGACTATGAGGAGTTCGAGGTTCTGCCGGATCGACGAAATCCGGTCGAGGTCGTCGGGGCCGGCGCCGTCGCCCCACGCCAACACGTCGACCGTGTGATCCTTGTAGATCACCAGGGATGCCGCGCCTTCGCGCAGTTTGTTCTGCTCGCGGCCCTCCGCGTAGTAGCCACCGCGGCTCTGCCCCATGCGGAAGCCCCCGTTGCCCGCGAATATCGCCGACGCACATCGGTCCTCGGGGATCTTGTGGGGCTGTTCCCACTTACCACCGGGAAGATCGGTACCCGGGAACATCTCGATCTTGGTGAGCAACGGATCGATCCAAGCGACGAAGACGAACAACGAGGTGTGTACGTCGTCCGGACGGACCGCCGTGGTGTAGACACCATGGAACCCATCGATCTCGGGCCCCCGTGGAAGGAACAAACCCTCGTATTGCGCCGGCTCGGCGGCGATTGTCGGCATGGACCCAGGGGGTTGGAGATGGGGCCGGGGGGGAATGGTGGTGGTCGTGGTGGTGGTGACTCCGGGCGCGGCGGTGGTTGTCGGTGCAGCTGTGGTGGTGGTGGCCACCGGAAGATCACCGAGATCGATGGTTGGCGCACCCCCCACCGCGAAGGTGTCCTTGCTGTAGCGCCGCTGTTCCGCCCAGTTGACAAGCGGACCGAGGTGCCAGGTGCGTGCCCATTCGGCAGTGCGGGCCTCGATCGATTGGAAGCCCGGCTTGCGAAGTTCCTGCACGAAGGTGAAGGTCATCGGGATGGCCACCACGAGCATCGCCAGTGTGCCCCACTTCAATATGCGTCCCGCGATGCGTCGCCCGCGGGAACCCTCCGTCGACGATTCGGTGGCCTCGATCACGTCCGCGTTGTCGTTGTCCGGGGACTCAGCCTGTTGGTCGCTCACTCAAAGTCCTTGTCGCGGCTGGGGACGACTGTTGGCGTCCACCAATCAGTTCGGCTGACAATGCTACGGGATTAGCCACCGGTAGAGCGCGAGGGCCCGGAGGTCCGGGGCAGCCGCCGGATCGGATGGAGTCGACCGGGGTGGACAGGCTACGTTCCGGACATGGGCAACGACTCGATAGCCGACCTGCAAGCGGTGCGCACCGTGCTCGGCAGGGCTTTCACCGACGATCCACTCATGCAGTGGATCTTCCCCGACGACAACCGCCGCCCGGAGCTCACAGCCACCTGGCTGGGCCTGTTCGCAGAGGGATACATGGGTGGGGGTCGGGTCGACACCATCACCGCAGACACCGGCGAGTTGGTGGCTGTCTCACTCTGGAAGATCCCTTCCGACACCGAAGTCCCGATGCCGTCGATGCCTGGCCCACTGCAGTTTCTGGGGGCCGTGCTGGAGACCGGCCGCTTCAACGAAGTGGTGGCCTCGTTCATGTCGTTCGTCGAGCACTGGCCCGAGGACTCCCACGCCTACCTGGCTTTGCTGGCGGTCGACCCCGATCATCAGGGCCGCGGCCTCGGAAAGCGGGTCGTACGACCGGGCCTCGAAGCCGCAGCCGCAATGGGGCTCGATGTGGCACTCGAGACCAACAAGTCCGACAACGTCGGGTTCTACCGGTCCCTGGGGTTCGAGATCAGCGGCGAATACCACATGCAGCCGGACGGCCCACCGGGTTGGTCCCTGCGGCTGGCCGCCACACGATGATCAGGGACGATTGTCGTAGCGGTGGAGGAAGGCAGCCATCTGCGCCCGGGTGACCACCTCATCGGGTCCGTACAGGCCGGGTGCCACTCCGTTGGTGATCCCCTCACCGGCCAGCCACATGACAGCCGTCGAATACCAGCTGCAGGGGTCGACATCGTCGAACACCGGGCCTCCGACAGCGGGCGCCGGGTTGCCGGCGAGTCGCCACAGAAAGGTGGCCATTTGTGCCCTGCTCACGGGTCCCTCGGGACCGAACACCCCCGGACCAACTCCGGTGGTGATGCCCGCGTTGCCGGCCCAGTCGGCGGCCACGGCGTAGTAGCTGCCGGGGTCGACATCGTCGAACACCACGCCATTGGCGGCAGGCACGGGCCGACCGGAATATCGCCACAGGAACGTCACCATCTGGGAGCGCGTCACACCATCGGCGCTGCCGTAGGCAGTGGGGGTTATTCCGGTGGTGATACCGGAACCGGCCAGCCAATCCACCGCGGTGGCGTACCAACTGTCGGGAGCGACATCACAGAATCGGCGGCCGTCGGAGGGGTGGAGGAACGCCCGGTTGCCGGCGATGCAAAGCCCTTCGACCCACAGGCGGCGCTGACCTTGATCGGCGCAGGTTCCATCATGGTTCGTGTCGCAGGCCGGGTAGGCCGGGTAGCTGGTGAACGGCGGATTCCATGCGTGGTAGCCCAAGCGGAGGCTTCCGTCCGGGCCGATCACGGGGGTCTGCCCCCCGGGGCCGAGACGGCGGGCGTCGCTGGCGGCCAGAGGGGCAACTCCGGGTTCGCTGCACGGCCCTCCCGGTCCATCGCAGCGAGCCCATCCGATCGCGTACTCGGCTGAATCCCAGCTGTTGGCCGAATAGGTGAGAATCCAGGATCCCTCCCAGAAGATCATGGCCGGGTTCTCGATGACACTCCCCTGCCATGGCCTCACGGCCGGGCTTATGTCAAATATGTGATGCACCGTCGACCCCGGGGCCCACGACTTGGCATCGTTGGTGAGCTGTCTCGACCAGAATCCGGTCGGCCGGGGCGTCAGGTCCGACCAGTTGGCCGGCACGCCCTCGTTCTTCCAGATCACCCAGATGTTCCCGGTGCCATCGCGAACCAGATAGGGATCCAACGCGCCGTTCGGGTCTGACTCGCAGAGCGGAGGCGAGGTTGTTTCGTCTCTGAAGGGCCCGTCGGCGCTGCTCGCGTAGGCGATGGAAAGACAGTGTCGATCGCCTTCGCCGGTCGGCGCCGCGTAGACCGCCGCGAAGGTGCCGTTGTCGAGCCGAAGAACGCTGGGCGCCCAGATCTCTGATGCGAATCCGGGGTGCGGCGACCAGATCGGCCCCTGGCCCAGTGCGTCTCCCACCGCGGTCCACGTGATCAGGTCGGTCGAGACCATGTGGGGCAGGCCGGCACCTCCAGTGGATGTCGAATAGGCGTGATAGACGCCGTCAACTTCGAGAATCGAAGGGTCGGGGAAGTTCTGGGTGTAAACGCTGCCGGGAGCGAACCGTGGTGCGCCTGCATACGCCGCTGCCGGGCGCTCCGGTACGGCCAGAACCGATGAGATGATGGCGAGCACGGCGAACAGGCCGCTGATCACGCGGTTGTGCATGATCATTCATCGGCCGCCGCATCCACTCGCCTGAGGGCAATCGGCGGTGAGGTGACCTTTGGAACAGCCGCGAGCGACAATCGTCCGGTTCAGCCGATGAAGGCCTCGGCGGTTGCGGTGTGCAGATCGGCCAGCGCGTCGGCATCGAGACCCGGGCCCACATATCCGCCGGCCAGTACGAACGTGCACGGGATGTCGGCGGATCGCAGCTTCGAAGACACCAACTCCTCGCGCCGCCGCAGGTCCTGCTCGGGAACCATCTCCAAGGCATCCATCCCCGCGTTGTACAACACCGCCCGACAACCGGACTCGATTATCAGTCCGAGCATCCGCTCGACCGTCGCCATGTAATCCGCGGTGCTCGTGGCCCGGTGGAGCTCGTTGCCGGGCCTGCATGGTTGGTAACGGTCGAAGTCGTTGGTCGACACATCGAGATGCAGCACATGGTCGAGCGCCCAATCGTCGATCAACTCGTTGGTGCCACCCCCGCAATGGGCATCGACGTCGAATATGGCGATGCGATCATCCAGACCGATGCGGGGCCTGATGGCTTCGGCCGCCACGGCCAGACCGTTGATGCTGCAGTAACCACGACCTCTGTCGCGGCGGGCGTGGTGCAAGCCGGACGACAGGCTTCCAGTGGCGAATCCATGCTTGATCGCCAGCTCCAGAGCAGCGACGACGCCTGAGGTGGATGACGTCGCCATGGTCCAGATTCCCGCGTCCCAGCGAAACCCCTGCGACGCGGCCAAATCCATCGGATCTCCGGTGCGGAGCGCCTCGATGTAGATCGGGTCGTGAAGCTCCTCGATCAACTTCTCGGTGGAGGCCATGACCGTCGCCGGGGGCTCGCTCACCGGGTCGATGCCGCGCCCCACGATCAGGTCGCGTACGGCCTCGCTCTTGCGTGTGGTGTCGAATACGTGACTCGGCGCCACGTAATCGGGGGACCAGAACACCCGCGGCGTGTCGCCATCCCCGCGGGTCGGGCCCTCCGTGTCGAAGCTGTTCACCGGTCTGCCTCCTCTCACCAACCTTGTAGCGCCCGATCGTGACACGTCCCCGGGGTCGACGCTTCTGTAACCTCGCGCCATGCCACTGGTGACCTGCCCCCACTGCAACGAGGAAGACAACCTCGCAGGCAGCACCGTCGATGGTGCCATCACCATCACCTGTGGCGAGTGCGGAGCCGTGTGGGAGCGCGACATGACACCCCGCTGCCCCAGCTGCGGCAGTACCGAGGTGCGAGAGGCACTGCAGGCGATCCTCGACAAGTCGAGGGGGACGCAACTCTCGATCCAGTCAATGAAGGTGGTGTGGCTGTGCCCCACCTGCGACGCGGAGAAACTGTCCAGCTACCTCGAATCGAATGTCCCGCTTCCCCCCGATGTCATGCCGGTCGACCCGAGGTAACCATCGTGAAGATCCCCGCCTTCAGCTACCACCGGCCCGAGAGCCTCGATGAGGCCCTCGGGTTGCTTCGCGATCACGGCGACGACGCCAAGGTGCTGGCGGGGGGTCAGAGCCTGCTGCCGATCATGGCCCTGCGCCTGGGACGCCCCGAACATCTCATAGACATCGGCAGACTGCCGGGGCTCGCCTCGATCACGGTCGATGGCCGCGGCAAGGTCATCATCGGAGCGCTCGTGCGACACGCCGCCGCGGAAGGCTCCACGGACATCGCCGGCCACGCGCCGCTCGTCAGCGAGGCTCTCCCCCATGTCGGCCACACCGCCATCCGCACGCGGGGCACGGTGTGCGGCAGCATCGCTCATGCCGATCCGGCCGCCGAGTTGCCCGCGGTCGCCCTCGCCACCGATGCCATCATGGTGGCCGAGTCCTCCGACGGGGTGCGCCACATCAGGGCATCCGACTTCTTCGAGGGTTACCTCCAGACCGCACTTCGCCCGGATGAACTGCTCACCGAGGTCCGGTTCCCGCCATGGCCCGACAACACCGGCGCAGCCGTGTCGGAGGTGAGCCGACGCCACGGCGATTTCGCAATGATGGGGGTGGCCTGCACGATCTCCGTCGCCGATGAAATCACGGCGGCAGCGCTGTCTTTCTTCGGTGCCGACTCGATCCCGATTCGTGCCACCGAAGCCGAGCAGTCCCTGGTCGGTCGGCAGCCTGATGGCGACGCGTTCGACGACGCTGCCAAGATCGTGATGTCCACCCTGCAGCCCGGGGCCGATCTCCACGCCAGCGCCGCCCACCGCCGTCACCTGGCCGGGGTGGTAACCAGGCGGGCCCTTGCCGAGGCCACATCGCGGATCGGGGCCATGGCATGACCCTCGCCGGCGACACCTTGACCATCTCCGTCACCGTCAACGGTGAGACCACCGAACTCACTGTCGAGACCCGACGCATGCTCTCTGATGTGATCCGCGATGATCTCGGGCTCACCGGCACCCACCTCGGTTGCGAGCACGGTGTCTGCGGAGCATGCACAATCCTGCTCGACGGGAGGCCGGCCCGGTCGTGTCTGATGCTGGCCGCGCAAGCCGACGGATCGGAGATCACCACCATCGAAGGACTGGCCTCCACCGACGGCACCATGCATCCCGTGCAGCAGGCGATGCACGACTCACACGGCTTTCAGTGCGCGTTCTGCGCGTCGGGGTTCATGCTCACCACAGTGGCCCTGCTCGCGGCCGAGCCCAAGCCGAGCCGGGAGCGAATCCGTCGGGAACTCAGCGGGAATCTATGCCGGTGCACCGGCTACCAATCGATCATCGATGGGGTCGAGACCGCTGTGGCGTTGATCGACACCGAGGGGAGTGACCGGTGAGCGCCGACCATCAGACCTCCGGCCTCGGTTTTGTGGGCCAGAGTGTGAAGCGAGTCGAAGATCAGCGCCTGCTCACCGGCAACGGCCGCTACGTCGCCGACATCAACCCCCCGGGGGTTCTCCACGCGGCGTTCGTGCGCAGCCCGTTCCCCCACGCCACCATCGACCGGATCAACGTGTCGGCGGCCCGACGAGCTCCGGGCGTGGTGGCCGTCATGACCGCGGCAGAGATCAATGCCATCACCAACCCGTTTCCGCCGTTCCTGATGCTCGATGGCATGTACACCCCGCTGTTCTGGGCGCTCAGCGACGATCGGGTCCGCCACATCGGCGACCCGGTGGCGCTTGTGTTGGCCGAGTCACGCCACCTTGCCGAAGACGCCGCCGAGCTGGTGGAGGTCGACTACACCGCCCTCGAACCGGTGGCTTCGATCGCCGACGCGCTGCGCCCGACCTCGCGGCAGGTGTGGCCCAAGGCAGACGGCAACCTCCTCTACGACTCGTCGACCGAATACGGAGACGTCGACGCCGTGTTCGCAGCCGCCGATCGGGTCATCACCGAACGGCTGTCGTGTCAGCGCCAGTCGAATCAACCGATGGAGACCCGCGGCACCGTGATCGAGGTCGATCCCCGAACCGGTCACCTCACCGTTCACAGCGCCACCCAGACCAGCCATGTGCTTCGCTGGGTGCTGGCCGCTCTCACCGAGAAACGTTCGATGGGCTCGTCGATCGCCGCTTTTGCCCGCAACAAGGACCGGCGCACCGCCTTCATCGCCGGCGCCCGCAGTTTCATGGCCACCAACAAGGACTCACTCGGCAACCAGGACAACTCCGGTGCCCGATCCCAGTTCCGCAAGGACCGCAGCTTCCCGATCCACATGCAACGCATCGGTCTGGGCCTGCTGGCCAAGGACGACTACCCCACTGTTCTGGCGCAGGACATCGGCGGTGGTTTCGGCGCCAAGGGCTCGGTGCATCGCGAAGACGTCGCCCTCGCGGCCGCGGCGATCGCTCTGGGCCGTTCCGTGAAGTGGATCGAGGACCGGGTGGAGAACCTCACCGACGGCGGCCATGCCCGCGAGGAGGACCTCACCGTCTCGATCGCCGTCGACCACGACGGCACCATGCGCGGACTCAAGGTGGATCTGATCGTCGATCAGGGTGCCTACCCGGGGTTTCCGGTCGGGGCCGGGTTCACCACCCAGATAATGCAGGTGATGTTCCCGGGGTCCTACCGCTTCGAGGCTTTCGGCATGAGGTCGCGGGTGGTGGCCACCAACAAGGGCAAGTACGTGGCCTATCGGGGGCCGTGGGCCAACGAAACTTGGGCCCGTGAACGCATGGTCGACATCGTGGCTCGGGCCCTGAGGATGTCGCCGGTGGAGGTCAGACTGCGCAACATGATCGGCGAGTCCGAGATGCCCACCCACATGATCACCGGCCCCACCATCGACGAGACCATGTCGGTTCGCAAGACACTCGAGCGGGCGCTGCAGGTGGTCGACCTCGATGCTTTCGAGCGTGAGCGGGCCGAAGCCGCCGAGCAGGGCCGTCATCTGGGGATCGGGTTCGCGTGCTACCACGAGGCCGCGCCGGGTCCGCCCGACTACATGGATTCGGTCAACGCCGGTTCTGACGCCCTCACAGCCGAGGTCGCCCGGGCCACCATCGAAGCTGATGGGTCGGTGGTGGTCTACACCTCCCAGATGCCCCACGGCCAGAGCCACGAAACCACCTACTCACAGGTGGCCGCCGACGAGTTGGGGGTGTCCATCGACGACGTGAAGGTCGTGTGGGGCGATACCCGCCGCACCCCATTCAGCCTGATCGGCACCGGTGGCAGCCGCGGTGGCCCGTTGGGCGGCGGCGCCATCAAGCGGTCGAGCCGTGAGGTCCGCCGAATGCTGATCGAGGAGGCCGCCCGGATGCTCGAGGCCTCCGTCGACGACATTGAGATCGTCGGCGGCAACATCCATGTTGCCGGCGTGCCGTCTCGCGGCCTCACGTTCGCTGAGGTAGCTGGGGCAGTCACCGCGACCGACCCGTCGGCTCACCCGTTCGACGCCACCGTCACATACAACGGCAAGGGCGATGGTGGCTGGAGTTGCGCGACGCATGTCTGCTTCGTCGACATCGATCTCGACACCGGCAAGGTGGCCATCCCCCGCTACGTGGTGGTCGAGGACTGCGGACCGATCATCAACCCGGCCATCGTCGACGGTCAGGTGCGCGGCGGTGTGGCCCAAGGTATCGGTGCGGTTCTCTACGAGAGCAGCATCTACGACGAATCGGCCAACCTGCAGGCGACCACATACATGGACTACCTCATCCCCACCACCATGGAAATCCCCGACATCGAAATCCACCACATCGAGACCCTGTCGCCGGGAGAGAACGATTTCCGGGGTGTCGGTGAGGGTGGAATGATCGGGGCCCCGGCTGCCATCACCAACGCCATCGAGGACGCGCTCGCCGGTCGGGGAGCCCGGGTGACCACCCAATACCTGCCACCCACCACCATCCTCGAACTGGCTGGGGTCATCAGACCCGACTGATGCGCGTGTCGATCGGTGGCCGCGATGGGCCATAGTGTCGTGACAACAGCCGAGGCAACCCGATGAGCGAACCAACCTCCCCACAACCGACCGAAGCCGCTGAACCCGCCGACGCTCGCGCCTCCTGGCTGGCGGCCTACCAAACCTCGAAGCTCCGCGACGTCCCGTTCGAGACCATGTCGGGGGTACCGCTCGAACCGGTCCACGGCGATCCCCCCTACCCGGGCCAGTACCCGTTCACCCGTGGTCTCCACGCTGCCGGCTACCGATCCCGACTCTGGACCATGCGGATGTTCGCGGGGTTCGGCACCGCTCAGGACACCAACGCCCGATTCAAGGAACTTCTGCGCGCTGGTGGCACCGGACTCTCCACCGCGTTCGACATGCCCACGCTGATGGGCCGCGACTCCGACAGCCCGTGGTCCCTGGGCGAGGTCGGGCGCGCGGGTGTCGCCGTCGACACGCTCGCCGACATGGAAGACCTCTTCGCAGGAATAGATCTGTCCGGGGTGTCGACCTCGATGACCATAAACGGACCCGCGGCCACGCTGTTGGCCATGTACGTGGTGGTCGGTGAGAACTCCGGTGTGGCCCGTGCCGACCTGGCCGGCACCATCCAGAACGACATTCTCAAGGAGTACCAGGCCCAGAAGGAATACATCTATCCGCCCCGCCCCTCCATGCGGATCATCACCGACATGGTGAGGTTCACCACCGCCGAGATGCCGAAATGGCACCCGATCTCGATTTCCGGCTACCACATCAGGGAAGCAGGATCCACTGCCGCACAGGAGTTGGCGTTCACCCTGGCCAACGGATTCGCCTACGTCGAGGCGGCGATCGCGGCCGGGCAGGACGTCGACGGGTTCGGGCGTCGGCTGTCGTTCTTCTTCAACAGCCACGTCGACTTTTTCGAGGAGATCGGCAAGTTCCGCGCGGCCCGACGCATCTGGGCCCGGTGGATGAAGGAACGTTACGGCGCAACCGACGAACGGGCGATGATGTGCCGGTTCCACACCCAGACCGCCGGGGTGTCGCTCACCGCTCAACAGCCCGAGATCAACATCGCGCGCGTGGCGCTGCAGGCGCTCGCCGCGGCCCTCGGTGGCACCCAGAGCCTCCACACCGACAGCTTCGACGAGGCCCTGGCGTTGCCTTCCGAGAAGGCTGCCCGTATCGCACTCCGCACCCAGCAGATCGTGGCCCACGAGACCGGGGTCACCAACGTCGTCGATCCGCTCGGCGGCGCGCCCTACATCGAGTGGATGACCGACGAGATGGAGCGGAGAGCCGAGGCGGTGTTCGACCATCTTGATCGTCTCGGGAACGGCTCTATTCTCGAGGGTGTGTATGCCGGAATCGACAATGGCTACTTCGTTGGCGAGATCGCCGATTCGGCCTACAGGTTCGAACGAGAGGTCAACTCCGGGCGGAGGATCGTGGTCGGAGTCAACGATTTCACCGACGGTGCCGAGGACTCCGGCACCACTCTGTTGCGCATAGACCAGTCCACAGAGGATCTTCAGCGGAAGCGCCTCGCTGATGTGAAACGATCCCGAGACTCGGTCGCCGTCGATGCTGCACTGGCCCGTGTCACCGACGACGCAACCGATCCGTCCATCAACCTGATGCCGGCGATCATCGACGCGGTCAGGGCGTACGCCACCGAGGAAGAGATAGCCGACGCCATGCGTGTCGTGTTCGGCACCCACGTCGAGAAGGCCATCGTCTGATGTCCGACCGACACATCCGCGTCGTGCTCGCCAAGCTGGGCCTCGACGGCCACGACCGTGGCATCAAGGTTGTGGCCCGGATACTTCGCGACGCCGGCATGGAGGTGATCTACCTTGGGTTGCGCCAGACCACCGACTCGATCGTGGCCGCGGCCGAACAGGAGGACGCAGACGTGATCGGGTTGTCCATGCACAACGCTGGTCATCTCACTCTCGGGCCGGCGATGCTCGCCGCACTCCGCGAGGCCGAACTCGACGTGCCCGTGGTGATCGGCGGGATCGTTCCCGACGCCGACATCGACGAATTGTTGGCATCAGGGGTGGCCGCCGTGCTGGGTCCGGGTGCCCCCGCCGACGAGGTCGTCACCACGGTTCGCAGGGTTGTGCAGGGCGAGTGAACGTCAGGTCCCTCCCCGTCGAGCAGCTGGTCGAGATGTCCGCCGCCGGAGACCGCCGTGCCACCGGGCGCCTGCTTACCATCGTGGAGCGGGGCGGGCCCGATGCCGATCACATAACCGAGCTCACCCACGCCTTCTCGAGCAGGGCACGCGTGGTCGGGATCACGGGTGCCCCCGGTGCGGGCAAGTCGACCCTCGTCGCCAGACTGATCGCCGGCCTGGTGGCCGATGGCGAGCACCCGGCCGTGTTGGCAGTTGATCCGTCCTCGCCGCTGACCGGCGGCGCGATTCTCGGCGACCGAGTGAGGATGTCCGAAGTCGAATCCGTCGCATTCATCAGATCCGTCGCCACCCGTGGGCATGCCGGCGGGCTCGCACTCGCGATTCCGGGTGGCACACGGGTCCTCGCAGCCGCCGGTTTCGATCCCATCGTGATCGAAACTGTCGGGGTGGGCCAGGTCGAGGTCGACATCACCGCCGCTGCCGACACCACCGTGGTTGTGGTCACGCCGGGCATGGGCGATGCCGTCCAAGCCAACAAGGCCGGGCTGCTGGAGGTGGCCGACGTCTTCGTCGTCAACAAGGCCGACCGCCCGGGCGCCGACGACACCCGACGTGACCTCGAGTTGATGCTCGAACTGAGCCATGTCACCGGGCAGGAGGACGCCACGTACCGCCCACCGATCATGATGACCAATTCGCTCGACGGTTCCGGAGTCGGCGCGGTCGCCGCCGCGATTTCCGCCCATCGCCTGCACCTGGTCGAATCAGGAATGCTGGCTGATCGCCACGAGCGCCGGGCCCGTTTCGAGGTGGCCACCAGAATCCAGGCGAGACTCGACATCACCGTGCAGGAGGCACTCGCGGGCGACGACTCCATGTCGCTCATCCGGGCCGTGGCCGCCGGACAAGTGGCCCCCACCACCGCCGCCCTCTCAATCTTCCCTTTTTCTCCGGTTTTGTGAACGTTTGGAGTCCCGTACGGGACTCCAAACGTTCACAAAACCGGAGAAAAATGATGGTGAGGGTTGTTTACGGAGTTGTACGGACTTCGGTTGAAGTGTGGACATCGTGTCTCAAGATGGGTACAACCAACACAGGTCGTTCACACGATCAATCCAATCCGCTGGCGGATCCTTCCGGGTCCCGTCTCGTGCCAGGTCCGACAACCGGCAGCCGAGACGGGACTCGAGTCGTTTTACGCCCGCCGCTGGGCCGGGATTCGACCCGATCGAGCTGAATGCTACGTTTCGTGACGTGACCAGGGCACCCATAGGCGAGTTCACCAATGAACTGCGCACGCTCAAACAGAGGTCGAGCCACACCTATCAGGCGCTCGCCGATGCGCTGGATCGCCCAGTGTCGACCATCCACGGGTGGATAACCGGCCGACACCTTCCGTATGCCCGTGACAACGCCGACTTCGAACGCCTCCTGGGCCTTCTCGGGGTCGCCGATTCCGAGCCGTGGATGACTCGCCTGTCCCGCCTCCGAACCGACGGCAGCTCGGCCGCGATCGACAACCCGTATCGAGGGCTCGAGTCGTTCACTGAGGACGATGCCCGAATTTTCCATGGTCGAGGGAGCCTCACCGACCAGCTCGAGGCCCGGGTCGATGCCGCCATCGCCGACGGCACCGCCCATCCACTCATGGTCATCGGCGCGTCCGGTTCCGGAAAGACGTCACTGCTACGGGCCGGGCTCATCGCGAAACTGCGCGCCCGGGGTACCACAAGAGTGGCCTACACAACACCCGGCAACGACCCGATCGGCGCCGTGTCAGGTGCCATTCCGACCGGCTCCGCTCCGACCGGGTGTTCCAGCGCGGTGCTTATCGTCGACCAGTTCGAGGAGGCATTCAGCCCCGACAATTCCGGCTCTCTCGATCCGCTCATCGACCTGATGGCCAAGTTCCACGACGAACCCGGTGCAACACTGGTGATCGGGATGCGTGCCGACTTCTTCCACCGGGCCGCCGACATTCCGTTCCTGCTCGCGGGTTTGCAACGCGGCCAGACCCTGGTCGGCCCGATGGGGATGGACGAGGTCACCGACTGCATCGTTCAGCCGGCCCGGAGCGTGGGCATCGAGATAGACGCCGACCTCCTGGCCGAGCTCCTGTCCGCCTTCTCACTCCACACCGACCTCGCCGGAAGCACCTCGGCCCTTCCTCTCTTGTCCCACGTGCTGTATCTGCTGGCCGAGAAGCCAACCGGCAACAAGTTGACCCTCGACTGCTATCGCGCCATCGGTGGCCTCGAAAGTGCCCTGCGTCAGACCGCCGACGCGGTACTTGCCAGGTTCGGCGAACTCGACGTTGCTGCCTGCCGCTTCCTGTTCACCCGTATGGTCGAGCTCGGACACGATGCTCTGCCCACACGACGAACCGCAACCCTGGAATCGGTGCGGTCCACGGCCGGCGAACTCGATGTGGACGCCGTGATCGGAGCTTTCGCCCAGCAGCGTCTGCTCACCACCGATGTCGATACTGTCACCATCAGCCACGAGGCACTCCTGACGGCATGGCCCAGACTTGCCGGTTGGATAGACGACGAACGCGACGCCCTCATCGAGTACCGCCGGATCACAGACGCGGCTCGCGCATGGGACGACTCCGGCCGAAACCCGGATTTGCTCGGGCGCGGAGCGACCCTCACAAACGCAGTGAAACTGCTCGATGATCCCTCGGTTGCCATTCGGTTCGGCCAGCTCGAAACCGACTTCGTCACCGCGGGGGTCAGAGCCTCCGAGGCTCGCCGGGCCGACAGACGTCGCGCCATGTCACGTCATCTGGCCATCCAGGCCACCACTATGCGGGATACAGATGCTTCGCTCAGTTCTCAGCTCGCCGTGGTGGCCAACATCACTTCTTCGACGGTGGAGTCACGATCAGTCCTGATGGCATCCACCTCACCACTGCCGGGCGCCAGGTTCCTGGGGGGACCCGGACAGACTGCCCTTGGCGTGTCAGGCAGCGGGCAACGGATCGCCTACAGCAACGCAACCGACAATTCGATAACCATCCTCGACAAGATCTCGGGCACATACCAGCGGGTTCGTGAATTGCAGCTGCCACGACCCGGGCCCCACACACTCTCGCTGTCGCTGTCGCCCCACGGTAGGTGGATGGCGGCCGGGGATGCCGATGGAGGGGTCGCCGTCACCGATCTGTTGACCACCCGAACCCGGATGTTCCGCCGGGGCGACGACACTCCCCTCCCCGGTCCGACCAACGCGGTTGCATTCAACGCCGATGGCTCACAGCTGTTCGTCGCCTGCGAAGGAGCCTCGACCCCGGATGCCGGCAGGATCGGTGGCCTGTGGTGGTGGGACGTAGCCGCCGACGGTCATCGGGAGCCAGTCGGATCCATTGAGTTGGATGGAGGTGCCATGGCATTCTCCATGGCTGTCGACAGACGTCTGCTGGTCGCATCAACTCGCGCCGGCCATGTCCACCTTTGGGATACAGACGACACACGCTCACCACTCTGGTCCGACACCTCGGCAAGCGGCGATCCGGCCAGCGCCGTGTGCCTATCTCCCGACGGCCACCTGATGGCCGCGGGTCACCACAGTGGGAGAGTGCGCGTGTGGCGTATCGGTCGCGACCACGAACCGATCGAAGCCAAGGTCGACGCCGCAACATTCGCGTCTTGGATCAACTGGGTCGAGTTCTCTCCCGACGGCACGATGCTCACCGCCGCGTCATCCGACGGCAACGTGAGATTCTGGCGTACCTCCGATCTGAAGGATCTGCGAATCGACCTTCACCATCCAACCGTCGTCATCTGCGCCCGTTTCACCGATGAGCGCAAAGTGATCACCTCGGCCGAGGACGGCACCGTGAGGGTGTGGCAGATTCCGGTGTCCACATTGGTGTCGAAGAACACCGCCATCTGGTCGGTCACCACGAATTCCGATGGCGATCTCGTGGCCACAGCATCAAGAAATCGCGCCGTCATCTGGCGGACCGACAGCGATGGCCAACCGCAAGCAGAGCTCACCATCGCTCCCAGGAGCGGCACGTTGTTCAGCGGTGCCAGTTGCATCTCACCCAGCGGTGAACTCTTCGCGGTGGCCACCCGTACGGGCCCGGTGATGGTCCACAATCTGGCCGATCCGTCCGCGGAGCCGAAGGTGCTGCAGGGACTGTCGGGGCTCGTCGAGAATCTGGCGATGTCCCGCAACGGCCGCAGAATATGTGGTGTCGATGCCGGCGGCCACGTGCGGGTGTGGTCGCTCGTGGGCCCACACCCGACCACGCCCACCGGAGAGTACGACTGTGGTTCCCATGCAATGACCCCGGCGTTCAACACATCCGGAGATCACTTGGCCGTAGCTCTCGAGTCGGGCGAGGTGGCGCTGTTCGCCGTAGATGAAACCGGCGGGATCAATCTGACGGAACGCTGGAAGGTTGGCACAAGCTTCAGTCTCAGCGTGTCGTTTCATCCGACGCTGCCAATCCTGGCCGCCGCCAACGCTGACCGCACCGTGAGCATCTGGCGTTTGGATGATGATCGGATGCCCGAGCTCACCACCAGGTTGACGGGTCCCGGTGGCAAGATAATGAGTGTCGCGTTCAGCCCCGATGGTGATCGACTCGCGGCCGGCGTCACCGATGGCCGGGCCTGGATCTGGGGCACCGTTGATCCGACCGACCCCTCGCTCGTGGCCGCCATCCAGTCTCCGGAGCAGGGGATCTACGCGTTGACATTCTCACCCGACGGGAGCCGGCTTCACGCCGCCGGGCCCCACCAGCGATTGTTCTCATGGCTCATCGACGACGACGCCGCAGCCGACGCTGTGCGAAACGCCGTCGGCGACGAGATCACGCCCGAAGAGTGGGCTCACCTGATCCCGTCGATGCCCTACTCCGGTATCGGGCTGGCCCTGCCGATCGAGAGGCCCGGGTCGTGATCGATCCGTCTGCCGCCGCATTGCTCGATGCTGTCGCCAACGCCCTGACCAACCAAGTGGTACCGGCCAGCACCGGAAGTGCCCAGCACTCGGCGCGGGTGGCGGCCAATCTGTGCCGGATCATCGCCCGCGAACTCGAGTCGCCCCGCGATCCCGTCGCAACCGCCGAGATCGGGCGATTGCTCGGGCTGCCTCCTGATGCCGATCCAGACGAAGCCTGGTCTGCGCTCGACAAGGCGTTGCAGACCGGAGATGCCGAACTGGCCGAAGTATCGTTGCCGCTGGTCAGGGCGGTTGTGGAACATGAGCTGTCCATCACCAAGCCGACCTATCTCGACGGGGCACGATGAGCACCTACCCCGACCACGCAGCCGCCCTCACTGCTTTGCTCACAGAGTGCGGCATGCCCGACGCCCGGGTCGAGATCACGGGAGCTGCCTCTCTCGGCGCGCAACGAATCACCTTGTTGATCGACATTCACGACGGCGATGTCGTCACCCCTGCCGTCGCCCAGATCAGCACCGGCGTGCTGGGAGCGGTCGCCGCCACCGACGAAGCCGCCCTCATTCGACTCGCCGCCGAGTCGGGAGTTCCGGTCCCGACGGTGCTCGCGGCCACCAACCACCTACCGGGTGCCGGCCAGCCGGCGATCGTGTCGGCCAGAGTTGACGGTGAGTCGATTCCCAGACGGATTCTCCGGGGACTGTCCCACCAGTCCGACGGCGACGCACTCGCCGCCGAGTGCGGCTCAGCCCTGGCCGGTATCCACCGCATCGACCCCACGAACGCTCCGAGCGGTCTCCCGGCCCTGGATGCGCACGACCCGTACGCATCGTGGTGCAACCAGCTCGAATCCGACCTGGGCAGGCTCCCGGTGCCCCACCCGGCCATACGTCTCGGCCTCAACTGGTTGCGTCGAAACAAGCCTTCGAGACCCGATGCCCTCACTGTTGTCCATGGCGATCTGCGCAACGGAAACATTCTGGTTCATCGGGGCCACCTTTCCGCGGTGCTCGACTGGGAGCTGGCTCACATCAGCGACCCCATGGAAGACCTCGGCTACCTGTGTCTGCGAACATGGCGCTTCGGGAACGATTCTCGAGTCTGCGGTGGTTTCGGCTCGCTCGAAGCGTTGATCAACGGTTATGAATCTGCCGGCGGCACTTGGCGACCCGACGCGTTCCACTGGTGGATGACCGCCCGCACCGCGTGGTGGGCGGTAGGGCTGGCCATGCAAGGGGCCGCGTTCTCGGCTGGTCTCACGGATTCGATCGTCCTTGCCGCGAGCGGGCGGCGCGTCCCGGAGCTGGAATACGACCTCCTCAACCTGATAGACCCCTAGCACCCGTCCACGAGCGGAACGGGGCGACGGATCGGGGGACCAGATCAATATCGATGATTCAGCCGACGGCGGGGAGATCACCGGATCCCAGCCCGATCCCGCCCGCGGCCGCTGGATGAAACCAGCCGACCTCCGAGAAGGCAATGAAGTACCAGCGCTGTTCGACGGCTTCCGAAATGTGGCTCTCCTGACCCTGGTGTGGGTCACGGGGCGGCTTGTGGGGGTGGGGGTTCGTGTGGGAGTTTGAGGTTGATGGGTCCGGCTCCGAGCATGACGAGGGCGAGGGCGAGGGCGGTGTCGGCGGTGTGGAAGCCGTAGGCGCGGCGGGTGATGAGCCGCACTTTGGTGTTGAGGCCCTCGACGCGGCTGTTGCTGATGCCGTGTTCGACGGCGTTCAAGATGAGGTCGCGGCGGTGTCGCATGGTGCGGGCGGCCTTGACGAACGGGGCGAGGCGGGAGCGTTGGGCCCGGTTGCACCAGGCGTCGGGCAGTTCGGCGGCTTGGGTCCGGTCGAGGTCGCCGGCGAAGATGGCCCGGTATTGTTCTTTCATCTCATAGGCCAGCCAGATCCCGCCCCGGTTGCGTTTGATCTTGGCGAGCTGGTCGGCTTGGCGGTCGGTGAGGTCTTCGGGGTTCTTCAACAGCGCCCAGCGGGCCCCTTTGAAACCGCGGGCGTAGCGGTCATCGGGTAGGCGCCGTAGTTGTTGCCACAGGTCGCGGCGGACCTCGTCCAACGCGTCGCCGACGAGTTTTACGCAATGGAACGGATCGGCGCAGATGACCGCCTGGCGGGCGTGCTCGCCAACCGAT
>JAJRXJ010000171.1 GCA_024276355.1 Actinomycetes bacterium | reverse complement strand
GTGACGCCATGTAGGTCACCATACGGCACCTTTCCTACGCGCACAATACGCGCACGCCGCCCACCTCGAAACCAAAACGACGAAACCGCAGGTGCTCTGACCTGCGGTTTCTTTGTGGAGCTGATGGGAATCGAACCCACGACATCCTGCTTGCAAAGCAGGTGCTCTAGCCAACTGAGCTACAGCCCCGTGAGCACAACATGGTACGGCGCGTTTCGCAAAGAACGAACAGCCAGGGCCATGTCGGAGATCGGCAGACCCGACCGGGCGGGCATCGGATGGGTGTTGGCGGGCGTGACGTGGCACCATGTCGTGTCTCGCAGTCACAGGAGTACCCAATGCGCCCAACCGGTCTGAAAACCAGCTCGAACGACGACTTCGATCTTCGTATGTCAGAAGAGGCCCGGCCCCTGTTCGACAAGGTCGTCAAGTTCCTCGATGAGGTCGTCGCCCCCATGCAGGCCGAGTTCGTGAGGCTCGGCGAGGGTCGCGCCGACCGCTGGAGCTACGCCCCCGGCCAGCTCGAGGTGTTGGAGGAAGCCAAGGACAAGGCCAAGGAGCTGGGCCTGTGGAACTTCTTCCTGCCCGATGCCGAGACCGGTGAGGGCCTGTCCAACCTCGATTACGCCTACTTGGCCATGGAACTCGGCAAGTACCCGCTCGGTCCGGAGGCGCTCAACTGCGCGGCCCCCGACACCGGCAACATGGAAGTGCTGGAGCGGGTCGGCACTCCCGAACAGAAGAAGGAATGGCTCGAGCCCCTGCTGCGCGGTGAGATCCGGTCGTGTTTCGCCATGACCGAACCCGGCATGGCGTCGTCGGATGCCAAGAACATCTCGACGAAAGCCGAACTCGACGGCGACGAATGGGTGATCAACGGTGAGAAGTACTACTCATCGGGGGCCGGGGATCCCCGCTGCAAGATCATGATCTGCATGGTGAAGACCAACCCCGACGCCCCGCCCCACCGTCAGCAGTCGCAGATTCTCGTGCCCATGGACACGCCCGGTGTTGAGATCCTCGGATCCATGCAGGTGTTCGGCATGGACGACGCCCCCCACGGTCACATGCACATCCGTCTGACCGACGTGAGGGTCCCGGCGTCCAACATGCTCTTGGGTGAGGGCCGCGGATTCGAGATCTCCCAGCTTCGGCTCGGTCCGGGCCGAATCCATCACTGCATGCGTTCGGTGGGCGCGGCCGAGAAAGCCCTCGAGCTGATGTGTCGCCGCGGCCTTGAGCGCCACGCGTTCGGCAAGCCCATCGCCCGGCTCGGAGGCAACACCGAGATCATCGCCAAGGCCCGTGTGGAAATCGAATCCATGCGAATGATGGTGCTGCGGGCGGCCAAGGCCATGGACACGCTGGGCAACGCCGAAGCCCGCGTATGGGTCAGCGCAGTGAAGGCACTCGTGCCAAAGCGGGTGTGCGAGATCATCGACCAGGCCATCCAGATCCACGGTGCCACCGGCGTGAGTCAATGGACACCGCTGGCCACCATGTATCAGGGACAGCGCACCCTGAGGCTGGCCGACGGACCCGACGAGGTTCATTGGATGGTTGTCGGTCGCAGCGAACTCGGGGCCTACGACGGGATCGCCCCGCCGTCCGACAGCCCGGCCGCCCCGGTCCAGATGTTTGCCGGACCCTGATCAGGGGGCCAGCGGCCTGCCGAACGGAAGCGTGTCCTGCCAAGTGCCGAGAAACTCCTCGGCCCGATGGCACGCGGCCAGAAACGGGCCATCGGCATGGGTTGCGAACTCCGCCGACATCGAACCGATCCGCTCGATGATCTCCGACTCGATGTCGGATTCGCTTCTGGACGGGTCGCCCCACAGGGAGATCGTCGACCCGGCCAGTGCGACGAAATCGGCTGGTGCGGCCACCCCGGCCCGGCGCAACACGGCGAGGGCCTTCGCTGTGAGAGGAAGACGACCGCACGGCACCACCGCTGCCGCGCCGGACAGCTTCTCGGCGACCACGTGGTTGACGACACCCATCTTCGAACCGACGAACACGACATCGGCCCCGGTGTCGAACACGTCAGTGGCGGAGTCGACGCCGGGGCCGGACAGAAGCTGGACACCACGCTCCGCCAACAACGAAGCCAACGCGTCGGCAACGTCGCCGGTGGCTTTGATCGCTGCGCTGCGACCGTTGAGCGGGCCGACGGTGGCCTCGGCGCACACCACGGCACTCAACGCCT
>JAJRXJ010000170.1 GCA_024276355.1 Actinomycetes bacterium | reverse complement strand
GGGTCTACCAGAGGATGCGCCGCAAATCGACGGCGTGCTGGGCCTGGAAACCGAAGGTGGACACGGCTGGCTGGCGATCAGGGTCGATTTTGAAGACCTGTACGCAATGTCCGGCGTTTTGTGGTATAATAACGATGAAATGGTCGCATTCCCGTCGGTCCGAGTAGGCACGGGTTACGACTCCGGTCCGGACGCCATCACGACCTGCATTCCGATGGCCCAGGCCGTGAACGGTGATTCCGACGGCTGGAGCGAGTGCCTGTTCACCGAACCGGTCGCCGCCAGTCTCTGAGGCCTGTACGTCGTGTTCGAGTTCCCCGCCGGCGGCGCCTTCGAATCGCGCGGCCAGGACGGCGGACCGGCGGTGGGATTCAGCAACGGCTTGACCGAGTCTCACGGCTGGATCAGCGGCGATGGTGAATCGTGGCACCCCCTGGCGGGAGATTTCGGTTTCGCCGTGCTGCCGCTGCTGGTCGAGGTGACCGACGACATGCTGGTCAAGAGCCTGGGAGACGGCAACGACGGTACGCCCGATGTTCCGAGCGAGTTCTACGTGAAGGTCGGACCAAACCCGTTCAATCCGAAGGTCGTGGTCAGGTTCGGGCTTCCAAAGAGCGGCGTCACCGAGATCGACGTGTTCGACGTTCGCGGACGGCTCGTAACGCGCCTGTTGAACGAGGAACTGGAAGCCGGCCATCACGAGGTGACCTGGGCAGGCACCGACAGCGCAGGCCGCCGGGTCTCGAGCGGTTCGTATCTGTTGCGGATCTCGTCGTGGTCCATCAACAGCGTCCAGCGAGTCACGATGGTGAAGTAAGGAGCGACGATGATAGCCAGGATGCAACGCGTATCCAGGCTGGCTGTGCTGGGGCTGCTGCTGATTGCAGCGGCTCCGGCCATGAGCCGGACCTGGACGGTGGAGAAGGACGGCAGTGGAGATTTCACGGTGATCCAGGACGCGGTCGATGCTGCCAGCAGCGGCGATGTGATCGAGATAGGGCCGGGGCGGTTTGATGATTATCAGACCGTGCTAGGCGGGAACTGTTGGTTCGACGTTCATGTCATTCTTCCTGACGGCATGTCTCTGGCCTTCGTCGGTGCCGGGAATGAATCCACGATCATCGGTCCGGACGATCCGGATAGCCATACTAATAACACCTATGGTATCGGCGGTGGCTGTGACATCGGGCTCGTAGTGAGAGGATTGAAGTTCGAGAACTGCAACTATTTTTCGATCGGCTTTACGACCGGTTCCCTCGACATCGAGGATTGCCATTTCTTGTTCAGTGGATCGCCGACGGCGGATACTATCGGGATTCGTGGTCGGTTCACGGAGGGGCGGATCTCGGGTTGCCAGTTCGATGGGTTCTACCAAGCGGTCGCTATTCTCAGTTCCCCCGGTGACATCGAAATCGCCGACTGCGTGGTCGAGAACAGCGTGGGAGGCGTGTACGCCTGGTCCCCCGGCCTTGGCAGCGTTTCTGTTCGTGATTGCGAATTTCGATGCCAGATCAATGGTATAGGATTCCTTGACGGAACCAGTGGTACGATCGAGCGCTGCCGCCTGGAAAACTGCGGACTCGAACTGACGGCCACTGCCGAAGTGACTGTTGCCAATTGCGAAGTGATCCGAGATGACGGGGGGCCTGCTCTCGACTTGAACAACCACGATCCCGTGACCATCGTCGACAACGTCTTCCAGAGCAACGGACGCGTCATCTATCTAGCGAGTTACGGCCTCGGCACCATCACCAACAACCACATCCTGCGGACTGGCAACGACTACTGGATCTACTGCACGTACCACCCGTCGTTCCAGCAGGACATTGACCTGAGCGGCAACTGGTGGGGCACGACGGACGTCGAAGAGATCGCCGCCGGGATCTGGGACTGCCAGGACGACGACCATGCGTACCATTGCGTGATCTTCGAGCCCATCGCCGACCCTCCGGTGTCGGTGGAGATCCATAGCTGGTCCGAGGTGAAGTCGCTGTTTCGGGGTAGCGGGGAGTGAGATTTAGCGCCATCTGAGGACACGGCCCCACAGCGGGGAGGCGTCGCTTTCCACGAGTCGCCGGCAGCAATGACCGCCCCCGTCCACGCGCGCGCTGTTTGTACCCCGAGCGATTCCCCCCGATCTTGAATAACGTGGGCTCCCCCAACCCACACTCTTGATCCGAGGAGACCGCTCACCATGCCCACCGTCACCCGCCGACTCGCCGAATGGGCCGCCGCCCTCCGCTACGAGGACCTCCCCGCCACCGTCGTCACCGAATGCAAGCGCTTCCTCCTCGACAGTGTCGGCTGCGCCCTCGGCGGCCTCCGCCAGCACGATTGCCGGATCGCCCTCGAGGTCCTCGACGAGATCGCCGCCCCCGGCCCGGCCACCGTCCTTGGCACCGGCCGCCGCCTCGACCCCGTCTCGGCCTCTCTGGCCAACGCGCTGCTCATTCGCGTCATGGACTACAACGATATCTACTGGCAGCAGGACCCCTCGCACCCCAGCGACCTCATCCCCGCCGCCCTGGCCATGGCCGAGCGCCAGGGCCTCGACGGCCGCGAACTCATAGTCGGCATCGCCCTGGCCTACGAGATCGAGCAACGCCTGTGCGAGGTCTCGTTCCCTGGCATCCGCGAGGTGGGCTGGCATCACGCCACCCTCACCGCCGTGGCCGCGCCCCTGGTGGCCGGCCGCCTGCTCGGTCTGAACGCTGAACAGATCCAGCACGCCGTGGGCATTTCGGCCTCGCGCCACTGCACCCCCGGCTCGGTCACCGCCGGCAAGCTCACCATGATGAAGAACACGGTGGACCCCATGGCCACCCAGAGCGGCGTCCTGGCCGCGTTGCTGGCCGAGAAGGGCTACACGGGCCCCGAGCACGTGCTCGACGGCAAGGAGGGCTTCGCCCACGTCATCCACACCGAGTGGAAGTGGCCGATCCTCACCGATGGCCTGGGCGAGAGCTGGCGCATCCTGCAGTGCGGCATGAAGTCTTTCCCCACCGAAGCGCTCACCCACGCGCCCATCTCGGCCACCCTCGACCTGGTCCACGCACACGACCTCGCGCCCGACGACATCAAGGAGATCCGCATCCGCAGCCTGGCCCGCGCCGCCGACATCCTGGCCGACCCCACCAAGTACGACCCGCGTACCAAGGAGACCGCCGATCACAGCCTGCCCTACTGCATCGCCGCCGCGGTGGTCGATCGCAAGGTCACCCCCGCGCAGTTCGAGCCGGACCGCATCATGGACGACACCATCCGTGCCCAGCTCGCCAAGGTGAAGGTCACGGCCGACCCCGAGATCGAGGCGGCGTTTCCGGCCCTCCAGAAGGTCGTGGTCACCATCGAAACGAACGATGGCAGCGAGCACACCGCCAGGCTCGACTTCCCCAAGGGCGACCCGCGCAATCCCATGTCCGACAACGAACTGGAAGTGAAGTTTGACGCCCTGGCGGCGCCGATCTGCAGCCCGGAGCGGTTGACCACGATGAAAGACGCACTCCACGGTGCAGACAGCGTGAAGAGCGTGACCGATCTCATGGCCGCCCTGGTGGCCGACAACCTGGCGGGAGCATGACCATGGGCCAGACCGTCATCGAGAAGATCACCCAGGCCCACGCCGTGGACTGGCCGGTCGATCGCGAGGTGCGCGCCGGCGATTACCTCACCATCCGGCCCGATCACGTC
>JAJRXJ010000169.1 GCA_024276355.1 Actinomycetes bacterium | reverse complement strand
CGACAAGCCCCGCACCTTCAAGGCCAAGGTCAAGGCGCCCCCGGGGTTCACCGTCACCGTCAGCCCGTCGAACATCACCTTGGCGCCGGGGGATTCGGCGACGTTCACCATCACCATCACCAACGATGGCACCGCAGTGGTTGGCGACTGGAGCTTCGGTTCACTCACCTGGAAGGGTGGGGGCTACAAGGTGTTCAGTCCGATCGCGGTCAGGGCCACGCTGTTCAACGCACCGGCCTCGGTCAGCGGAGCAGGAGCGTCGGGGGCCCTCTCGATCCCGGTGTCGTTCGGCTACAACGGTGCATACGTGGCCGATCCCCACGGGTTGGTCCCGGCCACCATCACCACCGACACGGTCGTGCAGGATCCGGATCAGAACTTCGATCCGGGTGACGGCTTCTCCAACCTTCACCAGTTCGACCTCACCGGTGCCGACTTCTTCCGGTTGGCGCTGCCGCCCGGATCCACCGAGGCCAACGCCGATCTGGATGTTTACGTCTTCGATCCGGCGGGCAACTTCTACGGTGCCTCGACGGCCGGCGGTACCGATGAGCTGATCGACATTCCCCTTCCCTCCCCGGGAATGTGGAGCGTCTACATCCACGGTTGGGCAACGATCGGCCCTGATTCCACATACGACCTGTCCACATGGACGGTGCCGTCGACCCCGGGCGGAAGCCTGTCGGTCGACGCCGCGCCCGCCTCTGCGACCATCGGGGTGACCGGTGCCGTCGATGTGAGCTGGACGGGATTGACCGCGGGTGTCGACTATCTCGGTGCGGTCTCGCACGGGGACGGAACCAACACCCTCGGCTTCACGCTGGTCGATGTGACCGGCTGATCAAAGCCGTTCCGAATACCTCCCAATGATCGGGGGCCGGGTCCACCTCGGTGGGTCCGGCCTCCGGCGCGTCGGCGGTCGGGCGAATCAGGGTTGCTGTCGAAAAGCGCTTTCGCACAGGAACGGCCCCCGGGTACCGCCGGAGTGATACCAGTAGGTGGAGCCCGCGGCTACGAGCTCGATGGCGGCTCCGTCGGTGAGGATCTGGGCGTATTGCATCTTCGGATTGGGGCATCCGAGGCTGGTATCGCTCCAGACGGTGAGCACGGCCGACTGAACGGTGATGTCGGTGCGGGCGATACCGAGACGGTCGGAGAGATCGGCCGCGGCCACGTCGATGAACGGCTGCAGAGCGGGGTCGATTGGTCCTGATCCCTTCACGGGAGTTCCTTCCCCCGGGGCGGGCAGCGTGACGGTCGTGACGCTGCCGGGTCCCTTCGAGCTGGTGGTGACGGATACGGCGGTTGAATCCGGCGGTGACGAACCTGGAGTGGTGGAGGCCGCGCCTGAACCGGTGCCGCACGATGAGGCCAACAGGGTGATCAGCGCGATCGTGGAGACGATGGCGGTCCTGGTTGTCGTCATTGGATCCTCGTCGGGTCGGGCTCCGAATGCGGCGCGTTGGGACTCTAGCTGCCGGCCGTAGCGACCAACTCGCACCCTTTGTCACGGCAGCCCCCTACAGGAATGGTGCGGCGGCGGATCCCCGTCAAGCAGCCGTGGGGCCCATGCGTGGGCCTCACGGCTGTGAGGCAGTCGCAATCCCGAACCATCAGGAGTCAGCCATGTCGGCAACCAATCCCCCTTCCAATCCCAGCGACGCTTCGGCCGAGACCGATCGTGTCCATGTGAGCATTCTCCTCGACCGCAGCGGCTCCATGGCCTCGGTGGTCGACGACACCATCGGGGGTTTCAACACCTTCGTCGAGCAGCAAAAGAAGCTGCCCGGTGAGTGTCGGGTGACCCTCGTGCAGTTCGACAGTCAGGATCCCCACGAGGTCGTGTTCGATGCCATTCCTCCCCGTGAGGTGATGCCGCTCACCGAGGAGACCTACCAGCCCCGCGGTGGAACCCCGCTGCTCGACGCGGTCGGCGCTCTGATTCAGCGTCTCGACAAGCGAGTGGCGGTTGATCCCTCCGAGGACCAACTGGTGGCCATCATCACCGACGGTCACGAGAATGCCAGCGGTCACTTCTCCAAGGAGGAGATCTCAGGAATGATCACATTGCGCGAGCGGGGCGACTGGACCTTCGTGTTTCTGGGAGCCGACATCGACGCATTCGGCGAAGCCGCCGGAATCGGCATCGGCGGCGGTCGCAGCGGTGGCTACGACCGTTCCGCTGACGGACTGAGGATGGCGTTCAGTGACGTGTCCTCGTCGACTGCGGCCTACCGGGCCATGACCCGGGCCGAGCGGCGGTCGAAGAAGGAGAGCCTCCTGGCCGATGCCCGTGAGGAGCGGGAGCAGTCGGGCGGGCAGAGCTGACGTCGACAGCTGGCGGGCCCGAGCCCGACGGCGACGGCCGGGAGGGATCATGGAGAAGGGACACGGAAAATTATTCCGTGTCCCTTGTCACATCAACGACACTGTGTAGTACCGTGCCTCGCCATGACAGATCAGAAAGAGGGTTCGTCGAGCGGATCAAAGCCGGTCATCGTGGTCGCGGTCGTGTGGGCGGTGCTCACGATCGCCACCGAGATTCTGCTCGCGTCGATCAATTTTCACCCCTACGGGGCATCGCGAGAGGCACGGATCTCCGATGACGCGTTCGATTTCCTGATGTACCTGGCGGCACCGATCTTCGTGTTCGTGATCGTCGCCGTGGGTTACACCGTGATCTTCAACAGATCGAAGGGCGGTGATGCCGATGAGGACGGTCCACCGATCCGCGATCACAAGGTGTTCACCCGCACCTGGCTGCTCATCTCGACGGCGCTCGCAATCCTGGTGATCATCACCCCCGGGTTCACCGGCCTCGACGAGCTCCGGGCCGAGCCCAACCCCGACATGGTCATCGACGTGCGCGGCGAGCGCTGGAACTGGAACTTCACCTACCAGGACACCGGCGTCGAGACCCAGGACAAGCTCGTGATCCCGGTCGACACCCGCATCCTCTTCCGGGTCACCGCCGCCGATGTTCTGCATTCGTTCTGGATACCGGCGTTTCGCATCAAGATAGATGCCGTGCCGGGTCGGGTCACCGAGACCATGGTGACCGCCGAGAAGCTCGGCACCTTCGCCGACGACGAAACCAGCCGGGTGCAATGTGCCGAGCTGTGCGGGGTCGGCCACGCCCGCATGTGGAGCGAGGTCGAGGTCATGAGCAAGGCCGACTTCGACGCCTGGCTGACAGGAGCGGGAGGGTGATCATGATCGTCACTGACATAAAGACCCAAGGGGAGACCGAACGATGACCATCGTCAAGGGGTTCGTGGGCGGTGCCATCGGTTACGGGCTGGGTGCCCTTCTGATAGCCGCCATTCGCGTGTCCACCGGATACAACGCGTGGGAAGCCGAAAGTGTCAACGCCGGAGCATGGCTGATCGCCGTGGCTGGATGGCTTCTGGGTGTGGGCGTCTGGAGATACTGGGCCAAGGGCTGGTTCGGCAGGGAGAACGACCGCTACGAGACCACGGGTTGGAAGCGCTACCTCGACTACAACACCGACCACAAGGTGATCGGAATCCAGTACTTGGTGACCTTCCTCGGCATCTTCTTCCTGGCCGGATTCTTCGCCATGTTGATGCGCACCGAACTGTTCAGCCGGGGCCAGGGAATCCTCGACGCCGACCAATACAACTCGGTCATGAGCCTCCACGGGACCATGATGGTGTTCGTGGCCGTGGCCGCGATCATGGGCGCCTTCGGCAACTACGTGGTGCCCATCATGATCGGCGCCGACGACATGGCGTTCCCGCGACTCAACGCACTCAGCTACTGGCTGCTGCCGCCGGTCGTCATCGCTCTCACCATCTCACTGTTCACCGGCGGCTACGACACGGGCTGGACCGGCTACGCCCCCCTCTCGGTGCAGTCCGACCTCGGTGGCCTGTTCTTCAATCTGGCCTTCTTCACCGTGGGTGTCTCGTCAATCGTCGGATCGGTCAACTTCGTGGCCACGATCGTCACCATGAGGGCACCGGGGCTCACCTGGTTCAAGCTTCCGATCTTCGTCTGGTCGATCTTCATCACGGCGATCATGGTGCTGATCTTCACCCAGTTCGTGGCCGTGGCCATGCTGATGGTCATCCTCGACCGGTCGGCCGGAATGGTGTTCTTCGACGCCGGCGCGGGGGGCAGCCCACTGCTCTACGAACACATCTTCTGGTTCTATTCCCACCCGGGCGTCGACAGCATGATCCTGCCGGCGTTCGGGGCCACCCTCGAGATGATCTCGCACT
>JAJRXJ010000168.1 GCA_024276355.1 Actinomycetes bacterium | reverse complement strand
CGGAATGATCGCATCGTCGGGCACCAGCCTGCTGAGAGCGTCGAACAGCGCCGCGGCCCCGATACCGGCCGACCGGTCGTCGTTGATGCGGCTGGCCTTCTCGGCCCGCCAGATACCCCAGCGTTCGGCCACCTCGGTGCGGTGATCGACGCATCGCAGGTCGCTGGGCAGAGCGTCGGCGATCAACCGGGCACCAACTCCCACATCGGCTTGAACCGGAACGGTCACCGGGTGAAACCGACCCAGTGCCATCGGGTCGAAATCGACCTGCACCAGCGGCTTGTAGTCGGCAATGCCGGTGTGATTGGAGAACGAAACACCGAAGGCCAGGATCATGTCGGATTCGTTCATGAACCAACTGGCGATGGGTGTTCCCGAGCGGCCGAGCACCCCGCATCCGAGTTCGTGATGATCGCTGATCAGGCCCTTGCCCTTGAAGGTGGTGGCCACGGGCGCACCGATCTTCTCGGCGAGCGCGGTGATTTCGGTCATGGCGGCGCGGGCTCCGTTGCCGACGATCACCAGCGGGCGGGCCGATGCGGCGATCAGCTCGACGGCCTCGGCCAGCGCGGCGGCCGGCGGGGCGATCTCACGCGACCCGACCCTCCCCTGCGGGCCACCGGCAATGGCTCCTTCCGGAGCCGGAAGCTCCTGGACCTCGTCGGGGAACACCAGATGGGCCACGTCGCGCTCGATGATCGCTGTCTTGCATGCCAGGCTCATCAACTCGGCGTGATCCGACCCGGCCTGCACGGTCTGGGAGTATCGGGCCACGTCGGCGAAAGCTCCGGCCAGGTCGGTGTCCTGGAACGCTCCCCGTCCCCTCACCTTCGATGGCACCTGACCCGAGAGAGCGAGCACCGGGGCCCGGTCGGTCTTGGCGTCGTAGAGGCCGGTGAGCAGGTTGGTGGAACCCGGTCCGGCGATACCGAAGCATCCAGCCAGGCCACCGGTGAGCTTTCCGTAGGCGGTGGCGGCGAACGCTCCAGCACCCTCGTGGCGGATGCCGATGTAGGTGAGGTCGCCCCGCTCCTCGGCCACCCTCATGGCATCGGCGAACCCCAGGTTGGAGTGGCCGACCATGCCGAACACGTGGGTGACCCCCCAGTTGACCATGGTCTCGACCATCACGTCGGAGACGCTTCGCGGCCTGGGCACCTCAACCGGTAGAGCGACCCACACACCGTCGGGGCGTTCCTCCGTTCGGTACGCGGCGGGAGCATCGGCGAACACACCCGGGGGGCGACCGTTCTTGGGCGAGTAGTCATAGCCGTGCCACGGGCATCTGAGCCAGCCCTTCTCGATTGAGCCTTCACCCAGAGGGCCGCCCTGATGGGGGCAACGATTGCCGAGACACCCGAAACCGTCGGCGCCCCGTGTGACGCACAGGACATCGTGTCCGATGGTGACGGTGGTGACCCGACCGTCGGGGAGTTCGTCGGGCCCGATGAGTCGATGCCATTCGAACTCGCCGTCTGGCAATGCCGGCTCGTTGCCTGAGGGGGTTTCATTTGAGCTCATCGATTGATTCCTCCGTACGCGATTCCGGTGAGGTGGGCCATGTCGAGATCGAACGTGGTGAGGTCGCTGACATTGAACTCATTCAGGCTGGTGTGGCCGCAGGCCCGGGCCATCACCGCCATCAGTTCGACGGTGGCTTCGAAGAACCGGTGGAGTCGCAGCGCGGCCTCGTCGACCGGCAGCCGGGCCCGCAACACCGGGTCCTGGGTGGCTATGCCAACCGGGCACTTGTTGGTGGAGCAGGCTCTCATACCGATGCATCCGATGGCCTGCATGGCCGAGTTCGACACCGCCACGGCGTCGGCCCCGAGCGCCAGCGCCTTGGCGAAGTCGGTGTGGGTGCGCAGCCCTCCGGTGATCACGAGGGTGACATCGCCCCGGCCGCACGCGTCGAGATGGTGGCGGGCCCGGGCCAGCGCCGGGATGGTGGGCACGGATATGTGGTCGCGGAACAACACCGGGGCGGCCCCGGTTCCTCCGCCGCGGCCGTCGAGGATGATGTAGTCGACGCCGATTCGGAGTGCGGAGTCGATGTCGGCCTCGATGTGTTGGGCCGACAGCTTCATCCCTATCGGGATTCCGCCCGACTCCCTGCGTACCTCGGCCGCCACCCGTCGGTAGTCGGCCTCGGTGACCAGGTCGGGAAATGTCGACGGTGAGATCGCATCGGTTCCCGGTTCGAGGCCGCGTACCTCGGCGATCCTGCCCCTCACCTTTATGCCCGGGAGATGTCCTCCGGTGCCGGTCTTGGCCCCCTGTCCGAGCTTGAAGTGGAAGGCTTGCACGTCGCGTACCTTGTCGAGTGACCACCCGAACCGGCCGCTGGCCAGCTCGTAGAAGTAGCGCGAGTTGGCGGCCTTCTCCTCGGGGAGCATGCCTCCCTCGCCCGAGCAGATACCGGTGCCGGCGAGTTCGGCCCCCTTGGCCAGCGCCACCTTTGCTTCCTCCGAGAGAGCACCGAAGCTCATGTCGGATACGAAGATGGGAATGTCGAGACGCAGCGGACGCTCGGCGTTCGGCCCGATGACCACCCCGGTCGACACCGGCACCTCGTCGAGTTGGGGCCGACTGGCGAGCTGGGCGGTGACGAACTGGATGTCGTCCCATCTCGGCAGCTCGTCGCGTGGCACCCCCATGGAGGCGACGGGCCCGTGATGGCCGAGGTATTCGAGGCCCTCGGTGGCCAGCCGACGGATGAGCCCCACGTGCGGCTCCGCGGGATCCCCATGGGGGTCCTGAAATCTTCCTTGATAGGCGCCGGGGTCGAACGGCTGGGGGTGCTCCTTGGTCCAGGTGGAGATCTCGTCGGCATCGACCATGAGTTCGTCGCCGTCGATCCACGAGGCGAACTTGTGGAGACGCTCGTTGTTGTCGTAGCTCGATACCCCGGTGTGGAACACGTAGTCCCATCCGTGGAGTCCACAAACGAGATTGTCACCTTCGACCCGTCCGTCGCACATGAGCGCACCGCGATGCAGGCATCTGCCGTAGAGAACCGAGTGGTT
>JAJRXJ010000167.1 GCA_024276355.1 Actinomycetes bacterium | reverse complement strand
CGATGAAACCGTTTCTATTCGGGGTGTTGAATCCGCTCAACACGATTGTCCTACGGCCATTCAGGATGCCCACCGCCGGAGCCGACTCGTAGGCCCACGCAAACCCTGCCCGGAAATCCCATCGGAGGAAACTGTCGAGGCTGGCACCGGTACGACCATCGATGAACGCCATGCCGTCGCCCGAGCCGACCGCGACATCCTGACCCCCGTCGCCGTCGAGATCGGCGATGATCGGCTGACCTATCATCCTGGTTGCCGGCAGATGGGCCCAGTCGGGGAACACCTTCCATTGAATGGATCCGTCCCCGTTCCATGCATACACAAAGCCGTCGTAGCTGCCGACAACAACCTCGGGCAGCCCGTCGCCATCAACGTCGCCGAGGGCAGGGCTGGCCATGACGGTGCCTCCCGTGGACACCGGAAATCCCGGTAACGGAGATCCGTCATCAAGATGCCATGCGAACACCTTCACGTGATCCGAGCCGTCGCCGGGCTTGCACGGGTAGCCGTTGGCACAGGTGAGCGACCAGAATTCACCGGCACCGACCACGACTTCGGGGCGGCCGTCACCGTCGATGTCGCCGATCGCCGGCGACGATTGGATCACCTCGTTGGGTGCCTTGCTCCATCCAACCACCACCTGGCCGCTGCTGGCGTCGAACTTGCGAAAGACCCCGCCGAGGTTGTCGAAGAATCCGCCGGGGGTGGAGTCGCCGCCGATGTAGATCTCCACCGCACCGTTGTTGTCGGAGTCGAACAGGGCCGCCGTCGACCAGACGGTGTCGTCGGCCGCGAACGGGAACCCGCTGAGGGCGTTTCCGAACCGGTCGAGCGCCCAGATCCGCTGGTCCCAGCCACCGAACACGATGTCGGGGTGTCCGTCGCCATCAACGTCTCCGATGGCCGGAGCACTGAAAACGGCCTCGCACCATCCGTCGTTGGTCGGCAGGTTGTCCCAGGTGTTTCCGAAGTCGCGGTCTCCGGTCCACCGCCACTTGACGGCCCCGGTGGCACCGTCCAGCACGATCACGCCGCCATTCTGGTTACGAACCCATGTGGTTCCCAGTCCCACTATCACCTCAACCCGCCCGTCGCCGTCGAGATCGACCACGGCCGGGCTCGACCCGATGGCTGTCGGCGTGGACTGTGCGTTGCATCCGGCCCCGATGCCGGGCACGGCCGCGGCCTTCCAGAGCAGGCTTCCGTCGCCCCGGTAGGCCCTCAGATAGCCATCGTGGGCGCCCACGACAACCTCGTTGGAACCGTCCCCGTTCAGATCGGCAATCGCCGGCGACGAACTTCTGTTCCATGCCGGGAGCGCGTTCGACCATCTCGCCGGGGCGGCTGGGCCGGCAGCGCCCGCCCCACCCCCGCCGAGCGCCGGCGACGCGAACGCTGCGACCGCAGCAAACATCGCAATCGACAACGACATCGAAACACGGCGGATGAGAATCTGCATCAATCTCCCGATCGGTCGGAGCGCCGCGCTCCTTGACCCACTACGCCGAACAATCCTCGGGTTTGGTCGATCTCGCGATGCACGACTCGACCACGTCGGCGAATCGTCGGCCGAGCAGTCGCCAGTCGTAATGCTCCTCGACCAGGGACCTCGCTGCGGCCACCACGGCGGAAGCACCACTGATGTCGGTGGCCGCGGAAATCGCATCGGCCAGGTCTGATCCGTCGGAAATCGAGAAGTAGTGCCGGCCGGGCTCGGCCCCGATGCCACGGGCACCGACATCGGTGGCAACCACCGGCACACCGGCGGCGAAGTACTCGAGAATCTTGAGGTTGGTACCGGCTCCCTTGCGCATGGGGTTGAGCGCGACGTCGGCCGTGGCCAGCAACAACGACAATTCGGATTTGGTGACACGGCCCCGCATGACGACATTGTCGGGCAGATCACGGTCGCGGAAGTAGTCGCATTGGCTACCGGCTATCAGGAACAGTGTGTCGGGTGATCCTCCGGCTGCATCGAGAATCCACTCGACGGCATCCAGATTGGGGGGATGCCAGCTGCCCACGAAAATTGCCAGGTGGACGAAGCTTCCACCGCCGGACCGCAGCCAGTGGTGACGCCACCCGTCGAGCCGGGATCTGCGTTCCTCCGGGCCCGTGAAGGTGGATCCATCGACATCGGCACCGTTCGGAATCAACGTCGGGGCCACTGTCGAGCGCCCCGCATAGACATCGAGTTCGGTGGGGGAACACACGGTGACGGTGCCGTGGGCCACGGCCGCCGATTCCACGGCATGGACCACATCCACCAGGTCGAGACCCGCGGACGTGTGGGGCAGAAGTTCGCGTTTCATCGCCACTTCGTCGTTCTGGGAGTCGTAGAGGAAGGGCATCAGTGGATCGACAATTCGCAACGCCGGCAGGAGATAGGGCTGCGCCAGAATCGCCAGGTCGGCACCGTCGAGTGCCACCTCGAGTTCCTCCAGGTAGGCCGGTGTCTTCTCGATCAGCATTGCGGCGGCCATGTCGGTCACCGGTATGCCCGCCTTGGCTTCGATCTCGGCCTCCGCGGCCACGTGGTCGTCGGAGCGGGGTACCACAACCTGTCTGACACCGGGCGCCACCACCCTGCTGCTGGCCTTCTCCCCCGGGAACGCCAGGCACACGAATACGACATCCCGGTCGGCACCGAGGGGTTCGAGGAGATGTCGGCATCGCAGCTGCCCGCCGCCCTGGGCCGGCTCGATCGGGTAGGTGGACAGGACAACGATCCGGCGCCTGGCCGGCACAGCCGGATCGACCGGTTCGTCGAAACCGAGCAGGGCGTCGACGACGGCTTCCCAAGTGATACGGGAGGCGGACTCCCTGCCTGCACATCCCATTCGGGCAGCCACTTCCGGGTTACCGGCCAGCTCGTCCATGGCCCGGGCCAACTCGACGATGCTCGGTGATGAGATGATTCCCGACACACCGTCCTCGACCAGCTCGGTGGGACCGCCCGAATCGGTGAACGTGATCACCGGCACCGCCGACATGTGAGCCTCGAGGGTGATCAAGCCGAGATCCTCATCGAGAGGAGTGAACAACACCGCGGTGGCATCCGCGTAGCGCTGCGAGAGTTCGGCCTCGGGAAGACGACCCATGAATCTGATCCTCGAATCAGCGGCCGCACGCGACTTCAGAGCCTCCTCCTCAGGGCCGGCACCCGCGATCAGGAGATCAACATCGGAGCGCACCAGACGCATGGCATCGACCATCATGTCGATCCGCTTCGGGCTGTCGAGTCGGCTCGCCGTGAACAGGAACGGCCGCTCGATACGGGCGCTGCGCTTCGAGATCGGCATCGAGGACGGCGGAATGACCGCCCGCGGACATGTGCCCGCGGGGAAGTACCCGGCGCGGCCGATCACAGTGCGAGAAATCGCATAGTGCCGCCTGACCGCGCGCCGATCCAGCCCGACACGGTCGAGCCAGTGGACGAGCAGCCGCAAAAGAGGCGACGGCAGGCCCAAATCGGGATGGTCAACACCCAGCTCCTCGACACATCTGTCGGCTTGATCGAGCACCGTCTCCAACATGGTCCGTCTGTGGGGCGATGAGAGAAGTCGGCGCAGCACACGCACACATTCCGGTAGGGGCTCCGGAGGCTCCGTCGGCATCTGGAACAGGTGGTAGGCATCGTAGACGCCTCTCAACGGGTGGAGCATGTAGACGACATGGTTGGGATGGCTCACCATCCATGACGGATACTTGGTGCTGACGACCAGGTCGAAATGATCGAGATTGAGCCGGCTGAACGACCTGTACGAGCTGACGATGTCGGCGAAATCCCGTTCCGGTGACGGAATCTTCAACACCTCGGCGACGCATCCGTCACAATCATTGATGGCATCGGCCAGTCCGGCGAAGAGACGCTCCGCTCCCCCGGGAGCGAACGGGACCGGGCTGGGGGCAACTATGCAGACCTTCATCTGACCGATGTCCGACTCATTGAGACATCTTTCCGACCGCGGCGCGCAGCTCGGACCATCCTCGTTCCCAGCTGTATTCACGTGAACGCGCCAAGGCCGCCATTCCCATCTCGGATGCCTTCTCGAGGTTCGTTGACAGATCCTCGACGGCCTCGGCCACGGCCGCCGCTGTCGGCTCGACGATCATCCCGTTCACTTCGTGCTGTACGAAATCCACGAGTCCTCCGCCATCGGCGCACACAATCACCGGCCGCCCGTGTGACATGGCCTCGATCACCGTGAGCCCGTAGTCCTCTCGGAACGCCGGAGCCACCACACAGCGGGCCTCCCGGTAGGCCTCATCGAGTTCCTCGGTCGACACGCGACCGGTCAGACGCAGATTGGCCACCTCGGAGGGCTTGCCGGTGATCTGCAACTCATCCGGAACCCGGCACAACCATGTCTGGTCGTCGGGGGTGTCGGCGGCCACCGCATCTCCGGCCAACCATCGATTCGCCAAGTGGCTGGTCCAGGCCATGCGCCCGCCGGCTCCGATCATCACCGACGCTCGGCCGTGAATTGCCGCGGCCTGGGCGAACAACTCGGTGCGTTTGGGGAATTCGTGGCGCGACACACACAGGATCGTGTCGCCCGGTGGATCCGGCTCCGAAGACCTGCTGTGTTCCGACCGGAATCCGATTCCGGCGTGGAACACCCCCAGGCTCTCGATCCCGTTGAATTCCCCGAGACGCCGCTCGAACTCCTCCGAACATGCCAGGAACCCGTCGACACGAGCGAAAAGCTCGGAGTCGATCCGACGAACCTCGGCCACACACTCTGCGTGCACATCGGCAGGGGCGAACCCGGCCCGTACGAATACCTCGGCGAGGTCGTAGAACACGCGCTGGTGGTGGTACAGCAGCGCCATGTGATTCGGGTGTCGGGCGGCGAAGGACCCCGGCTGAGTGGATATCAGCAGATCCACCCCACTGGTGTCGACCCGATGACAGCGTTCGATGATCGACAGGTATCGAAAGAACTCAGGGGCCGCGTTCCAGTCGACATCGGACACCTCGGCCCCGAACACGGGGGACCGCAGATCCCTCACGTCGACGGGGATGAGCCGCACCCGGTGGCCGTCCGATTCGAGACCTTCGATGATCCTGTCGAGCACCAACTCGAACCCGCCGACGATTCCATGGTCGGGTTTGACGATGCCGATTCGCATCAGGCTCGGCGGGCCACGATCGCGTAGTCGAGCGGACCGAACAAGGCCCAATTGAGATCGTCGAGTTCCTCCGACTCGACGCCACTGATCTCGAGTGCCCTGGCGGGATCTGAGCCCGGGAAGCGCGTGGTCACATCGACGAATCCTCGCCACGTCACCAAGAACTCGAGCAAATGCGGCGGAAGCGGATGCACGTGGGAGGGGTCGTTCCAGAAGGTCATGGCGCCGACCTTCAGATTTGACGGGTTTGGGGTCTCCAGGATCAGAACCCCGCCGGGGCGCAGCGCGACCAGGCACAATCCAAGCAGATCCACAAGCGACTCGAATGGCAGATGTTCGACCACCTGGAAAGCGGTGATCGCGCCAAGCGAGCACTCGGGAATCTCTCGAAGAAGATCGAATGCGTCGCCGTGGACCACGTCGAGACCACGTGATCTGCAGCCCTCCACGAACTTGGAGTTGATGTCGACTCCCCGGGCCTCGATGCCGACCTCACCCAGGAGTTCGAGCCATTCCCCGCGGCCGGGGCCGATGTCGAGAACAGGTCCGGGTGCGTCGGACACCAGTTCGATGTAATCACGTTGCTGGGCGAGAAGCTGCTCGCGCGACCCTCTCAATGCGGCCTCGAAATCTTCGTAGAACCGGTCGTAGCTCTCATTGAGCGGACGGGTGACCGCGCCGACATCAGGCATCTCGTCAGGCGCTGACGCACGTAGCTCACGCATCGTCAGATCGACGACCGCGCGATGCCGGGCCAACTCGGCCTGCGACCGTTCCAGCCGTGCGTCCAAGCGCGACACGCGGTCGACAAGATCGTCGATTCGCTGCCCCAGATGGTGGACCATCCCGTTGAGAGCCTCGAATTCGGTACGGGTCGGGTTCTGACCCGCGAGTTCTTCCAACTGGCTGATCCGGGAGTCGGCAACGTCGTCGAAGAGCTCAACAGAGCTGAGGCCGGCACCGATCGCGTTCAACCTGGACCGATCCGCTCTTATGGCGTCCATGACCTCGGTCATCGCCCTGTGGACGTCGGCATTGAACGCCGATTGCGATTCTGTTGCCGGTCGGATGAGCTTCAACAGGGCTCGGCGGACCGTTCGCAGCTTGGCCTCGGAGAGGTCGACACCGCCCGGGTCGACGCGCGCCGCGAGGGCCGCCAGCAACAAGGCCTCCCGGGAATCGACTTCGATGGGCGTCTCGGACGGAGACGAGGTGATCTCGTTCCGGGCTCTGTCGCTCACCGACCGAATGGCCGCCAACACATCATCTGTCATGGTTTTCCCGGCGAATCGTCTTGGTCCCCAACGGCGGCAAGCGTAGCGCCCCACCGCTCTCGTGCTCCGATGGGCCGTGACCGGGTCCCGCTGGCATATCCTCGGGCACGATGTCGCCGAACGACCCGGAGTCCAACCCGAACGAACCCGCGTATCTCGGGCTCGGAAGCCGTCTCACTTCAGCTCCGTCGGCCGACATGGCCCTCGCGGCCTTCGGTGCCGAACTCGAAGCGGCCGACATTCTCCATCCCGAACTCACCTTCGTCGATGTTGCCCATGTTGTCGCCCTGGCCGCAGGTTCAGTGCTTCGACCCGACACCGCACGCGATCTCGTGCGGGCCCTCCGACGAATCGGTGAGCTGTCGTCGGGCGAGATCACCTGGGACCCGTCCGTGGGAGACGTCTACAACAACCGTGACTCGCTACTGCGGGATCTCATCGGCGACTCCGCCGGCCATCTGGCCACCGGGAGGGCCCGGCGCGAGGCCACCACCGTGGCTTGGCTGATCGCTTGCCGTCGCAGGCTGTTCAATCTTTTCGATGCAGCGGCCCAGCTGGGCGTTGCACTGACCACGGTCGCGCGTGAGCACCGACACACGCTCATGTCCGACTTCACCTATCTGCAGCATGCGCACCCGACCACGCTCGGCCACTTTCTTCTCGGTTTCGCCTACCCGGTTTCACGTGATTGCGAGCGCCTCCTGGATGCCCTCGACTCCATCAATTCGAGTCCGGCTGGATCCGGGAGCGTGAACGGGTCACGTTTTTCGATCGATCGTCGTCTGATGGCCGACCTGCTCGGTTTCGACGGCCTGAGGCTCCATACGCGCGATGCCATGTGGGCGCCCGACACCGCCCTCGTACAGGCATTCGCAGCGATGGCGATTTCCACATCCACGGACCGGATCGCCGAAGAACTCCAGATTTGGGCCACCAGCGAGTTCGGATACATCGAGCTCAATGACGCGCACTGCCGAACGAGCGTGATCATGCCCCAGAAGAAGAACCCGTATGCCCTTTCCCACGTGAGGGGTGAAGCCCGCCGAACGGTGGGAGAAGCCACCACCGTGGCCACCACCCAACTCTCCGCCAGCGGTCAGCCCGACCACCGCACCGTCGTCTACCACACCATCCCCCACATGCTCGACAGGTTGACATTGTCGACCAGACTCCTCGCCGACGTGGTGGCCCGAATGACGATCAACACGCCGGCTCTCGACGCGGCGTCGCGATCGGGGTACTCGTACTCAACCGATCTTTGCGACCACCTCACCATCACCTTCGGCACCTCGAATCGCGACGCTCACCGCGTGGTGGGAATGGCGGTGAGACAGGCGATGGCCGACGGCATGCGCCCGATCAGCACCACCGATCTGGCGGCTGCAGCCGCAGCGCTCTCGCTCGACGTCGGATCCGTTTCCGAAGAAGAGCTCGCGTCCATTCGCGATCCCGCGAATCTGGTCTCGTCGCGCATCACCGACGGCGGTGCGGGCACAGAGTCGATGGATGCGATGTTCGCCGACCTCGACTCCACGTGGGATCGATTGTCCCAACGGCGAAGATCTCATCCCGCGGCGGCCTTCGACACCGAATTCCAGTCGCGTGTCGAAGGAATCCTCGCTCAGCTCGACACTGAATCCAACCAGAGGTACCCCCATGAGCAAACCTGACATCGGACTACCCCACCGTTCGCCCAAGCCGCGCACATCGGGCCGTACCAATCTCATCGACAAGGGGGTCGGACTGGGCATGGTGTCCGACATTCTCGAATCATCAGGCGACTACATCGACCTCGTGAAGCTCGGGTGGGGAACCGCGATGGTCGACCCGGTGCTCGACCGCCGGATAGCGCTCTACAAGGAACACGGCATTGATGTGTGCTTCGGCGGAACCCTTTTCGAACTGTTCCAGATGAAGGGAATGCTGGAGGAGTACGCGTCGTGGCTCGGCCGGCTCGGTATCGACTGGGTTGAGGTGTCCGACGGAACCATCGAACTCGACGCGGCCGTCAAGCACGCGGTCATCTCCAGGCTGAAAGACGACTTCAATGTCGTGTCAGAAGTGGGCAGCAAGGACAGCAGCGCCATCATCGCCCCCGCGAAGTGGGTGGCAGCCATCAAGTCGGAACTCGACGCCGGGGCGTCGTATGTGATCCTCGAGGGGCGTGAGAGTGGCACCGCCGGTCTCTACCGGCCGAGTGGGGAAATCCGCATGGGGCTGATCGAGGAGATACTCGACGCCGGCATACCCGCCGAGTCCCTGGTGTTCGAGGCCCCCACCAAGACCCAACAGACCTACATGATCGATCTGCTGGGTCCGGAAGTGAACCTCGGGAACATAGGTTTCACCGAGGCCACCGCTCTGGAGACGCTCCGCTTGGGCCTGCGGTCCGACACTCTCATGAAGTTCCACGGTGGCGATGACCGAAACTGATCTCAACGATCGGCGGGTTCTGGTCCTGGGCGCCGGCCGACACCAGGTTCCGCTGATCCAACGGGCCCGCGAGCGTGGGGCATTCGTCGTCACCTCCGATTACCTTCCCGACTCACCGGGACGCGAGTTCGCGTCTCTGCCGCTGCTGACCGACGCCCTCGACAGCACCGTCAACATCGAGCTCGCCCACGAGCACGACATCGACGCGGTGTTGACCGTGGGGACCGATCAGGCGCTGACCCCGGTCGCCGATGTCGCGGCGGCGCGTGACCTGCCGTGCCATGTCTCTCCTGACAATGCCAGGGCGGCCACGGACAAGACACGAATGCGGGCTGCGCTGTCGGCCGCCGACGTGCCCATGTCGGCATTCTGCGTCGTCGACTCCGACCATTTGCCCGACCGGTCCGAGCTCGGCACCGGGCCATGGGTGGTGAAACCAGCCGACGCCCAGGGACAGCGGGGAACATGTCGAGTCGATTCCTTTCCCGACCTGCCTGCCGCGGTCGCCGATGCCCGTTCCGAGTCTCGTCGACGCACCGCGCTGGTCGAGGAGTTCCTGGTCGGGCCCGAGGCCACCGCCACCGCGTGGGTTCATGATGGCAACATCGACTTGTTGGGAGTCACCGACCGCGTCACCTACAACCCCCATCCGAATCTGGGCATCGCCCTACGCCACGTGTTTCCCGGGATTCATGCATCCGATCACATCGACGAGGTCGCCGATGTGCTGGGGCGCGTGGCGCGGGCCTATGAGATGACCGACGGACCCTTGTACGTCCAAATGATCATCTCCGAGGACGGCCCCAAGGTCGTCGAGGCGGCGGCCCGTATCGGCGGTGGTCACGAGACCGCGCTCTACCGTGAGGTCGCGGGGGTCGACCTCACCGATCTCTCCATCGATCTTGCCTGTGGACTGCCTCCCCGAGGATCCGGATTCGACGTTCGTCGGTCGACCCCCAAGTGCCACGGGCTCATCAACTTCGTGGTGGCCCACGCCGGCGAATTCACCACGCTCAGCTCATTCGACGACCTCATCGATTCCACGGCCGTTGCCGACGGAGGCTGGTATCGCCGGCCCGGATTCAAGCAATCCGAAGTCGTCGACGCCCAGGGCCGAATCGGCTGGTTCCTGGCCCTGGCCGACGACCGCCCCACCCTCATCCGGGATTCGATCGATGCCTACGGGCGGCTCATGGTCACCAACGCCGACGGAGACAACCTCGTCTACTGGCCCGAACCGGAGCTATTGGCCGGCACCTGAGACCGGCCTGTCGAGCCGATCGATGGCCGAAAGTGCGGCTCTTCGGCCGTGCACCAGGGAGTCGGTGAGACCATTGCCCATCAACCTGCCGTGTCCGTGCACCCCGCCGGCCACCTCGCCGGCAAGATAAAGCCCCGGCACGACGCACGAGCAGTCCTCGAACATCCGGAATCCGCCGAGCTGATAATGGAGATAGGGCGCCACGAGAACATCACGTCCGCTCAGACCGTGGCGACGCAGGATGCCGGCCAGGTGTTCGAAGTCGTTTGAGAGGACCCGCTCAGGCATGTCCGTCAGCGTCAGCCAGACCCCCCACTCTCCCTTGGAGGAACGGATACCGCGCCCATCGTCGACGGCCTTCTGGATCGCCGCCGTGACCTCCGCCCGACCGGCATTCGCGGCCACCACATCCATTCCATCACGATCCAGGATCCTGACACCATGGCCCACGACGCTCTCCGGCACACACGGCCGCGACGCCCCTGACGCCGCTTCGAGAAGGCCGAACGGCTGCCACTGGTACACCCCCTCGTCAACCGTGGGGATACCGAGCCCGGACAGGATCGCGGACATCTCGAAGTTTCGATTCGCCGGGTTGGTGCACGGCTCACCGACGAGCTCGGCATGGTGGCGGGTGCCACCTCCGGTGGCGATGATCGCCGTACGAGCGGTGATTCTCCCGCCGTCCGTCAGCTCGATCGACAGGCCGTCGTCGACAGGGTTCAAACCGCAGACCGTGGCGCCCGTCGTCACCGAGACGCCGGTTTGACGAAGCCGGCTTCGAAGCACCCGAATCACCGACGGACCGATCCGGTCGCCCGTACCCACTATTCGGGGCTCACTCATCGCCCCGGCCAGCCGGCGCACGATCTCTCCATCGTCGTCGACGTCGAGGACCAGCCCCCAGGAACGCAGCAGATCGACCGTGGGCACGATCTCATCGATGAAGCGACGAGCCAGGCTCTGATCCAACGTCGGGCCGCCGGCGGCGATCATGTCGAGCAGCATTCGCCTGCGGCCGTCCGGGGTATCGATGGGGACGTGGAGCCCACCCTGGGCCATGACCGAATTCGACCTTCCGAGACCACCATCGGTCAACAGCACGACATCGGATGCGATACCCCCGGCCACGCACGCAGCCATCAGACCGGCCGCTCCGCTCCCCACGATCGCCAGTCCGGTTGTGATGTCACGCAATGTCTCGACTCCTCGGGCCGTCCGCGAATCCTACGATCTTGGGAGCTCCGACCCATCCCGACATCGGGTTCCGGGAGTAGGATTCCTCAGTCCCGATCCCCAGCGGAGTTCGCATGGCCCCAACAAACACTGCCGAGGTCATTCCTTTCAACCGCCCAGGTTTGGAAAATGACGAACTCGACCTGTTGGCGGATGCCATCAAGTCCGGTGTCAGTTCCGCCAAGGGCCCCTACAGCAAACTGGCATCACAGATCCTCATCGACGCCACCGACGCAGCCGAGGTCCTCCTCACGACCTCGTGCACGGCGGCGCTCGAGATGTCGGCCATGCTTCTGGATCTCAAGCCGGGCGACAACGTGATCGTGCCCTCGTTCACATTTGTCACCACCGCGCTGGCCTTCCAGCGCGAAGGAGCCACACTCAGGTTCGCGGACATAGAGAGAACGCAGCTCGGCATCGATCCGGCATCTGTGGAGTCGCTCATCGATGATCGAACACGGGCAGTGGTCCCGGTCCACTACGCGGGCATCGCGGCCGACATGCACGGGTTGTCGAGTGTTCTGTCCGACCGGCCCGACATAGACATCATCGAGGACAACGCCCACGGCCTGTTCGGCACCTATGAGGACAAGCCGCTCGGTTCGTTCGGCCGCTTCTCCACGCTGAGCTTCCACGAGACCAAGAACTTCGTGTGTGGAGAAGGCGGGGCACTGGTGATCAACCGTCCCGAGGATGTGACCCGGGCCCACATCCTCTACGACAAGGGCACCAATCGGCGAGAGTTCCTGCTTGGCCAGGTCGACAAATACAGTTGGGTCGACAAGGGCTCATCATTCGGATTGTCGGACCTGCTGGCTGCCTACCTCTATGGTCAGCTCAGAAACCGGGAGTCCATTCTTTCGAAGCGCCGCGCCGTGTTCGACCGATACCAAAAAGCCCTGACCCCTCTGGCCGACGAGCTCGATTTCACATTGCCGGTGATCTCTGCCGACCGCGGGCAGGCCTACCACATGTTCTACGTGCTGCTTTCCGACAAGGCACGACGCGACGCGGTCCTCGCGAAGCTCTCCGAAGGCGGGGTGAGGGCCACCTTCCATTACGTGCCGCTCCACTCTGCGGCAGGCTCACAGTTCACCGACATGCCCACCGAATGCCCCGTCACCGACGAGATCAGTGGCCGGCTGATACGGCTGCCCTTCTTCAATGATCTGGGCGAGTCAGATGCACAGCGTGTCATCGAGGCTTTTGTGCACGCAGCGGAGGCAACCCTCTGAGCGCCCCGGGCCCGACCCGCAGCCCTGAACTTGTTCTCGCAGCCGGGGCGGTGGCAACCGGACTCGGCGGATTCATCTTCATCGTCGTGGCCACGCGAACCCTGGGGCTCGACGCGTTCGCTCCCGTCTCGCAACTCTGGACGATATGGGCCCTGGCAGCTGCGGTGATGACGTTCTCCTACCAGCAGCTCACCATCCGACGGGCATGGCAGGAAGACTCCGGTACGTCTCCCGTGGTCGCTGCTGCCCCCTTGGCCCTGGCCATGGTGGTGTTCCTTGCCAGCGCGATGAGTTCGGATCGCCTGTTCGGTTCGTCCTCGCTCGGCTGGCCGGCAGCGGCCGCGGCCATGCCGGTCGGGGCCGCTCTGATTGGGGTGACCCGAGGTAGATGGGCAGCTCGAAGTCGCTACCTGGGATTGGCGACCCTGGTCGCCTCCGAGAACGGCATACGCGCCGCATTGGCACTGTTGTTCGCGATCGTCGGGGCCTCAGCAGGATGGTACGGAGCCGCCATTCTCATCGGGTTCGCGGCGGCATTGTTCATTCCCCGCACCCCGATTCCGGCGCGACACGGTTCGATTCGGGAGTCGGCCGGATCGATGGTCGGTGGGGCCGGTCTGGCCGGCTTGTTGGCCCACTCGACCCTCGTGCTTCCACCCCTGATCGCCGCCGGTCTCGGCGCCGATCCGAAGGAGGTCTCCATCCTGTTCGCGTATCTGGCGGCCCTACGGGTTCCCTATCAGATCGCCCTCGGATTGGTGCCCCGGGCCGCCGAGCGGTGGACCCAAGCGTCGGTCGACGACGACCGATCCATGTTCACCAGGATTCGGGTGGCCCTGCTGGCCGTGGCGCTGGGAGGCGGGGCCCTCGCTGCGTTGCTGTCGGCCGCGATCGGTGATCCGCTGGCTGGTCTGCTGTTCGACGGCTCCGGGGTGCTGTCCACCTCGGCTCGGGCCTTGGCCGGTGCCGCTGCGGTCATGGCCGTCGCCAACCTCGGACTCACCGTCGCAGGGATCTCCGATGGCCGCGCCGGCGTGGTGGCCACGCGTTGGGCAGCAGGCGTGGTCGCGGCGTCGACGGCGGTCGTGATGAGCGGCCGAACCGACACCACCGCGATCCTTGCCGGCGTTGCCGGGACGGAGATCGCGGTCCTGTTTCTTCTTTCCGCAATGCACGGAACCCCACGCGGGGTCGAGGCTGCAGTCGGTTAGTATCCACCAGTCGTTGGGAGGCCCAAGGGCCCGGAGGTACAGCAGTGTCCGAGGTCGACGTTTCGGTCGTCGTTCCCACATACAGAGGCGAAGAGTCGTTGCGTCCACTCGTGGAACGGATCTCCGCGGTTCTCGCAGAACGTGGGACATTCGAGATTGTCATCGTCAACGATGGCTCCCCCGACAACACATGGCCCGAGCTGATGGATCTGGCCTCGCGCCATCCGCAACTGAGGGCTGTCGACCTGCTCCACAACCGTGGCCAACCGATGGCCACGATGTGCGGACTCGACCATTCCACCGGCCGGGTGGTTGTCACCATGGACGACGACCTGCAACACCCGCCGGAGGAGATACCACGACTGCTGGACGCGTTGGACGAAAATCCTGACTGGGACGCGGTGGTCGGATCATGGCGGCGCGATGAGGGCGGGTGGCGCAACATCGGCAGCAGAATCCACGCCGGTGCCGACAAACTGGCCTGGGGCACCCCTACCGACTTCCATCACACCGCGTTTCGTGCGATCCGCAGGAGAGCCGTCGACGCCCTCGTGGCAAACGAGACCCGGGCTCCGGTTGTCGGGCCGTTGCTCACCCGCTCGGCGGGCAACGTCCACAACGTCGAGGTTCGCCACGACGAGCGGCAGATCGGGTCATCGAACTTCACGTTCATCTCGGGCGCCAAGCGAGTGCTCGCCAATTTTGCCCAGGGCTCGGTGGCGCCACTACATGCGCTCACCGTCTTCGGTTTCATCACCGCACTAGGGAGCCTCACAGCCACGCTCTACTTCCTTTCGCGTTGGGCACTGGGAGCTGACTCCCCCGCGGGATGGTTGTCGGCGTTCCTGGCCACGCTCTTCTTCGGGGGGTCGTCCCTGCTCGGTCTGGGGATCCTCGGCCAATACGTCCAATACCTCGTGAGAGAGGTACGCGGCGACCCGCGATGGGCCATCAGAAGGACCGCGGGATACACGAGCCGCGAGGAGACCGAAGGTTGATGACTCCAATCCGTCGTTCGGCCACGTTCAGCCGATCGGCGCCGGCCGTCCGAGATGTCACCACCTCGGTGATCATCACCTACATCATCACCGGCTGGGTGTTGAAGATCTGGCGAATGCACCTCCATCGGCCGTTCACCCTCAACGGAGATTCGATCTGGTACGCCGCCCACATCAAGGGCTTCCTGCCCGACACCAACCACTGGACCAATCCGGTGCTCGGTTCACCCTTCGGCCAGAACATGGCCGACTTCCCGCTCGGTGCCAACAATCTGAATTGGGCCATCATCAGGGTGATCGGATGGTTCAACGGCGACTGGGCCGCCGTCTACAACATCTTCTACCTGGCCACATTCGGTCTGGCCGCGGCCGTGGCCGTGCTGATCCTACGACGCTGGAAGGTGCCATCACCGCTGGCGATCGCGCTGGCGGCGCTCTACGCGACCGCCCCCTACCATTTCCAGCGCGGGGAGTTCCATCTGTTCCTCGCGGCTTACTGGATGGTCCCGGTCGGGTGCCACATCGCGCTGCGCCATCTCGACGAGCGCCCATACCTTGATCTCTCCCGATCGGGGATGAGGTCGATGCTTCGTGATCGCCGCACCTGGCTGATCGTGGTCGCGGCGGTTGCTCTCGGTTCCACGGGTCCCTACTACGCCCTCTGGTCGGCCATGCTCATCATCGTCGCCGGAGCACTCGCCGCGCTTCGCCACTCGAGTGGCAAGCACCTTCTCTCGGCGCTGGCGGTGGCTGCAGTCATCACGGGCGCGTTGTTCACCAACCTTGCTCCGTCGCTCATCACCAAGATCGCCGACAGGCCGAATCCAGCCGCCGTCGGTCGACAGCCATTCGAGGCGGACACATTCGGCTTGCGTATCGTCGATCTGTTCGCTCCGGTGCCCGGCCACCGGGTCGACCGGGTCCGAGAGGCCTTCAAGACTTTCGGCAACACCCCGATACCGTCGGAGGGCTCGGATCATCTCGGGTTGGTGGCCGCCGTCGGACTCGCGTTGGCCCTCGTCGCCGCTCTGGGGGCCACCATCGCCAAGAACGACCGGCCCCCGAACGCCGTGGCACGAATAGGTGCATTGTCGATGTTCTTGATGATCACCTCGTCGATCGCGGGCTTGTCGTGGTTTGTGAGGGGCGCGGGTCTGCCCGAACTGCGGGCTTGGAATCGAATCTCGATCTTTCTGGCATTCCTCGCCCTCTTGTCACTTGGTCTGGCTCTCACACGACTTTCCGAATGGATTTCGGCCCGCCGACCGACCGTGTTCTCGCGCCCGTGGGTCGCTTCACTTCTGCTGTCCGCCATCTTGCTTCCGCTCGGGGCATTCGATCAGACCACCACCCACATGATCCCCGACTACAGCCAAGGGGCGGCGGTTCTCAACCAGCAGATCGCGTTCTGGAAGCCCATAGAACAGTCGCTCGGAGCGTCGGCCGACGTGTTCCAGTTCCCCGTGGTTCCGTTTCCCGAAAATCCCCAGATTGTCAACCAGAAGTTCTACGAGCATCTTCTCCCCTATCTGGCCACCGACAACCTCAGGTTCAGCTCCGGGGGGATGAAGGGACGCGACGCCGAGTGGCAGAACGTTCTCGACCGCGATGACCCCGACCTGGTAGTCGGCCTCCTGCGTGCCGGAGGTTTCGATGCCGTCACCGTCGACCGCTTCGGATACACAGACCAGGGCAAACGAATCGAAGCCTTGCTGACCAGCGAACTCGGCCCACCGCGGTGGGTGTCCGCCGATGGCCGTCACGTTGTCTACGACATGCGCACGGTCAACGGCGGCGGATTGGTGGACCCCGTCACCGATTTCAAGGCCGATGCCCATCTGGCCGCCGAAATGCAGGTCCGCTACGTCTCGGGTCAGTGGGCGCCGGAAAGGTCCCGCGACGTCCCCGCCCGATGGCTGCGTCCCCGCGCCACCATCCGCATCGACAACCCGACCGACTCCCCCGTAAACGTGTCGTTCCGGTCCGAACTCGACATGGTGTCACCGGGATCCCTCAGGGTGGTCGAGTCGGGTACCGACAACGAGATTGCCACCATCGAGGTCACGGCCGCGCAAACCCCGATGGATCTCACGCTGCGAATCCCGCCCGGGGGGCTGTCCCTCGACATGATCAGTACCGCTCCGGTTCAGAACTCGCCCGGCGACGCCCGAAGCCTGGGGGTCTACCTGACCGAACCGCTGGTGTTGCCGCTTCAGTTGGCTTCGCTCGCCGAGGGCTGATCCGAGGCGCGGCTCACCGCACTCGGCACCATCACGACTCTGCGATTGACCCTAACGATGAGATCGGCGACCAGCCCAAGAACGATGATCTGGGTGGCCATCAACAACAACACGATGGTGTTGGTCCCGATGCGGAAATCCTTGTCGAAAACGTCGAAGATCCCCTTGCCGACCGCGGCTGCGAGCAGGACCAGTCCCGGCGGAAGGAAGACTCGCAGAGGCTCGTAGGAGATCATCATCCTGACCACCTGCAGCAGATAGCGACGCGTATCGCTCCACCAGTGGAACTTGGATCGCCCGGCTCTCTTTCCGTATTCGATAGGCATGTATCCAACCGTGTAGCCGTTGGCCAGAAAGCTCATGGTCATCGTGGTGACGCAACTGAATCCGGTGGGCAATTGATTGAGAAACTGCGCGCCGACGTCTCGCCGGAAAGCCCGAAAACCCGAATTGAGATCAGGAATCGGGGTGCGGACCAAGAACTGCGCCAAGCGACGAATGAGCCATTTCGCCGGTGTACGCAACACTCGCAAAGTGCCGCGCTCGTGATCTCTTGCCCCGACCACCTGATCCTTGCCATCCAGTGCGGCGACGAGTTCGGGGATCAGATCATTCGGGTAGGTGAGGTCGGCATCGGTCCAGACAACAACCTCGCCGCGGGCTGCTTCCGAGCCCACCCGACGGGCCACCCCGGTGCCCCGATTGATCGGAAGATGAATCACCCTGATACCCGGGATGCGGTCGATCAGGTCGGAACTCCCATCGGTGGAACCGTCGTCGACCACGATGATCTCGCCCCGAAGCCCCCCGCGTGTGAATGCAGCAAGGATCCGCTCGACCTCAGCCTCGACATGGCCGGACTCGTTGTACACCGGAAGTATCACGGACACATCGACGACGCTGTTGTCGACGGGGACTGACGGGGTCTGGGAAGTCACAGGACCACCACGCTATCTGCCGACCACGGCCGCAACCGATTCGGAGATGGTCACCCCGAGAACCCCCTCCTCAAAGGAGTCCGGACGGCGGTCGACCACCTGCTCGAGATGGCGCTGCAGGAGCCCGACGGTCTCCATCCCGGCCAGATCCGTCGGTGCGTCGTAGACACTGGTGAGCACCACCATTCGCCGGCCGACCGCCGCCCATTCCCCGGTGAGTCTGTCGATGTCGACGCTCGCGAGATCCCCTTTGGCGGTCGGCACCCGACACTCCCGTGCCAGGGGGCGGATCAGTTGATCCCCGAAATCTACGGCTGACGAGACCAGCACCGCCGAGTCCTCGGGAAGGTGATCACACAGGTTCCGGATACTGGATGTGGACCACCACAGCGTCTGGTCGTCGACGAGTGGGATTGTGACGATCAGCGACGGAACGATCAGCGAAGCTGCAAGCACGGTTGCCGCCGGTTTGGCAGCGCGCTCGGAGATCATCGAGGTGATTTCGGATGCCGCGAGCACCGCCAGAATGGTCAGCAGAGGGATGGCCACCGGAAGGAATCTGCGCAGCGCCCATATCTGGTCACCGCTTATCCGTGGGTCCTGCAGATACAGGAGAGTGACCGGCGCGGTGACCAGGACGAGCATCAGGCTCAGCTCGGTTCGGCGGGCGATGACGGTGCGGGTGAGCAGACCGGCTCCAACCGACCCCAGGACCACAAGTGGCCAGCCGAAGTACCACGTGAGCCAGCGGAGGCTTGACTCACCGTAGGTTCGTGTGCCATCGAGAGTCAGCCCATCGCGCTGTTGAAGTCCTTGGATGTGGGCATTCAACCCTCCGTGAAGCTCCTGGAGGCTCGGGCGAAACACCAGGAGGCCGAGCAGAACGAGGCTGACCACCATCCCGATGACCGCCGCCGGCCCGGCACTGCCGGCCCGGTCCGCCAAGCCTCTGACACGAGGAGGTAGTTCGGGGGCCTTCACGAATCGTTTCGCAAGCGGCCGGATGGCGGCTACCACCGCAATCGCCACGCTGACCATCAGCGCCTGACTGAACACCGGCCATTTGTCACTCAGATAGTCGGGGCTGCGGTTGACCAGATCAACCAGCGCCAACGCAATCCCGAACGACGCTCCGGCCACCAAACCGAACGCCCGCCGAGGCGCTGATCCCGACACCATCACGACGACCATCGCCACCCCGAGCACGACCAGAATCGAGTCGATTCGCGCCGCCACAGTAAGGCCCACCAGCAGCCCTGCGAACACCCAATGAGCAGACTTCTCGGAGGAGAGAATCACCGCCAGAAGCCCGAGAACCAGCACCGCCGCCAGTGGCTCGCTGAACGTGTCGCGCGCAAAATGGATGGTGACGATGTTCACCGAGAAAATTGACGCCGCGAGAGTCGACCACCAGTCACCCACGAAACGACGGGCCACCAACCACATGAGCAGTGCTGCCAGCGCCGTGAGGAACGCCCCCACACGAGTTGCCAACGAGATCCCGCCAATCTGATCTGCGGTTGCAATCAACACCGCGGTCGCGTGGGGGAACTGCGAGGTCAGCCTCCCGGTGCCGTCGGCAGCCTCGCTGAAGCCCGATCCCCCACCCCGAAGGGATTCGTCCTGAAGGAACGGCCCGGTGCGACCATCGACGAGGAGCGTGCCGTGCTCACCCAGCCAAAGCCCGGATTCGAGGTAGACGCCCGGGTCGCGATTGGTTGCGTGGTGCTGTCCGGCCCAGCGCAGGTTCCCCACACCCGTGACGACGACGACTCCCACCAGGACCCACACCGCGCGCCTGGAGGTCGGCGTACCCCCGCGATGGACAAGCCACGCACCGGGCGGCGACATGACCCGTCGCAGCAGCACAGCGGTGGCCAGCGTGGAGGGAGCCACCAGAGCAAGGCGGAACGCGCCGACGACGGCGAGCGGCAGCCCGATGGTGACCAGAACGGCCACCACCAGTAGGCCCATCCAGGCAACTTCGGCCAGGAGCTTCATCGGATGGGTCCAGGAGAGGGTGTCTCCACCACTCATTGGTTCACACGAATCGGCCATTGGCGTTGACCTTACCGCTGCGCCCACTTCGGCCAGCGGCTCACCGACGGGTGCGTGCGGGTAGGGTCACATGTCGTGAACGAGACCCCAACCGACCAGGCCGCGGTCGTTGCCGAACTCACCGCCGAGGCCGATAGGCAGAGAATCGCATCGACAGCGGCGGCCATCGACGAGGCCGACGTGATCGCCGCATTCGACGACCTTGCCCCAGCCGGCGCAACCGGCGACGACGGCGCGGCCGTCATCGCTCGCCTCGGCTCCGTGGCCCATGTCAATGTCGATGTTCCGGTGGGTTCCAACCAAGCCGCGCTTGTGCCGGTGAAGAAGGGACTGCGGAAACTTCAGGCCTGGTATCTCCGGTACGTGGTCGATCAGATCAACATCGCCCTGGGGCTCACCGTCGGAGCGCTGGAGGACCACGAGCGGCGGCTGCGATCGCTCGACTCGCCGGCGTCGATGGCCGATGTGGGCGTCGACGCGTCTCCCCCGCTGTCGGAGACGGTGATTCTCGCGGCCAGCGAGGCTGCACACACCCGAACACCACCATCGGTATCCGCGGGACGTCGAGTACTCAACGCGTGGTGCGGCCGGGGAGAAATCGTCTCCGCGCTGGTGTCATCGAAGGTCGACGCCTACGGAATCGATCCCGATTCCGAATCCGTGTCGGTGGCCCTCCGCGGCGGCCTCGACGTCCGAAACGACGACCCACTCGAACATCTCGCCGAGATACCGGCCGGATCACTCTCGGGGCTGGTTCTCGGACAAGCCATCGACCTGATGAAGGTCGCGGAGATCGCCGAGGTCCTCGACCTGGGCCGACGGGCCGTGGCCGAAGGCGGCCCGATCGTGATTCTCGCCGATACCGAACCCGTCGACGCGGCCCGCTTCCAACTGGCCGAGCGGCCGCCGCTGTCAGCCGAAGCGTGGCGACGGCTGATCAAGGCCCGATGTCTCACCGTTGAGGCCGACCGACCGATACCTGGCGACCTCACGGTGTTCGTCAGCCGTCGCTGATGGCGGTCGTCCACCAGATACTGGCCACCTTCTCGCGTCGCGACGCCATCGGAGAGCACGCCATCGAGATCCAGCGAACCCTGGCCGAAGCCGGTGTTGGCGGTGCCATTCATGCCGCCACCGTCAACCCGGAGGCGCGAGGACTGGGACACGACCTGAGCGAGCTGAACCCGTCACCCACCGATGTGTTGATGTACCACGCATCCATCGGCAGTCCCGTGGCCGACGCCGTGATCGCATCCCACCAGCCGATCGTCGTCGACTACCACAACATCACACCGGCCGAGTATTTCCGACGGTGGGAACCGGCGGTGGAGGCCGAGCTAGCACTGGGCAGACGCCAGCTACGGCGCCTGGCCATAGCCTGCCGGGTCGGTTTGGCGGATTCGGGGTTCAATGCCGCCGAGTTGGACGAAGCCGGTTGCACCCACACCGCTGTGGCACCGATCCTTCTCGACCTCGACCAAACCCCCGAACCCGATCCCAAACAGATCGAACAACTCCGCAACCAGACCACCGGAACCCGCTGGCTGTTCGTCG
>JAJRXJ010000166.1 GCA_024276355.1 Actinomycetes bacterium | reverse complement strand
GGTCGCCGAGATGAAGACCGGTGAGGGCAAGACCCTCACCTCCACATTGCCGATCTACCTCACCGGGGTCACCGGCAAGGGCGTCCATGTGGTGACGGTCAACGACTATTTGGCCAGCCGCGACGCCGAGTGGATGGGGCAGGTCCACCGTTGGATGGGCCTGAGCGTCGGCTTGGTGCTTCCCGGAGAGAGAGATTCGGCCGCCAAGCGGGCCCAGTACGCCTGCGACATCACCTACGGCACCAACAACGAGTTCGGGTTCGACTACCTGCGCGACAACATGGCGATGACCCGAGAGGCCCAGGTTCAGCGGGGCCACCACTATTGCATCGTCGACGAGATCGACTCGATCCTGATCGACGAGGCCCGTACCCCATTGATCATTTCGGGTCGGGTGGCCGACGCCGCCAAGCTCTACTCCAAGTTCGCGAGCATCGCTCGTGGTCTGCAACGCGATGTCCACTACGAAGTCGACGAGGAAAAGCGCACGGTTGCCCCGCTCGAAGAAGGTATCCATGCGGTCGAGAGGGCTCTCGGCATCGAGAACCTCTACGACCAGGTGTCGGCCAATCTCGTTCACCAGCTTCAGGCAGCACTCCGGGCCAAGGAGCTGTACCTACGAGACAAGGAATACATCGTCGCTGATGGCGAGGTGAAGATCGTCGACGAGTTCACCGGCCGTGTACTCGATGGTCGGCGTTGGTCCGACGGCCTCCACCAAGCGGTCGAGGCCAAGGAAGGCGTGGCGATCAAGGAAGAAAACCAGACCCTCGCCACCATCACCTTGCAGAACTACTACCGCCTATACGAGCGCCTCGCGGGCATGACCGGCACCGCCGAGACCGAAGCCTCGGAATTCGTGAGCACCTACGGTCTCCACGTCGTACCGGTCCCCACCAACCGACCATTGGCCCGTCTCGACGAGCCCGATCTCATTTACAAGACCGAACACGCGAAGTTCCGGGCGTGCCTCGACGACATCGAGGGTCGTTACAAGAAGGGCCAGCCGGTGTTGGTCGGCACCATCTCGGTCGAGAAGTCCGAGATGTTGTCTCGCATGATGGAGAAGCGCGGCATTCCCCATGAGGTGCTCAACGCGAAGCAGCATCATCGAGAGGCCGACATCGTGGTGCAGGCCGGCCGTCTCAACAAGATCACTGTGGCCACCAACATGGCCGGTCGTGGCGTCGACATCCTGCTGGGCGGCAATCCCGAAGGCCTCGCCAACCGGGAACTGGCGTCCGAGGAGATCGATCCCGACAGCGAGGAAGGCCGCGCCCGCTACGCCGAACTCCTGGAGAAGTACACCGAGATAACCGACGCAGAGAAGAAGAAGGTCATCGAACTCGGTGGGCTCTACGTTCTGGGAACCGAACGCCACGAGAGTCGCCGGATCGACAATCAGCTTCGAGGCCGTGCCGGTCGTCAGGGCGACCCGGGAGAGAGCCGCTTCTATCTGTCTCTCGAAGACGAGCTGATGCGGTTGTTTGCCACCGGGGCCATGAACTGGGTGATGGACCGCGCCCTCGACGACGATGTGCCCATCGAGGCCAAGATGGTCAGCAAGGCCATCGAACGGGCCCAGAACACCGTCGAGCAACGCAACGCCGAGACCCGCAAGAACGTCCTCGAATACGACGAGGTCATGAACGAGCAGCGCAAGGTCATCTACAAGCGCCGTTCCCAGATCCTCGATGGCGCCGACCTGCGATCCGAGGTTCTCGAATACATCGACGACGCGGTCAGCGCAGCGACCTCCACGTTTGCTGCCTCGGATGTGTTCGAAGACTGGGACCTCGAGGGATTGATCACCGAGATCACCACGCTCTGGCCCACCGAGCTGACCAGCGAGCAGCTGAGCGAGTTGTTCACGGTCGAGGCCCTCGAGGACGCCCTCTACGAGGACGGGGTGGCCGCCTACGAGGCCCGGGAAGCCGAGTTGGGCGAGGAGATCATTCGACAGGTCGAGCGTCAGGTGATGCTCCGGCTCATCGATCAACGCTGGCGTGAACATCTTCGGGAGATGGATCTTCTCCGCGAGGGAATCCACCTGCGGGCCATGGGTCAAAAGGACCCCGTCACCGAATGGCAGCGTGAGGGTTTCGAAATGTTCGGGATGATGATGTCGGGTATCGCGCTCGACTTCATCAAATACATCATGCACGTTCAGGTGGCCGTGAATCAGGTTCCCCAGCCCGAGCCCGAACAGAAGCTCACCGGTGTCACCGAGCAGAAGAGCGAGGCCTCACCGGGAACTTCGTCGCGACAGATCGCCGCATCGGGTGAACCAAAGCGGATCGAGCCGAACGTCCCCAAGTCGAGAGTGCCGCTGGTGAAGTCCGATCTCGAGAAGGTCGGGCGAAACGATCCGTGCCCGTGTGGCAGCGGAAAGAAGTACAAACACTGCCACGGCGCGGCCGGCGCCGGCGAGTAGCGTCGACTCGCCAACCGCAACCCACTCGCTCCAGATGCAAGACTTTTCCGATCAGATAGCCAGCATCAGATCGCGTCTCGATGAGGCGTCGGTCTACTTGCGTATCGCCGAGCTCGAGGCCAAGCGGCCACAACTCGAAGTCGAAGCCTCGCGTCCGGACCTCTGGGACGATGCCGACAAGGCCCGAGCGGTCACCTCCGAGCTGGCCGCGGTGGTCGAGGATCTGGAGGACTACTCGCGTCTGGCCGGAGCGGTCGACGATGTCGATGTTCTCCACCAGCTGGCGCGCGAAGAGGGCGACGAGACCCTTGAGAGCGAGATCGCGGAATCCGTGGCCGGCCTCATCGCAAGATTCGACGAGCTCGAGCTTCGTTCACTGTTCACCGGTGAGTTCGACGAGCGGGATGCCGTTTGCCAGATCAAGTCGGGTGAGGGTGGAACCGATGCCCAGGACTGGGCCGAGATGTTGATGCGGATGTACAACCGCTGGGCCGACAACAAGGGTTTGGCGATCGAGATCACCGCCGTCTCGGAAGGCACCGAGGCGGGCCTCAGTTCGGTTGAGTTCATACTCAAGGGTCGCAACGCCTATGGCCTCATGCAGTCCGAGCACGGCGTGCACCGCCTGGTACGGATCTCGCCGTTCAACAACGAAGGCAAACGCCAGACCGCGTTCAGCGCCGTGCAGGTTTCGCCGTTCTTCGAAGAGGTCGGCGACGAGATCGAGATCGACGAGAAGGAACTCCGGATCGACACCTACCGATCGTCGGGGGCAGGCGGGCAGCACGTCAATGTGACCGACTCGGCCGTGCGCATCACCCATCTACCGACCGGCACCGTCACCAGCTGCCAGAACGAGCGCAGCCAACACCAGAACAAGGATCGCGCCATGCAGATGATGGCGTCGAAGCTTCTGGCGCTGGAGCGAAAGAAGCGCGAGGACGAGATCGCCGGAATAACCGGTGAGCAACAAAACGTGGGCTTTGGGAGTCAGATCCGTAGCTATGTTCTTCAGCCCTACCAGATGGTGAAGGACCTGCGTACCGGCTATGAGACATCTCAGGTCGACTCGGTTCTCAACGGAAACATCGATCAGTTCATGGAGGCCTGGCTGCGATGGAGTCGGGCGAAATCCGAGGCCCGCCAGTGATGCAAATGACCAGTAATCCCTCCCGCCTGCTGCTACCGTCGACGCGCCGGGCGGCACGATCATCAGGATTGGCATGATCAAGCTCGAAAACGTCACCAAGGTCTACAAGGGCGATGTGGTCGCGCTTCGCGACGCCACCATCGACATAGCGAAGGGCGAGTTCGTGTTCCTCGTTGGTGCGTCCGGATCGGGGAAGTCGACCTTCATAAAGCTTCTCAATCGTGAGGAGATCCCCGAGACCGGAACCATCTACATGGCCGGCAAGGACATCGGCAGTCTCGGTTCGTGGAAGGTCCCGTACCTGCGCCGAAACATCGGATACATCTTCCAGGACTTCAAGCTGCTCCGCAAGAAGACGGTCTACGAGAACGTGGCCTTCGCGCTGGAGGTGATCGGCAAGCCCCGACAGGTGATACGCAAGCAGGTTCCGGCGATTCTCGAGCTCGTGGGCCTGTCGAGCAAGGTGGAGAACTTCCCTGATCAGCTCTCCGGTGGTGAGCAGCAGCGCGTGTCCATTGCCAGGGCTTTCGTCAACCGCCCTTTGATCCTGCTGGCCGACGAACCAACCGGAAATCTCGATCCCCAGACCTCCGTCGGGATCATGAGACTTCTAGACCGAATCAATCGCACCGGCACCACAGTTGTGATGGCCACCCACGACCGGGGCATCGTCGACACGATGCGTCGCCGTGTGATCGAACTCGACCGAGGGGTGATCGTTCGCGATCAGGCCCGCGGCGTCTACGAGTAGGAGCCGAGATGGCGATCAGCCCCATATACGCAGTCCGCGAGACCGCGCAGAACCTGTGGCGCAATGTGCTGCTCACCGCGGCCACGGTCATCACCATCGGGGTGTCCCTGTGGTTGTTCGGCGGCTTCTTCCTCTTCAACTACGCGGTCGGCAACGCCACCGCGCGGTGGGAGGGTGGCATTGAGTTCGTCGTGTGGATGAATCCCGATGCATCTCCGGCGCAGGATGCCGCGATCCGAACCACGCTGGACGAGAGCCCCGAGATCCGGGACTGGACCTATGTCGACCAGGATCAGGCCTATGAGGAGTTCAAGGTTCTGTTCGCCGACACCCCGGAGCTGATCGCTGCGGTGCCCGCCGAGAAGCTGCCGCCGAGCTACCGGGTGGTTCCGACCGACCCGAATGCCGACGTGGTGAGAGAACTCTCCAATCAATTCAAGGGTCGGCCCGGCGTGAGAAGCGTCGTGTCGGCCGACGAGACCATCCGGGCCATCCAGACCCAAGCCGACAAGATCGGGATCGTGTTCTTCACTGGTTCGGTGATCCTCCTGGGCGCGGCAACCCTGTTGATCCTCACCAACATTGTCAGTGCCATCAAGAGCCGAAGTGAAGAGATCGAGATCATGAAGGTGGTCGGTGCCACCAACTGGTTCATCCGCATACCGTTCATGATCGAGGGCCTCACCCAGGCTGTCATGGGCGCACTGGGCGCGTGGGGTGGTCTGTGGGCGCTCGACCGGTGGGTGATCCGTGGTTTCAACGACACCAACAGCCTGGCCCTGCTCGATGGATTCCAGGTCACAAGTTCGGAGTTCATGCAGACCTCCCTGATGGTCCTCGGAATCTCGGTGCTGGTGTCGGTGATCGGATCGGCAGTGGCGGTGACCCGCTACCTCGACGCCTGATAACCCCAGCGGATTCGGCGCTGCGTCTACCATCGTCGGATGACACAAGTGAAGCTGCTCCATACCGGGATCGATTTCGGCGAGGGCCCGAGGTGGCACGAAGACAAGCTGTGGTTCTCCGACTTCTACCGAGGGGGCGTGTTCACCCTCGACTCCGATGGGAACGAGGAGCGGATCGTCAACGTCGAGTCCCGCCCATCGGGATTGGGGTGGATGCCCGACGGCACGCTGCTGGTCGTGTCCATGCTCGACCGGTCGGTGCTGGCGGTCGACCCAGAGGGCGGGACACGGCTTCACTGCGATCTGTCCGGCATGGTCACCGGAAACTGCAACGACATGGTTGTGTCGCTCAGCGGTCATGCCTACGTGGGCAGCTTCGGCTTCGACCTCGACGGCGGCGATGAGTTCGCGGCCGCTCAGTTGGTGAGGATCACTCCCGAAGGAGAACCGGAGCTGGTGGCGTCAGACATGATGTTTCCGAATGGGTCCGTGATAACCCCGGATGGATCGACACTCATCGTCGGAGAGACATTCGGTGGTCGATACACGGCCTTCGACATCGCCCCCGACGGATCACTGTCGGGCCGGCGTGTCTGGGCGAAGGTCGAGGGCAGTGCCCCCGACGGGTGCTGTCTCGATTCCGACGGCGGAATCTGGATGGCCGATGTGATCGGCAAGCGGTTCGCGAGGGTCGTCGAGGGCGGCGAGATCACTGATGTGATCCCGACCGACATGGCCGCGGTGGCATGTGCGCTCGGCGGGCCCGACCGCCGAACGCTTCACATGCTGTGCAGCCCGGGCACGAGCCCGGCCGACGTGGCCGGAAAGGCCGGGTCCGTGATTCTCGCAGCGACCGTGGACTCGCCGGGATGCGGCCTCCCGTGAGCAACGACATCGTCGGTAGTGCCGGCGGGACAGAGGCGGGGCAAGGTTTTGATCTCACCGGCAGGGTTGCCTTGATAACCGGTGGCAGTAGAGGACTGGGATACGAGATGGCGTTGACCTTCGCGGAGCACGGCGCCGACGTGGCACTGGCCAGTCGCAAGGCTGATGCCTGTTCAGCGGCGGCCGACGAGATTTCCGGGCTCACCGGCAGGGTCGCCATCGGAGTCGGATGTCACGTCGGCAGGTGGAATGAGATCGAGTCGTTGGTCGACACGGTCTACGCGAGGTTCGGGCGGGTCGACGTGTTGGTGAACAACGCCGGTATGAGTCCGCTCTACCCGTCTCTGGGCGAGGTCACCGAAGAGCTCTGGGACAAGGTCCACTCGGTCAACCTCAAGGGTCCGTTTCGCCTCTCGGCACTCGTGGGCGAGCGCATGAAACAGGCCGGGGGCGGGTCGATCATCAACGTGAGCAGCACCTCGTCGGTATCGCCATCGCCGATGGAAGTGCCGTACGCCGCGGCCAAGGCAGCCATCAACTCGCTCACGGTCGGCCTGGCCCGCACCTTCGGGCCCGAGGTCAGGGTCAACTGCATCATGCCTGGGATGTTCGCAACCGACATCTCGAAGTCATGGGACCGAGATCAGGTCGCGCGGATCGCCCAGACAGAGATCCCGCTCCGACGGGTGGGTGAGCCGTCCGAAATCGCCGGGGCCGCGCTCTACCTGGCCTCCGACGCAAGTTCCTACACGACCGGTTCCATCCTCAAGGTCGACGGTGGCGTCACCAAGGCGGTGGGCGGTGGATGACACCGTGCCGGTGGATCCCGATGTCGTCGACCTGGGGATCTTGATGGAGTGGATGGACTCAAAGGGCCTGGGTTCGGGCCCGATCAGCGATGCCATCACTCTTCCGGGGGGTACCCAGAACATTCTCCTGCGGTTCAGCCGTTCCGGACATGACTACGTGCTTCGTCGGCCTCCGGTCCACAAGCGTTCCAACAGCGACCAGACGATGCGTCGAGAATCGCGGATCTTGGCCGCGCTTGCCGGCACTCCGGTTCCCCACCCGGGGCTGATCGCGGCCGAACCCGACGAGACGGTGATCGGCGCGGCCTTCTACCTGATGGAGGCGGTCGAGGGTTTCATCCCGGGTGCCGGCATGCCCCGGCTCCACGCGGGCGATCCGCGGATCAGGTACCAGATGGGGATGTCCTTCGTTGACGCGGTGGTGGCCCTGGGTGAGGTCGATCACGAAGCTGTCGGATTATCCGACTTCGGCCACCCCGACGGGTATCTCGAGCGTCAAGTGCCGCGGTGGAGGTCACATCTGGAGTCCTATTCGAGGCTCGACGGCTACGCGGGCCCCGACATCCCCCATTTGAAGGAGGTCGGCGATTGGCTCGAGGCGAACCGTCCGGCAACCTTCCAGCCCGGTCTCATCCACGGCGACTACCACTTGGGCAACGTCATGTTCAGCAATGACGGCCCCGAGGTGTCGGCGGTGGTCGACTGGGAGTTGGCGACCGTGGGTGATCCACTTGTCGATCTGGGCCTCGTCATGGCGATGTGGCCCGATGCGGGCATTGGTTCGGCTCTGATATCGATCGAGCCGTGGGATGGGTTCCCCACGATCGATCAGTTGGTGGAGAGGTACCGGGTCGGATCGTCGAGGGATCTCTCGATGATCGAATGGTACGGAGTGCTCGCCTGTTTCAAGACCGGCATCATTCTCGAGGGCACCCACGCCAGAGCCATGGGTGGCAAGGCGCCCATGGACATCGGCGACATGCTCCATTCGGTCACGGTGGCGCTGTTCGAGCGGGCAGTGGCCATCATCGCGGGGCTTACCTGAGGTGGGCGTGGCTCTCGTGGCCGGCGTCGGGGGTCCTGGCCGATGTGATCAGCGAATGGACCCTCACGGGTTCGTCGAATCCCTTCAGCATTCGACGACCCGCCGACTCGCTGATGACGGAGCTGTGGCCCACCAGTGAGTCGTCGATCAACACTTCGCCGGGCACCGCCGCGGCCACAAGACGAGCGGCCAGGTTGACCACGGGCCCGAAGTAGTCGCCGTGGAGGTTGACAAGGTCGCCCATGGCCAAGCCACCGCGCGGAACCACGTGACGATCGGAGTATGAATGCATCATCCCGAGGGCGAATGCGGCCGCATCGGCTGGGTCTTCGGAAACGAACATCACCTCGTCGCCGACCAACTTCACCACGCGTGCGTTCAGCCCGTGGGCCAACTCGTGGGCCTGTGACTCGAACCGTTTCACCAGGTCGACGATCTCGCCCGGGCTGAGAGTCTGGGACAGTGAGGTGAAACCGACCAGATCCACGAATCCGACCGCCATGAGAACAAGCTCCCGATGCTGCACACTCTGGGTTCGTCTCTGTCGCATGGCCGCCTGACGAAGGTGGTGGCGAAATGCGGTTCCGAGATGTTGTCCCATCTCAAGCCCCAGCATCGAGGCAGCAAGATTCAGCTGAAAGTGTTGGACATAGTCGGTTGTGCGGCTCTCCGGTCCCTGGACGTGACTGGCCACCGCGGCCTCCGCTGTCGTGGCCAGCGAGGTCCCGGCAACGTGGAGAACCTCTATCCCCTCGTTTTCCTCGAAAGAGTCGCTCCGGGATGATCGGAGGAACTCGACCAAGGCGATGTCTTGTTCGTTGAAGAGGACATCGTGGGGCGTGGGAGTGAGGATCCCCAGATGGTGGAGGTTGTCGACCACCTCCTCCAGCGGCATTCCGATGGCCTCGGCCATGTCGCAGGCGCTCAGGTGGTCGCCGCGACCGAGTACGAAATCGGCGACGTGAGTTGATGCCTCTTCCATGTCGTCGGGCAGGTCCGCGGGGTCGACACCCTCGGATATGAGCAGCTCCCTGATCCGCTCTCGCTGCCGTTCGAGGTCATCGGTCATCACCTCGACGGTATATGACCAATGGGTTGATGGCGCATCGAAGCCGATGCAGCCTCAGCTGACAGTGTCGTGGATCCTGCGCATGATGTCGGCATCCATGCGACCGACCACGTCGAGGGCCCCCATGTTGTCAGTGACCTGCTCTGGTCGCGAAGCACCCGTGATGACACTCGACACCCGGGGATTCTTCAGACACCACGCCAGAGAGAGCTGAGCCAGGGAGCAGTCGAGTTCCTTGGCGATGGGCACGAGGCCGCGAACCTTGGAGTTGCGGGATTCGTCGGTGATGATGTCGGCCAGCCAGCCGTACCCGTCGACCGTGGCGCGTGAACCCTCCGGAACACCGTCGAGATACTTGCCGGTGAGCACTCCGGAAGCCAGCGGACTCCAAGTGGTGAGCCCAAGACCGATGTCGTCGTAGAGCCGGCTGTATTCCTTCTCCACCCTCCGGCGTTCGAGAATGTTGTACTGGGGCTGTTCGACGATCGGCTTGTGGAGGTGGTGGCGTTCGGCGATCTCCCACGCGGCCCTGATCTCGTCGGCGGTCCACTCCGAGGTTCCCCAGTAGAGGGCCCGGCCCGACGCGATCATGTCGTGCATGGCCCACACCGTCTCCTCGATTGGTGTCTCGGGGTCGGCGCGGTGGCAGTAGACGAGGTCGACGAAGTCGAGACCGAGACGCTCGAGCGAGGCGTCGATGCCCTGCATGAGATACTTGCGATTGAGGGTGAACTTCATGTTGACGGCGTCGTGGATTCCCCAATAGAGCTTGGTCGAAACGACGTATGACCATCGCGGCCAGTTCTGCTGCGCGAAGACCTTGCCCATGATCGTCTCGGAAGCCCCGCCGGCGTAGGCCTCGGCGTTGTCGAAGAAGTTGACGCCGGCATCGCGGGCAATCTCCATGCAGTCGGTCGCCAAGCCGGTGTCGAGTTGATCACCAAAGGTGACCCACGATCCGAAAGACAGCGATGAGACCTTGAGCCCCGACCCTCCAACTCGTCGATATGTCATTTCGGTCATGTGATGGCCTCCGTGGAAGTGAGCTCGGATAGGAGCATCCTGCCCCGCCACCGACGCCACCGCCAACCGATGCGTGAACCGGCCACCGGGCAGTGATGGTGGGCATGCCCGCGGTGTGGAGGTCGAAACCGATCAGACACCAGCAGCGTCGGCCAGATCGGCGATGGCCGGCTGGAGCCGTTCGGCGAGGTTCCAGACATCGTCGACGATGTCCGGGCAGGAGATGAAGCCGAAATCGACTCGGTCCCGATAGCTGACCACCGAGAGATTCACGCCCGAGCCGTAGAGCAGG
>JAJRXJ010000165.1 GCA_024276355.1 Actinomycetes bacterium | reverse complement strand
GATCGTTGCACTCCGAAGGGTCCTGTTCGACGTGGTACAGCTCCCACACGTCGGCTTCGAAGTCGGTGCCGGCGGAGTGGCGGGTGACGGCTTTCCAGCCCTCGTGCCACAGGCCACGGTGGCCGACCATCTCGTAGTACTGGACCTGCTTGCGGGTGGGCTCGTCGGGCAGATCGAACGAATATGCGAATGAGGTACCCGACACCGGAATCTGATCAAGGCCCTTGAGGCTCGTGGGGGGCTCGACCCCCAGGGTTTCGTAGATGGTGGCCACCACATCGTTGACGTGGTGGAATTGTTTGCGGAGCCCGCCGGCATCGGAGATTCCGGCCGGCCAGTGGACGATGAGGGGTACGTGAACCCCACCTTCGTGGGTGTTTTGCTTGTACCACTTGAACGGGGTGTTGCCGGCCTGGGCCCACCCCCACGGGTAGTTGGAGTGGCTGTGGGGGCCGCCGATCTCGTCGAGGTGAGCGATGGCCTCATCGGGGGTTTCGAGGATGCCGTTGAAGAACTTCATCTCGTGGAGCACACCGAAGGGACCGCCCTCCTGGCTGGCACCGTTGTCGCCGAGCACGGTGATGATGGTGTTGTCGAGTTGGCCCATCTCCCGGAGGGAATCCACCAGTCGACCGATCTGGTCGTCGGTGTGATCGAGAAACGCCGCGAACGCCTCCTGGAGGCGAGCGGCGAGCCGTTGCTGATTCTCGGGAAGATCGTCCCATGCCTCAACCCCGGGGTTTCGGGGGGCCAGGGTGGTGTCGGCCGGAAGCAGACCCATCTCGATCTGACGGGCGAACCATCGTTCGCGGGCGGCATCCCAACCGTCGTCGTATCGGCCACGGTACTTTTCGAGGTAATCCGCGGGTGCCTGATGGGGGGCATGGGTGGCGCCGAACGCGCAGTAGAGCAGGAACGGCCGGTCGGGCCGCACTCCCTTGGAATCGTGGACGAACTCGATGGCCTTGTCGACCAGGTCCTCGCTGAGGTGGTAGCCGTCTTCCGGCCCGGCTGGCGGATCGACCATGTGGTTGTCGTAGGTGAGAGACGGGCTGAACTGGTCGGTCTCCCCATCGAGGAAGCCGTGAAACCGATCGAACCCGCGTTGTAGGGGCCATTGGTCCATGGGGCCCGCCGCGGAGCACTGCTCCATCGGGGCGAGATGCCACTTGCCGACGGCCAACGTGGCGTAGCCCTCCGACTGCAACACCTCGGCGACAGTGGCCGCATGATTGGAGATGTGGCCGGTCATGTGGGGGAAGCCGGTGTTGAAATTGGAAATGGCCCGCATCCCCACGGTGTGATGATTGCGGCCGGTGAGCAGGGCAGCCCGCGTCGGGGAGCACAGGGGTGTCACATGGAAGTTCGTGTATCGCAGACCACCGGCGGCCAACGAGTCGATGTTGGGAGTGTCGATGTCGGAGCCATAGCAGCCGAGCTGCGCGAAACCGAGATCGTCGAGCAGGATTATCACCACATTGGGCTTGTCGGCTCCCGGGTGGGGGGGCTCCTCGAACCACGGCTCGGAATCAGCGACCGTGCGACCGATCCGACCTTCGTACTTACCGTATAGTTTCACGTGTCCTCCTGCTGCCAACTGGCCGTTTCCCGGGCCAGCGGGCATGCTGACCCTACGCACCAACCAACCCCGAGGTGAAACCAGTGAAGATCTCGATGGCCATCAATTACATGGGTGACCCGAAGGCCGCAGCTGCCGAGGCTCACGATCTCGAAAGCGCCGGGGTCGACATTGGTTGGGTGGCTGAGCTCTACAGCTTCGATGCGGTCAGCATCCTGGGGTATCTTGCGGCCAAGACCGACACCATGGAGCTCGGCTCGGGGATCTTCCCGGTCTACTCCCGCACTCCCACGCTCACCGCCATGACCGCGGCCGGTCTCGACGCGGTATCGGGTGGACGGTTCGTGCTTGGTCTCGGTGCATCGGGCCCACAGGTGATCGAGGGCTGGCACGGTGTTCCCTATGATCGCCCGCTGGGTCGCCAGCGCGAGATCATCGACATCTGCCGCAAGGTGTGGCGTCGCGAGAAGGTCGTCCACCACGGTCCGAGCTACGACCTGCCGCTTCCCGAGGATCAAGGCACCGGCCTCGGAAAGCCACTGAAGCTGATCAACCATCCGGTGCGCGAATCAATCCCCATCTACATCGCCTCGCTTGGTCCCAAGAACGTGGAGATGACCGCCGAACTCGCCAACGGATGGCTGCCGGTCTTCTTCCATCCGGAGAAGGCCGCATCGGTGTGGGGCGACGCGATCGCGGCCGGCAACGCCAAACGCGACCCGTCGCTTCCCCCAATGGAGATCGTTGCCGGTGGGGCACTGGCCATCACCAACAACGCCGATGAGGCTGCACAGATCCGTGACGGTGGCCGTTTCATGACCGCTCTCTATGTGGGGGGCATGGGTTCGCGGGGCAAGAACTTCTACAACAACATTTTCCGCAAGTACGGCTACGAGGACGCGGCTGCCACCATTCAGGACCTCTACCTGTCGGGCAAGAAGGAAGAGGCCATGGCGGCGGTGCCCCAGGAGTTCCTCGACGCCACTGCCATGGTCGGTGACGAGGGCTGGGTGCGCGAGCGGGTTGAGGCCTACCGAGCGGCCGGTGTGACCCACCTATCGGTTCAACCGGTGGGCCCCGACCCTCTCGGGCTGATCGAGAAGGTCAAGGGCTGGATCAGCTGAGCGGTCTCACCAAGCGGCGGGGTCAGCCGGGGGTGAGACGCTCACCGAGATTCTCAAGCGCCGAACCCAAGTTCTTTGTGAGCACCTTCTTGGCGCCGAGTTTCATCAACGCACCGATGGCAGGGTTGGGGTTGAAACCCATCGTGTAGGTGACTCGGGTTCTATCGTCGGAGATCGGCTGCAACTGCACCAGTTCGTTGAGGGTGCGAAAGACGCCCATCGATGATTCGTAGACGGTGAACCCCCAAGCCCTGCCCGGCTCCCAGACGTTGAATTCCTCGTCGACGCTGAAGCGCTTGTTTATCGTGACCCGGCGTCGGGAGCCGACGCCCTCGCGTTGATCACCAAGTCGTTCGACCGTCTTGATCGACTTGAACCACTCGGGCCACGACTCGTGATCGCACAGTGCGGTGAAGATCCGGTCGGGAGTGGTCCGCATTTCGCGAGACGCGCTGACCCGCACCGGTGCGGTGTGGATCCACTCCGGTGGCTGGGTCTGCAGCGTCTTGGTCATGATGGATTCAGCCGGCGAAGTTGGCGGCCACGAACTCCCAGTTGATCAGGCTCTCGATGAACGTTTCGACGTAGGCCGGACGGGCGTTCTGGTAGTCGAGGTAGTAGGCGTGTTCCCAGACGTCGATGGTGAGCAGTGGGGTCTGGCCGTGCTTGATGGGGGTGTCGGCATCGTCGGTCTTGACGATCGACAGGCCGTCGCTGCCCTTGACGAGCCAAGTCCAACCCGAACCGAAGTTGCCCACGGCCCCGGCCTTGAACTGGCTCTTGAACTCGTCTGCCGACCCAAACGACGAGTTGATCGCTGCGGCGAGATCGCCGCTGGGGTCGCCGCCTCCACCGGGGGTCATGCAGTTCCAATAGAAGCTGTGGTTCCAGACCTGGGCGGCGTTGTTGAACAGACCACCGGGGCCGGCAGCGGCGATGATCTCCTCGAGTGAGGAATCTGCCTGGTCGGTGCCTTCGATGAGGCCGTTGAGGTTCTTGACGTAGGCCGCGTGGTGTTTGCCGTAGTGGAAGCTGATGGTGCGCTCGCTGATGTGGGGGGCGAGGGCGTCGTCGGCGTATGGAAGAGCGGGAAGTTCGATGGCCATGGTTTCTCCTGAGGGGCTTCTAGCTGCGGGGCACAAACTAACGGGCGCGGCGAGTGAGCGCACTACGTCCTCGGCCGAATTCGTTCAGGCTCCGGCAAAAGACGATCGCCACTGCACCAGGAACCCGACGAGATCCTGTTGGGCAATGTCGGGGCCCGACTCCAGGAGCATCACGACATGTTTCGACACTGACGCGAACCAGATGCCGCCGTTGCCTTCGACGGGAGGCACCACTGCGGTCACGAGCACCGTGTCGGCGGGGGCCAGGTGTTCGGCGGGGGCACCGGGATTCCAGTGGTTGCGGGCTTCACGCACATAGAGAATCCCGTCGGGGCTCACCCCGGCGAATATCAGTACCCGGCCAACGGTGGTGCCGTCGGGGCGCACAAGTTGCCGGGCTCGCATCGGTTGGGTCGTTTCTGCCCAGTCGACCGGGACCTCGCCGGCTGGGCTCGGCACGGTGTCGATGTCGAAGGGGGCCAGAGTCCAACCGTCGGGAATCGCTTCCGTGACCCTGTTCAGCAGGACGACGTCGGCGGTGAAATCGCGTCCATCGAGATTCCCACCGGTGATGACGTCGATGGCCCTGCTTTGCCACGGTGCGACACTCTGCCGGACCGATCGCTCGATGCCGTCGATGTTCTGATCCACCGGTCCGAGAGGGCCTGGATCAGATGACGGAATCAGAGGTCTGGTGATCGTGGGAGCAAGGCTGGACGGCGGGGCAACAGTCGACGGTGGGGGCAACTCGGTGGCCACGACGGGCTCCGGCTCGGCGGTGAGAAGATGCCAGGCGAATGCGCCGCTCATCACCGTCGCGGCGACGGCAAGGATGGCGATCAGGGCATCACGAACTCTTGTCGAGTCTTCTTCGTCGGCGTCCACAGTCACATTGTCGGCACCGCCACGACCGACTGTGAGGTTCGACATTCAGTTGTCTCGACGACGATCGAGCAGAAAATCCACCAACCACCGGCCCACCAGGGGACCGTGGGTGATGTCGGAGTCGAGATGGGCGCGTGCCGACGCGACGGTGTCGGGATCGATGCGATCGAGACGGTTGTCGATGAGGGCCCTC
>JAJRXJ010000164.1 GCA_024276355.1 Actinomycetes bacterium | reverse complement strand
GCCTTCGCCAGGTCGCGGAAGATCCATGGCCTGCCCAGGCAGCCGCGTCCGACCACCACCCCATCGGCGCCGGTCCGGCGCATCATGGCGAGCGCGTCCGACGCCTCCCAGATGTCGCCGTTGCCCAACACCGGGATCGATGTGACGGCATGCTTCAGTTCGGCGATCTTCGACCAGTCCGCTGACCCGCTGTAGAGCTGGTTGGCGGTACGGGCGTGGAGTGCGACGGCCCGGCATCCCTCTTGCTCGGCGATGACGCCGGCATCGATGAAGGTCGTGGTTCGGTCGTCTATTCCCACTCTGAACTTGACCGTGACCGGTACGTCGCCGGCCGCCTTCACGGCCGCGGCCACGATCGAGCGGTAGAGCTCACGCTTCCACGGCAGTGCCGCACCCCCGCCGTGTCGCGTGACCTTCTTCATGGGGCAACCGAAGTTCATGTCGATGTGATCGACTCCCTCGCCGTCGACCAGGCGTCGGGTGGCTTCCGCGATCGACCTGGCCTCGGTGCCGTAGAGCTGAATGCTTCTCGGCGACTCCCCGGGTGCGAACGCGGCCAGCTCCATGCTCTTGCGGTGGCCCTCGACGATGGCGCGAGCGGTGATCATCTGGTTGACGTAGAGGCCGGCTCCATGACGGCGGCACAGGGCGCGGAACGGGGCGTTGGTGACGCCGGCCATGGGGGCGAGAACCACCGGTGGCCAAACCCGCAGCCCACCGATGCGCAACTCGGAGAACTCATCTGGCGCGGCGGGCGTGAAGTCGTCGGTCTGGGATTTCGAATCTGCGTCCACGCAACCAAGGCTACGAAGGTGGATCGTGGGCCCCTCCGGCCGAGAACGACAGCAGGTCGAGACCGAGCTCGTCGAACAGCCGATCGAGTAGTTGCACAGGTAGCCCCACCACGTTGGTGACGCTGCCTTCGATCCGATCGGCCAACAGCGATCCGGCTCCCTGCAGGCCGTAAGCGCCGGCCTTGTCGAGCGGTTCCGGGAGCGCCGCATACCATGCGATTCGTCGTGGTGTCAGAACGGAGAACTGAACCTTGGTTGATTCCGTACCGGTGGCGAACCTTTGCTCGCCGTCACGATCGGTGAGCACCACGACCACACCGGTTATCACCTCGTGCCGGTTGCCCGACAAACGCGAGAGCATCTCGGCGGCGTCCTCGGGATCGGTCGGTTTGCCCAGGATCTGATCGTTCAACACCACCGAGGTGTCGGCGGCGACCACAACGGTGTCGGGACGGTGGGCAGCAGTGGCCTTTTCCATGGCCACCCGGGTCACGTAGTCGACCGGGCGCTCATCGGGGAGAACGTCCTCGTCGACGTCGGCGGGCTCGACATCGAACCGAAGACCGAATCTCGACAGGATCTCGGAACGGCGAGGTGACAGAGATGCGAGGACCAAGCGGGGATTCGGCACGCCCCATGATGCCCGGCCGGGTCGACCCTGCGGCGGAGTCGGTGACGGTGCGATGGGTGTGAGTCGTAATAGCCTCAGGCCATCGATTCTCCTTCCGAGCCACCGATCCAAGACGAAGCGGTTCCCGACTGGCACCTCAGGTCCGGTTTCGACGAGCCATCCGACGACAATAAGGCGTTTCTACGCGCCGAGACGGCGGAACGACACATTCGGACCGCGCCGGTCGGTCCACCGTGGTCAGCGGAGCAGGCGGATGTCGAGGCCCGCGAGTTTCTGGTGGCGTTGGCCGGCGACCGCCAGCTCGCCGACGCGGTCGACGCGATCGAGTTCGCTCGCATCAACAGCCTCACGATCCTGTTCGGTACCGATGAACATGCCGCGTTCGAGACCTACCTCGCTCGGATGCCGGCCGACCTCGTCGAACGGTGGCGCGACCTGCTCACCGGCGGAGCGCGTTCGGAGGCCTTCGGCCCGCTCACGCTGCAGGAACGAATCGACGAGACCCAGGTCACCGAGGCACTCAAGTCGGGCCGTCGGCAGCGAATCATCAACGTCACCGTGGCCCTTGTCGTGCTGATCGGCGCTGCGGTTGGTGGGGTGGTCGGCTGGAACGCACTCAACGACCAGCCCGCCCGCACACAGGGAACCCTGCGTTTCGCGGCGACTCCCACCACCATTGCCGGCGGCGCGGTTCCGGGTGGAGTTCCCGCGGCCGATCCCGCCCTCACCACCGGCCTTTCCCGCGATGTCTCGATCGCGCTTGGCGACGGTCCCCCCGAGGATCGGATCGTCAAAGCGCCGTTTGCCGACTTTCTCTATCCTCCGGGTGCCATAACCGCGTCGCTGTTTTCGTATGCGGGTGTCGGTGAGGTGGTGTTCGTGGGCCCGTCCGGTTTCCCGGATCGTGCCTGCTTGGTGGCCAGTGTGGCCACCTCCGATCTCCGGCCCCTCGACACGGTGTGGTACGGAAACTGTCTCGATCCGATCGGCCGGCAGGCCACGGTTCGATGCATCGGATCCGATGCCCTGATCCTCGACGTGGCCATACCCGAGGGGGAGGTGGAACTACCGGAGGGAGGAACCGGATTTGCCGACGCACTGCGGATCCAATCGATATCGGATCCGGGCAACAAGTACGAGGTGTTGTCGGCCCGCGGCACGATCTCGGTTGCTGCAGACTCGGCGGTTACCATCCCGGCGTTCGGGGGAAAGGTGGGTGATCGCCTCACATTCGATCTCGACCAGGGCCGATTGGGCAGCTGTGTGCTCACAGACGCGCCCATCGGGTCCTGACATGTGCGGTCGGTTCATCTCCACGACCCCGGCCGACCAACTGGCCGACTACTTCGGCGCAGAACCACCCCCGCCCGACCTCGCCCACGCCGTGAGCTACAACGTGGCGCCCACTCAGGGGATACTGGTGGTGGTCGAGAGCGATGGCATCAGGGCCATCGATGTCTTTCACTGGGGACTGGTGCCGAGCTGGGCCGAAGACCCGAAGATCGGTAATCGAATGATCAACGCCCGAGCCGAGACCATCGCGGAGAAGCCATCGTTCAGAAGTGCCTTCGCCAAGAGAAGGTGCATCATTCCGGCCGACGGGTTCTACGAGTGGGCCGCGCCCGGCGACGGGTCAGGCTCCAAACAGCCGATCTTCATCAGGCGGGTCGACGGTGAACCGTTCGCGTTCGCCGGACTGTGGGAGTCCTGGACCGATCCCCACACCTCCGACCGCAATGGTGAGCCGATGCACCTCCTTTCATGCACGATCATCACCGGTGAGCCCAACGACAAGGTGGCGGAGATTCATCACCGCATGCCGGTGATGCTGCCCCCGTCTTCGTGGGACCGATGGCTCGATCGCGGCAATCACGACATCGAAGCGCTTCAGTCAATGCTGGTGCCCGCTCCCTCGCGGTTGATCGAACTTCATCCGGTGTCGACGGCCGTGAACAATGTCAGAAACAACAGCGCGGAACTGATCGAACCCGTTGAGCCCGGCTGCTGAGGCGCGTAAGCCGGCGATCCTCCGGGTCAGTCTGGAACCTGTTCGGCGTGGCCGTTGGCCCTCAGCGTCGACCTGAGCATCTCGGCCGTTCGGTCGAGTTCGGCAGGATCAGGATGACGGTTGGCCGAGGCGAAATCGAAGTGGGTGAGATTGTCGACCGGGACCACATGGAGATGCACATGGGGCACATCGAAACCCACGATCATCATCCCGATGCGCTTCGGGGAGAACGCCTGGCGCTGGGCCCGTCCGATGTTTTGGGCCACGACAGTGAGTTGGGCCGCGACTTCGGCCGGAAGATCGATCCAATGGTCGATTTCCATTCTGGGAACCACCAGAACGTGGCCTCGATTGAGTGATTCGAGCGGAAGGAATGCCACGCTGGTGTGGTCCTTCCAGACGAAACGGGCCGGCAATTCGCCGTTGATGATGCGGGTGAAGATACTGGGCACACCGAGATCGTAGGCTGCCGAGCATGGACGACGAGAACACACCCCGCCAGCTGGGAGTATTCGAGGATCGACTGGTCACCGTGCCCAACCTGATCTCGCTGGCCAGGCTCGCCGGCGTGCCGGTCTTCCTGTGGTTGCTGTTCTCTCAGGACCAACGATATGAGGCCGCATGGCTGTGGGGCCTGCTCGGGGCCACCGACTGGGTTGATGGTTGGTGGGCCAGACGATTCAACGTGGTGAGCGAGTTCGGCAAGCTCATAGATCCGGTCACCGACCGGGTGGTTCTGATCACGGGAATCCTGGCCGTTGGAGTCGACGGCTCGGTTCCTTGGTGGCTGGTCGTGGCGGCACTGGCCAGAGAGGTTCTGGTGGCCGCCGCCGGACTCGTGCTCGGTGCGCTGGGGGCACGCCGAATCGACGTCACCTGGTGGGGGAAGGTGGCCACGTTCGGTCTCTACTTCGCATTCCCGTTCCTCCTGGCCGGGGCATCCGACGTGAGTGTCGCCGATTGGTTCCGAATCGCCGGATGGATGATCGCCGTGCCCTCGCTGATCTACAGCTACATGTCGGCCGCTCAGTACGTTCCGCTGGCCCGTGCCGCTCTCCGCGAGGGAAGGTCGAAGGTCAACTAATGTCGGCCGACGGAGGTTGACGCATGAGGTGCTTCACATGAGGTCAGCGACATGAAGGCTGTAATCATGGCCGGTGGAGAGGGCACCAGACTCCGGCCACTCACCTCCAACGTGCCGAAACCCATGATGACTCTGGCCAATCGCCCGATGATGGAACACGTCATCGACCTGCTCAAGCGTCATGGATTCGACGAGATCGTGGTGACGCTCGCATTCATGCCGAATGTCATCCGCAACTGGTTCGGCGACGGCTCGGAGTTCGGAGTTCGGATGGTCTACGCCATCGAGGAAACGCCGTTGGGCACTGCCGGGTCCGTGAGAAATGCCATGGACGAGCTCGACGAGCCGTTCTTGGTGATCTCCGGAGACGTCCTGACCGACATCGATCTCACGAAGATCGTCGAGTTTCACCAGGCCAAGAACGCAATGGCCACCATCGGACTGATCAGGGTCGAAAACCCTCTCGAGTTCGGAATCGTCATCACGCGCGAGGACGGCTCGATCGAACGCTTTTTGGAGAAGCCCGGTTGGGGGCAGGTGTTCAGCGACACCATCAACACGGGAATATTCGTGCTCCAACCCGAGATCTTCGACTACATAGACGCCGACAGACCGGTCGATTTCTCAGGTGAGGTGTTTCCGGCACTGCTCCGTGACGGAAAGCCGATCTATGGCGCGATCGGTGAGGGCTACTGGGAAGACGTCGGAAACCTGGAGTCGTACGTCAGTGCCCACGCCGACATCCTCGACGGCACCGTCTCGGTGCACATCAACGGGTTCGAACAGCGCGACCACTTCTACGTTGGTGAGAACGTGATCATCCATCCGGAGGCCGAGGTCACCGGGCCCGCGGTGATCGGAGACAATTGCCGAATCGAGAGTGGCGCCCGACTTGGTCCCTACACCGTGCTCGGCGCCAACGTCCGAGTGAGGGCCGAGGCGGATCTCGAACGGGTGGTCGTGGCCGAGAACACCTACCTGGCCGAGGGAGTCCATCTGCGGGGCTCGGTGATCGGACGGGCATGTGATCTGAGGCGAGGAGTCCGGACCGACGAGGGGGCGGTGATCGGCGACGAGTGTTTCATCGGTGAACACGCCACGGTTGGTTCCGGTGTCAAGATCTACCCGTTCAAGACCATCGAGTCGGGGGCCACCATCAACTCTTCGATCGTGTGGGAATCGAAGGGGTCGAGAAGCCTGTTCGGACGCGACGGCGTGCGGGGCCTGGCCAACGTCGATATCACTCCGGAACTTGTCACCCGCTTGGCCATGGCCTACGGATCCACTCTCAAGCAAGGCGAGATCGTGGTCACGAGCCGTGACTCCTCGCGTTCGTCCCGCATGCTCAAGCGGTCTCTGCAGGCCGGGCGCAATGCCGCCGGGGTGTCCATCCAGGACCTCGAGGTGGCCCCCCTTCCGGTCACCCGATTCATAACCCGCCGCCCGGCCATCGCTGGTGCCATCACCTTCCAGCTCGACGAGACCGACGCCCAGTCGGTGATCATCGGTTTCATCGACTCCGATGGCGCCGACATGAACGAAAACGGGCACCGGAAGATAGAGCGCCTTCTCAATCGCGAAGACTACCGACGGGTGTTCCCGACCGAGATAGGCGACATCGACTACGCACCGAGAGCGCTGGAACACTACGCGATCGCGATTGAGTCGACCGTTGATCTTCCGCGGCTGCGAAGCGCAAGACTGAAGATGGTGGCTGACTTCGGATTCGGCTCGGTGTCGTTCGTCATGCCAAATCTGATGTCGAAATTCGGGGCGGAGGTGATGGCCATCAATCCGTTCGTCTCCACCGCCGGAGTGGCCGCGTTTGATCGTCACACCCACGCGCAGCGCTTGTCCGAGCTGGTCATAACCTCCGGATCCGAGCTGGGGGTGATCTTCAGTCCGGGCGGGGAACAACTCACGATTGTCGACGATCGTGGCCGGCGGCTCACCGACGACCAGGCCCTGATGACGCTGATCGCGCTTCGTGGCTCATCCCTCGAGGGTGCGCGGGTGGTCCTGCCCATCTCAGCCACCACTCATGCGACCGAGATGGTCGAGTCCCGTGGGGGCACCGTGGTGTCGACCCCGACCTCGCCGGCGGCGATCATGGCAGCCGCGTCCGATCCGTGCGCGTGTCTGGCCTCCGATATGAACGGCAAGTTCATCATCCCCGGCTTCATGCCGGCCTTCGATGCCATTGCCACCTTCGCGTCTCTCGTTGATTTGATGGCCGGCAGTGATCGTCGCCTTTCGGAGATTGTCGATTCCCTGGCACCGGTCCATATGGCGAGCCGAGACGTCATCACTCCGTGGGAGCAGAAGGGTTCGGTGATGAGGGTCCTGGTCGAACAGGCCAAGGATCACCGGATCGACCTGGTTGATGGAGTTCGTATTCATCACGAGGATGGCTGGGCGCTCATTCTCCCCGACCCGGAGGAGCCGACCACTCAGGTGCTGGCCGAGGCCAGTCGTGCCGATTCGGCCAACCGGTTGGCTGCAGAATACGCGCGGCGGATAGAAGAGTTGGTTCGAGGATGAGAATGTCCGCTCGTCTCACGCGGGGTCACCGACTTGCGTTAGTTTCTCTGAAATGAACATTCCCGAATCACTCAAGTACTCAGCCGACCACGAGTGGGTCAGCGTCGACGGCAACATCGCAACGGTGGGAATCACCGACTATGCCCAAGATGCTCTTGGCGATGTCGTGTTTGTCGATGTTCCCGAGGTGGGGGCGACCATCGAGGCCGGTGGCACCTTCAGCGAGGTCGAGTCAACCAAGTCGGTGTCCGACATATTCGCCCCGCTCAGTGGAGAGATCGTGGAGGTCAACGACCAGCTCGCCGACAACCCTGAGCTCGTCAACTCCGATCCCTACGGCGACGGCTGGATTTGCCGGATTTCCATGTCCGACTCCGCCCAGCTCGGCGATCTCATCGATTCGGCCGCCTATCGGGCGCTCATCGAGGGTTGAGATCAGCCTTGCCGGAGATCAGCTGTCCCGAATGCGGCCACCACAATCAGGCCAGTGCCCACTTCTGTTCCTCGTGTGGAACCGAGCTGGCCGTGGGGGAGATCACCTCGTCTCATCCGGTCCTCGACCCCGATGATGCCGGCCCGCTCGCCGAGATTGATCGCTCCACATTCCGGGTCGATCAGGGCCTGCTGGTTGTTCTTCAGGGAGCGAAAGCCGGTGCGAGGATCGCGCTCGACGCCGATCTGATCAAGATCGGTCGTCATCCCGAGTCCGACATATTCCTCGACGACATCACAGTGTCGAGACGCCATGCCGAGATTCTGCGCGACTCGTCCACCTACCGGGTCAGAGACGTCGGTTCGCTCAACGGCACCTATGTCAACCGCGACCTTGTCGACGAGGCCGAGTTGACCGATGGCGATGAGCTCCGGATCGGAAAGTACAAGCTCGTGTTCGCCCACGGCACCGGGCCGCTGTGAGCCGTCTCGGGAGTCGGGTCAGTGCCTGAGGCTTCTCATCGGTCGATCGGCGAGGTTCTTGGCCTGCTCAAACAGGACCATCCGGACATCACGATCTCGAAGATCCGATTCCTGGAGAGCCAAGGGTTGATCTCTCCCGAGCGAACTCCGTCGGGGTACCGGAAGTTCTACGACGCCGACATCGAGCGTCTCCGGTGGATTCTGGAGCAGCAACGCGACCACTTCCTGCCTCTGAAAGTGATAAAGCGCCGGCTCGACTCCGGCAATCCGGTGCCGGCCGGTGAGTCGTCACCGGCCACGAGCCGTGAGCCCACGTTGTTCGCGCAGAAGGTCGAGGGCAACGAGCCGGAAACCGTTGATTCCCGCGATTCGGGTTCTGGAACTCAACCGGATCACGGCAGCCCGGACGATTCCCTGCAGCCGGAGCCAAGTGAGTCGCGGCCGTCGGCTGCAACGAGTTCCGGCTCGGTGAGTCTCACGGCGAGGGAACTAGCCGACGCGGTCGGGGTCGACACCATGTTCATCGACGAGATCCACCGCATGGGGCTCCTCGAGCCGATGGTCGTCGATGGGGTCGACGTGTACGACCATGAGGCCCTGCTCGTGGCCAGGGCGTGCGCCACGTTCAAACGCTTGGGTTTCGATCAGCGTCACCTGAGAATGTTCAAGGTGGCGGCGGAGAGGCAGGCCGGGGTGTTCGAGCAATTGTTCGGGGCCCGGGCCCGACACAGTGTCGAGTCGGCAACTCATGCACGCGCCGAGCTCGACGAACTGGTCGCCCTCGGCGAGGCGATCCAACGCTCGATCATGTATCGCAATCTCGGATCCAGATTGAGGCGCAGATGAGCGCAGCCACTCCCGGACTCGATGTCATACTCGACGGCCGCCAGATCGATGCCACCGTCGAGCGTCTGGCCGGTGAGATTTCCGAGCGATTCAACGACGGGGTGATTCTGGCCGCGGTGCTTCGGGGGAGCGTTCCGTTCCTGGCTGATTTGTCACGAGCCATGACCATCCACTCGCTGATCGACTTTCTGGCCATCACGAAGTACGAGCGGGGCACTGGGCGGGTTCGTCTTCTCAAGGATCTCGACATCGACATCGGAGGGCGTGATGTGGTGGTGGTCCAGGACATCGTCGACACCGGCCTCACCTCGGCGTTCCTGCGCGCCGAGCTCCAACGCCGCTCGCCCCGATCATTGTCGTTCTGCTGCTTCGTGGACCGTTCTCCCGCGCGCGTCGTGCCGGTGGAGCTGGATCATGTGGGCGTGGAGATACCTGATGAGTTCGTGATCGGGTACGGGCTCGACTACCGGGGTCGATACCGAAATCTCAAGATTCTGGCCACGGTCGACACCAGGGTGCTGGCTGCCGACCCGGATGCCTATGTGGGGGACCTCTACCTGTCGTAGTGTGGTGGCATGCAGGAGATGGAACTCGTAGGCGTTCGGGTCGAAATGCCGGCCAACGTGCCGGTGCTGTTGTTGCGGGAGCTGGCCGAGCCCTCGCGCGTGGTCCCGATTTTCATAGGTGCTCCGGAAGCCACCGCGATCGCCCTGGCTCTTGATGAGATCCACACCCCGAGACCCATGACCCATGATCTGATTCGTGAGATTTTCGACGAACTCGGTGTCGACGTCGAAAAGGTGGTTGTCACCGACCTCAGCGACAAGACTTTCTTTGCCGAGCTGCATCTCATGTCCGATGGCGTCCGCCACGCGGTGTCGAGTCGCCCGTCGGATGCCATCGCAATCGCGGCGCGCACCGGGGCGCCGATCTTCATGGCCGAGCCGGTGATCGACGAGGTCGGCTACAGCGAGGACCGCGATGGTGATGCCGGGATCGTCGATGAGGAGGAGGCCGAGGAGGTCGTGGAGCAATTTCGGGAGTTCATCGACTCGATCAACCCCGAGGACTTCGAGGCCTGATCTCCCACCCCGACCGCAGCAATTGTCGGTTTTCCTTCACAGGTCCAGGTTTTTCTGAGACAGTTGGGTTGCCGTCAAGCATCAGGGGGAATCAAATGAGGGTCAGCGACATTCTTCGCAGCAAGGGGACCGACGTGGTCACGTTGAGTCCTTCGGCGACCGTTGCCGAGGCGGTGAGTCGGTTGGCCGAGTTGTCTTTCGGAGCATTGGTGGTGTCGGCTGACGGTTCGGCGGTCGACGGAATCATCAGCGAGCGTGACATCGTCAGGAGCCTCGACACCGACGCCGACACCCTCGGTTCGGCGGTCTCCGAACTCATGACGAGCGATGTCGTCACCTGCTCCACGAGCGACAACATCGCCGACCTGATGGCGCTGATGACCAGCCGCCGCATTCGTCATCTTCCGGTGGTGGCCGACGACAAGATGGTCGGATTGGTCAGTATCGGCGATGTGGTCAAGGCTCGTCTCGCCGAGCTCGAGGACGAGCGCCGCCACCTGGAGGATTACATCACCACCGGCCGCTGATCCCTATCCGCGCGATGAATCGCGCGATGCGCGCGAATTATCCCCAGACAATCGTTGACCCCTGTGGATAAACCCCGTAGGGTTCGGAATAGGTCACACCGTCGTAATTCCGCCGGTGTCAGATGATTGGGAGATGCACGCGATGGGCGAACACGGCTTCAGCGGAAAGAGCACATCGGAGATTGTCGACATCACATATCGGCAGCTCGACTACTGGGCCCGCACCGACCTCGTCAAGCCCTCATTGACACAGGCCAAGGGAAGCGGGAGCCGCCGCGAATACAGCTACCGCGACCTACTCGAGTTGAAGGTGATCAAGAGCCTTCTCGATGCCGGCATCAACCTGAAGCAGATTCGCAAGGTTTTCACCTACGTACGCAAGGACCTCGGTGAGGACATCGCCACCGCGAATCTGGTGATCGACGGATCTCGATCCGTCCTGGTCAACACCGGAGCCGAACTGGTCGACATTCTCCAGAACGGCCAAGGGGTGCTCAACGTGCTGCCGTTGGCCGCGGTGAAAGACAAGGTCGATGCCCGCATAGTCGAGATGTTCCCGGAACGGAGCGCCGTAATCGACTCGCCCATCCCCCGCGCGGTGGGTGAGGCCTGACACGCTAGGGGCATGTTCGCTCACCCGTCAGAACAACACATTGCCGAGTTGTTCGACAGCTACGGCATCAGGTGGGAGTACGAGCCCACGACCTTCGTTCTGGAGACCAACGAAGCGGGTGAACCCACGATGGCGTTCACCCCTGACTTCTATCTCTGTGACTTCGACGCATACGTGGAAGTCACCACCCTTCGCCAGTCGCTCATCACCCGTAAGCACCGCAAGATTCGGATGCTCGAGGCCCAACGACCCGACGTCTCGGTGAAGCTTCTGTGCCGCCGTGATGTCGAACGCCTCGGAGCCAAGTACGGTCTGAGTCGCGTCGCCTGATCGGGCCGAATCCGACACCGGCGGGTCGCACCACGAGTCACACGTAGCGTTGGGAGCTGCAATGCCAGAAGATCGTCGCTCGCCCCTGCACCAGGCCCATCTGGACCTCGATGCCAAGATGGTGCCGTTCGGTGGATGGGAAATGCCTCTTGCCTACCCGTCAGGGACTCTGGCCGAGCACCGGGCGTGCCGAGACTCTGCGGTGATGTTCGACGTGTCCCATCTCGGGACCGTGAGAGTGACAGGGCCGGGTTCTTTCGAGGCCCTTCAGTGGGCGTTCACCAACGACCTCAATCGAATCCGGCCGGGTCGTGCGCAATACACCCACCTGCTCGATGAGACCGATGCCTCGGTCCTCGACGACATCATCATCTGGTGGGTTGCCCCCGACCGATTCGATGTCATGCCCAACGCCTCCAACACCTCGCGTGTCGTTGCCGCGCTGTCGGAGGGTGAGGTGGTCCCCGAACTGGTCGACGTCACCTCCACGCGCGCGGTGATGGCGGTGCAGGGTCCCGAGGCCCGCGAGCGCCTGGCCAGTGTTGCTCCCGAGGCCGCGGCTGTACCCAGATTCGATGTGGCCCAAGTTCGGATCGACGGAGTCGATGTGGTGGTTGC
>JAJRXJ010000163.1 GCA_024276355.1 Actinomycetes bacterium | reverse complement strand
GGTCGAGTGCACCGACCAGCCGCTCAACCTCGGCGCTGCTGAGCCGGGCCGCGCCCAGCTCGGCCAAGCGCCTGACCTCACCCGGCTTCGCCCCAAGATGGCGCAACACCGAACTGGCCCCCGACCTGGGGTCGCCGAGACATCCGAGCAGGACATCGAACACGCTGGCTGGCTCTCCGGACGATGGTTTCACGTACAGGGCCAACTCGGCCCTGGTCGACAGCGGTGGGTCGGGAACCGGACCGTCGAGAGGCACACACCACTCGTGTCGGAGCACCTCGACGGCCCGCTCGACGCGGGTCTTGTCGAGAGCGAAAAGTTCGGTGAGAGTGTTCAATTCCGGGCCGGCAGTAGCCACCAACCCGAACAACAGGTGCTCGGTTCCACACCTTTCGTCGCCCATGGTCGCGGCGGTGCTCAATGCCACCTCGACAGCGACGCGCGCTCCTGCCTCCAGATCGAAACCACTCATGGGTTCGACGCTACCCAGCCGGACCATCCGGATTCCTGAGTCGTTCGACTCAGAAATGCCCGGGCGGGGTCCATTCTCGGCGATCAGCGCGTCCGCGGACCGCATTCGGTCGGGGTGGGCTGATTGGGGTCAGTCGGCCACGAAATCAGCGACGACCGCGCCGGTCACCCGGGCCAGGACATCGGGAGCTATCGGGAAGCAGGTGTCGGGCCGACCCGCCGCGCCGTAGACGAGTCGGTGATCGAACAACGCGGGGTCAACGTAGATGGGCATGGGGACGGCGTGGCCGAACGGCGGCGTGCCTCCGATCGCGTATCCGGTGGCGGCCCTGGCCTCCTCCGCGCCCGCCATACGCAATGTGTGCCCGTCGATCGCCGAAAGCTTCACCAGATCGATCCGATGGTGGCCGGCGGTGAGGGCCAGCGCCGCCCCGTGATCGGACGACACCACGAGCGACTTGACGATCTGTGAAACCTCGCATCCGATGGCCGCCGCCGCGTCGGCCGCGGTGCGGGTGCCCTGCGGATAGGTGACCGGGACGACCTCAACGCCGAGTTCCCGGGCTGCCGACGTGAATCTTGCGAGTCCGCCCTTGACCGGCGCATCGGGCACCGAGGCCGCGATCACCTCACGACCGAATCTGGTCACCTTCTGCAGGAAGTCACCGTCGGTAGGCAGGTTGATGACCGCCACATCCACTCCGGCCCCGGCCATGCGACGGATGGATTCGGGGAGACCGCTGTCGAAGTCGGAACCGGGTGGCGGGGTGACGGCGACATCAAGATGATCGGCCCGCCCCGACGCGCATGCGTCCGACCTCATCGCCTCGACCATGGCCTGCAGTTCGGTCAGCGTCTCGAGTGGCGCCGTTCTGGTGATCGCCGATTGGCCGACCGGATTCCACATCGGCATCCAACCTTGAGCCCCTGCCACCACCCGACGGCGTGTCAGTCGGGAGTTGCCTCCGATCCATATCGGAACCGGGTTCTGAGTGGGGGTTGGAAGCGAGGTGGTTCCGCGCGTCGACGGGCCCGGTGTGTCGACCACCACCGACTCGCCCGACCACGCCGCCCGTAGTACATCGATCGACTGGTCGAACAGGGTGTTGCGCTCGTCGAAATCGACGCCGAGTGCCCGGTATTCACCCTTCAGATACCCGGTGCCCACCCCGAGGGTGACCCGTCCGCCCGAGAGCCGGTCAAGTGTGGCCACCGCCTTGGCCAGGAGAAACGGATTGCGATAGGGCAGGACCGTGAGGTTGGTGAGAAGCCGGAGCTTGGTGGTGGCCGCGGCCGCGAAGGCCAGGGCAACAAACGGATCGAGGGAGTCGTGCCCGCCGTTTTCGAGCCAGCGATCCGGCGGCGCGGGATGCTCGGTGAGCCATACCGACTCGAACCCGGCCGACTCGGCGGCCCCGGCGATCTCAGCGATGGCATCTCCGGTGAGAAACGACTCGCTGATCGGGTGATGCATGAGCGGCAGACCCAGCGTGAACCTCACCGCGCCGACTCCATCGTGTTCATCGCGTCTCCCTCCTACAGGTGTGGCCGACCCCGAGCGTCCAATCCCGCGGCCACGGCAGCGAAACCTTACGGGATCGGTCGGCGTCGGTCAGTTCCGGGTCGAGTTCCGCGGCACAATGGCGGGGTGACAAACCGCAACTGGGAGCAACTCGCCATCGCCGAGAT
>JAJRXJ010000162.1 GCA_024276355.1 Actinomycetes bacterium | reverse complement strand
GCAACTTCAAGGAGTTGGTGTCGGCCGGGGCCCCTGAGGAGATTGCGTCGAGGGCGGCCGCGCTCGTTCCGTCGATTGCGGCTCTAGACATCGTTCAGGCCGCGGCGATGGCTGATGCTCCCCTGGAGACCGTTTCGGCGGTGCATTTCGCCATTGCCCATCGGCTCGATCTCACGTGGCTGCGCGACCGGATCTTCTCGCTCCCCAGAAACAGTCGGTGGGAGACCATGGCCCGGCTGTCGCTCCGTGGCGATCTCTACAACGATCATCGTCAGCTCACGGTGAAGATCCTGGCCTCGGCCGACTACAGCACCGATGCCACCCACCTGGTCGACAGGTGGGTACGGGCCAATCACGGCGCGGTGAGTCGCTACCACAAGACCATCGACGAGCTGAGGTCGGCCCGCACCGATCTCACCACGGTGCTGGTGGCCACGCGTGAGGTCGGGACCCTCATCGACCGTACCTCCTGAACCAGGTCTCTCAGGGGCTCAGAAGCTCGACGGAGTATCCGAGGTCCACATCGGGCAATGCGAACTTGGTGACCACGATGTCGAGCGTGAGGTCGGTGCCTGAGGTGGGGCTTGTCGACAGGATGGAACTCCATGTGTGGGCGGACCCGCCCAGCGCGGTGTGGGGTCAACCTGGGGTGAACTGATCGGGGGTTTCTGCCAGAACCCCGGAATCGCTCAGATGGAGCTTGGTTGTGCCGTCGGCGGTGATGAAGGTGAGCTCATTGCGAAACACGCCCGAATCGGGCACGTGGGGGCGACCGGGGGCATCCGACCAATCAATGGTGAGGCAACCGGATAGTGGGTGGTCCTGGCTGCATGTCTGTTCGGGACGCGAGGCATCGCGCAGAGATACGCGAATGACGGACCCGGTTCGACCTTCGAGCGGCCCGAGTTGGGGGATGGTGGCGGAAACGGATATGACCTGGTGGAATCCGGGGTCTTCGAAACTCTGGGCGGTGTCAACCCTTGTGACTCCCTGCATCAACACCACGGTGTCGTCGGCTGGTGACAATGACGACGAAACGCCGGTCGCCGGTACCGCGATGGCGTCGCTCGGGGTGGCGGTGGGGACGGAGCCGGACGAGCAGGCCGTGGCCAGCACCGCGAGGGCCGCCACTGTCGCCAGGGGGTGGCGGCGGTTCATTCCCACAGCGACGACAGCGATGTGTCGACCTCGTCGGCCAAACCGACGTCGGCCAGGTCCGCGATCTCGTCGCCGGTGGCCGCGGCAGTTGCCGGCTCGTCGAACAGATCGCGGATCGGCTCGATGAACCGGCTGAGCTGCGCGTATACGTGTTTGTCGTCGAGCGCACGCCGGTTGACGTGGAAACGCAGCGGGAAGTTGACGGTGAGTTCGTCCTTGGCCCGTGTCATGGCCACGTAGGCCAGTCGCAGCTCCTCGCCGAGCCCGACGTCGTCGCCCAGCGACATCTCGGACGGGATGTTGCCATCTGCGGCGTGAATCAGATGGACGGCTCGCCATTCGAGACCCTTGGCCGAGTGGATGGTGGAGAGGGTGAGCCAGTCGTCGTCGAGATGGGGAGGCCCGGCTCGTTCCCCGGTCTTGCTGGGCGGATCGAGAGTGAGCTCGGTGAGGAATCGGCCGCGACTCGAGTAGTTGGCAGCGGTGGCGGCGAGCTGGTCGATGTCGGCGATACGGGCGGCGGCGTTGTTGTAGCGGGTCGGAAAGACCATGGAGCAGAAACCCTTGAGCCGGTCGACCTGTTCCGACGGCTTCATCGCTCCGGCGGAGCAGTCCGAAAATGCGGCCCGCAATTCGGTTGCCTGTTGACCGGCCGCGGAGGGCATCTTGCCGACCCCATCGATGAACAACGACAGGGATTCGTCGACTTGTTGGTCGATTCCGAGGTCATCGGAAAGGCGCCGCAGGGTTGCGGGCCCCACTCCCTCGAGCATCGACAGCACCCGATGCCAGGCGAGCTGATCGGAGGGGTTGTCGAGGATGCGCAGGAGCGCCAGGAGATCCTTCACATGGGCGGCTTCGAGATACTTGAGGCCGCCGTACTTGCGGTAGGGAATGTCGCGACGGGTCAGTTCCAATTCGAGTCCGTCGGAGTGATGCCCGTTGCGAAACAG
>JAJRXJ010000161.1 GCA_024276355.1 Actinomycetes bacterium | reverse complement strand
GGGAGGGCTCGAGCGGCATTTCGAAACGGGTGCCACCCCCTCCCACCAAGCGCCTGTCTCAGCACCCGTTTCGTTGCCGCCCGAGCCCTCCCCGCACCCGTTTTCCGCGCCCCCGAAGGCGGAAGCCCCGTCAAGAGCCAGAATCACCGCAAGGCGCCGACCCTACGGCCCCTCGTCGCCGCAAGCGTTGGCGGCACGAACCCGGTAGTAGTAGGTCTTGCCGTCGGCTCCGACGTTCTCATCGTCATAGATGAGCTGGCGGCTTTCCCCGAGCAGCACGAAGGAATCCGGCTGGGGGGATTCAGAGCGGTAGACGTGGTAGACGCTGGCCTGGGCCGTGGCCTCCCAGCCCAGGCGCAGGTGCGCGTGGCCGTAGAGAGTGACGCTCAGGCCGACGACCTCCCCGGGAATCTCCCGAGTGGTGGTCTCCATCACGGCGGCATGGACCATGTTGTCGTCCATCACGCCGCCACCGGCAGGACCCGAGGAGCAGGACTCGTCGTTCTCGGCCCGCACCACGTAGTAGAGCTGCCTGTCGGTGGGAGCAGCACTGTCGTCGTAGGAAAGCGTGGTGATTCCCGAGGCCACCAGGTTGGCCGATCCGGGGACGAAATCCGGCTGCTCGGAGCGGTAGACGGCGTAGCTGCCCCCGCCACCGGTGCCCCACGAAACCGCCGCCTTCCAGGAGAGGGTGACTCCGTCGGCCCCGCAGGCGTTGTTGTCGGTCGCCGACACGACGCCGGCAAACGAGGGAGCGCTCCCGCATCCGCCGCAGGGGCCGTAGTCGGGCAGGGAGCCGTCCTTCAGGATCACGTCGTCGATGGTCCAGCCGGAGTACTGGGCGCTGGCATCGGCGGACTGGCGGAACTGGATCCGCATTGAATTGCGCCCATCGACAGCAGCCCCCAGGTCGTATTCGAGCTTATCCCAGGCCGCATCGTTGACCAGGGCCTCGGAACGGAAAAGCGGGCGGCCGGCATCGGTCCACAGCCAGATCGACGCCTCGTCCCCGTTGCCGGCATGAAGCTGCTTGTAGATGATCAGCTTGGTCTGGGTCCAGGTCGAAGCGTCGTGATAGGGGGTGTAGGCCGACTCCACCGTGGAGGGTTCGTAGTCGCCGGCATAGGCGCCCTGGCCGCTGAGATCGTGTCCCAGGGCTCCCGCGTTGTTGTAGGCCGCGCTGGGATCGGGCCGACCGGAAGAACCGCCGGCACCCTGGGGCTGGCCGAACTCCCACTCGCCCTCCAGGGTCCAGGCTCCGCTGCCCTGCTCGAAGGACTCCTTCCAGTACAGCCCGGGAATCAGCCCCAGGTCGAAGGCGAAGGGCGCCCCGTTCCGGTCCTCGGTGCTCGTGTAACCGAACTCGTCGGTGCTGCGAATGCGGAAGTAGACCGTCCCGCAGCTCTGGAACTCGTGGAGCGCGATGCTGTGGGCCGTAACCTGGGCCGCGGTGCTGGAGGTCTGGCCCAGGTCGGGGGTCAGTCCCCATTCCACGACGGTGTCCGCCGGCTCGCCGGTGGTCCAACTGACGGTGGCTCGCTCGTCGGTGATCATCTCGACCCGCAGATCGGAGACCACGGGACCCGCACAGTCGGCCCGCGCCGTATCGAAGGAGATCGCGGGGACCCCCGTGCCGTCGTCGGCATCGAGGTAGGTGACGGTGATCAGATCCTCGTCGGAGAGCTGCAGCAAGCCATCGGTGGTGGGAGCCCCCGACGCCGTGGTGATCGAGCCCGTGAAGCGGGAAGTGTCGGCCCCCGTTTCGGTGAGCTGAACCAGTTCCGCAGTGATCTCCGTCGTGCTGGTCACTTCCACGGTCACCGTGTCAATCACTCCGCTGTCCAGGTTGAGATCGATGTCGGTGACGGTGAATCCCACCGTGTCGGAGCAGGAGTAGAAGTCCAGATCGATCGTCACCTTGCCCGAATGGCAGGACTGGGGCCCCTCGCCGAAATCGCCCAGGGTCTCGAAGTGATAGTACTGGCCCGCATTGTCGTCCACGGCCTGGTTGCCCAGGGAGTCGACGCTGGTCACCCGGTAGTAGTAGACCGTGCACTCGTCGAGGCGGCTGAGGTTCACCGAGTGTTGCTGGACCAGGCGGCTGTCGGCCTTCTCGAGGGTCGGCGGAATCTCGGGACCGTACTCGACGAGGGAGTCGCTGGCCTCGTCGGTGGTCCACTTGATGTTCACCGAGGTGAGCGTGGCGCCCTCGTCACGCACGTTGCTGATCACGGGCTCGACGCAGTCGATGTCCGCGATGTCGGTCTTGGGAACATTGGTCCCGCCCAGGCCGTCATCCGCATCGATGTAGGTCGCCGTCACGATGTCGCCATCGACGACCTGGATCGCCCCGTCGGCCTGGGGTGGTCCGTCGTCCACCGGGATCTCACCGCGGAAGACCCCGGTATCGGGCCCGGTCTCGGTGAGGGTGATCACTTCGGCCGTGGGCTCGGTGTCGGAAGTGACATCCACAGTGATGCTGCCACTGCCCTTGAGATCGGCATCGGTAACCACCAGAGAAAGCGTGCCGGTGCAGTTCGAAGCCCGCTCGCGAATCGACATCCTGCCGTCGGAGTTGGCCGTCATCAAGACCGCCTCGTAGGCATCCACCCGGCCCGTGCCGTAGGTGTTGTCCTTGCCCGGTTCGCCGAGATCGATCGAACTCTCCTCGAGCAGCAGCTTGATGTCGTCAGGACCGAGGCTCGGGTCGTTGGCGACCATCAGGGCCACGGTGCCCGCCACGTGGGGTGTGGACATCGAGGTTCCCGACTTGGTGGAGTAGCCGCTGCAACGGTTGTGGGACTTGGTGCTCACACCGGGTGCGGAAACATCCGGCTTGATCAAACCAGGAGGATAGGGATGATCGTTGAACGGCGGCACGTCCTGCCAGGTCACGGGGCCACGGCTCGAGAAGGAGGCAGCCTGGTCGCTGCAGTTGGTGGCGCCCACGGTGATCACACGGGGCACGTCACCGGGGGTGCGCACGTTGTCGGGCTCGCTGCCCGAGCCCTCGTTACCCGATGCAACCACCATCGCGGTGCCCGCATCCATGGTGTTCTCGCAATTGGTGCGCCAGGTGGCGCGGTCCGGGTTCTGGTTGTGGGGCCAGCCGAGACTCATCGAAATCGAATCCGCGCCGTTGTCCGCCGCGTACTGCATCGCCTCCCAGACATCGGGCTCGTCGGAGAACTGCAGGCCCACGCGCAGGATCATCACCTGGGCGTCAGGAGCCATCCCCGCCTGGGTGCCCGAAGTGCCGTCACCGGCCACCGTCCCGGAGGTATGGGAACCGTGAGAGTTGTCATCGTTGGGATCGTTGTCGCCGTTGTCGATGTCGTAGCCGATCAGGTCATCCACGTAGCCGTTGCCGTCATCGTCGATGCCGTTCTCATCGTCGGCATCCATCACCACGCCGTCGCCGTCGAGATCCTCGCCGGGGTTGACCCAGATCTGGTTTTCGATGTCGGGGTGATACCAGCAGGTGCCGGAGTCGATCATTGCGATCACGGCGCCTTCACCGGTGACCCCCAGGTCGTTCCAGACCAGCGGAGCATTCATCAAATCAACGCCGCACTCCACTTCATCGGTGCCCACGGCAGGCGCCAGGTAGGGGGCGAGCGGAGAAGTGTCCACCACGGGAGTCAGGGGCTGATCCAGGGACACGTCCACCTTCGGCGAATAGCTGACGTGCTCGATCTCGTCCAGGGCGGCCAGACGACGGATCTCGGCGGCCGTCAGATCGGCGGCGACGATGTTGCCGATCCAGAGCAGGCGCACCCTTCGGGCCTTGCCGAGATTCTCGAGCCGCTGCAACTCGTCGCGCAGCCTGAGCTGGGTGCGAGAGGCATGTTCTTTGAGTGCGCCGACCAGGATCCTGCGACGCTGATCACGGTCGATGACGCCGGCTGCCCGCTCGCGCAGGGTCTGGCCCGTCAACTGGTCCCGCAGTACGAAGAAGACGGGGATCAGTTCCTGGGCGGTGGCGCGGTCGAGCACCTGGGGCAAGGGCTCCCGCAAGCGGGAATCTCCGGGCTCCGCCAGCACAGGAAGTGCCGCCAACAGAACCGCAGCGCACAGCAATAGCCACAAGCACCTCGAGCGGGTGGTCATCGATACTCCTCCAAGCCCCCGAAACAAGCCTCGGTTGCCCGATTCGCCGCCTCTCCCCCGACTACCCCTCGAGAGGAGCAAACCCGGCCTGCTGCCCGTGTATGTACGCCGAAGAGGGGTCCGCGGTAAGGCAAAAAAGCGACGAAAACCTCCGAGGCAGCTCTGGAGTAGAAAACTCCTCGCCATTTACGGGCTTTACCTGGAAACTTATTGTAAAGTTATCCGCCTTTGAAACTGACTTCTCGAAACCGGGGTCGGCCCTGCCGGCCCTGTTCCCTGGGAGATCCGACGATGGGGCGAGCAGCACTCGAAACCCTCTACCGGCAGATGCGCGCCCATGGCGCTGACGAGGTGCTCGACGCCCTCTTCGCCCTGCGCCGCATGGTCCCCGATCTGGACGACAAGGAGCGGGCGGAGGCCGCCGCGGCGGTGGCATCCCTCTTCTATCTGGACGTGCAGGACCGGCCCGAGATGGCCACGGTGGTCGACCAGGCCATCCGTCTCCTCCACTCCATGGGTTCCGACCTGATTCCCCAGCACCTCGAAGAGATGCGAGGCTCGGACTTCAAGGCCTTGTTCTGCTTTGCCCGGGTGCTGGCCCTTTTCGGCGCCGATGCAGCCACTCCGATCATCGAGGCCTGCAAGGACAGTGACGACGTCCACCTGCTGGTGGGCGGGATCTACGCCCTGACCAAGATTCGGGACCGCTCGATCCTCGAGGGCCTGGACCTGGTCGTGGGGCTCACCGAGCATGCCGATGCCGAAGTGCGGGACACGGCCATCCGGGCCCTGGGCAAGTTCGTCGAGCGCTTCAGCGGCGATCTCGATGCCTCGGCCCTCCAGCGCTGCTATGCCCGGTTGCTGGCGGCGAGCTTCGACTCGCTCCCCGCGATCCGCGCCAAGGCGGTCCGGGGTCTGGGCAAGATGGCGGCGGCCGGCGCGCTCGATGCCGACCGGCGCGCCGAGATCCGCAGCCGCCTCGAGCAGGTCCTCGGCCAGTCCTCGGAGATGGTCTGGGACCAGGCCTTTATCGTCCGGCGCGAAGCCGCCGAAGCCGCGGAACATCTGGCCGACTAAAAAGGAAGAGCCATGCGCGAGTACCAGATCCTCTCCACCGAGGACGTGACAGAAGAGATCAAGGTTTTCGACCTCTACGCCCCCATGGTCTCGCGGCGCTGTCAGCCGGGCCAGTTCCTGATCGTGATGAACGACGAGCGCGGGGAGCGCGTGCCCCTGACCATCGCCGATTTCAACCGCGAAAAGGGCACGGTGGAGATCGTCTTCCAGGTGGTGGGCAAGTCCACCGCCCAACTGGGAGCGATGAAGCAGGGCGACGCCCTCTACGCCATCGTCGGGCCGTTCGGCCACCCCAGCGAGATCACCGGCCACAAGAAGGTCGTCACCGTCGGCGGCGGCATCGGCATCGCGCCGGTCTACCCCATCGCCCGCGGCTACCGGGAAAACGGCGCCCACGCGATCAACATCATCGGCGCTCGCAGCAGCGACTTGCTGGTCTACGAGCAGAAGATGCGCGCGATCAGCGACGAGCTGATCGTCTGCACCGACGATGGCTCCCGCGGCCGCAAGGCCCTGGTCACCGAACCCCTCAAGGAAATCCTCGAAGCCCACGACGACATCGACCTCTGCCTGGCCATCGGCCCGCCGATCATGATGAAGTTCGTCGCGGAGACCACCCGCCCCTTCGGGGTCAAGACCATCGTCTCCCTCAACTCGGTGATGATCGACGGCACGGGCATGTGCGGTGGTTGCCGCGTCGACGTGGGCGGCAAGACCTTCTTCACCTGCGTGGACGGCCCGGAGTTCGATGCTCATGCCGTGGACTTCGACCTCTTGATGTCGCGCCAGAGCATGTATCGCGACCAGGAACGCCAGGCGATGGAGCGCTGGGAGCACGAGTGCCGCCTCGGATTGAAGCCGAGCGGAGAGTAGTCAGTCGCCCACTGGGATCGACGCCGGAGACAACGTGATGGCCGACAAGCGGAAGACCAAGGTCCCCATGCGGGAACAAGACGCCGAGGTGCGCAGGCACAACTTTCTCGAGGTGCCCCTCGGCTACAACCCCGAGGAAGCCCAGGAAGAGGCGGCCCGCTGCCTGATGTGCAAGAAGCCCAAGTGCGTCGACGGCTGCCCGGTGGAG
>JAJRXJ010000160.1 GCA_024276355.1 Actinomycetes bacterium | reverse complement strand
TGGATCACCGCTCGCCAGATCGAGGCCGGCCGTATCGCGATGACCCGTCACATCAAGCGTGGTGGCAAGGTGTGGATCAACGTGTTCCCCGACAAGCCGGTCACCAACAAGCCGGCCGAAACCCGCATGGGTTCGGGCAAGGGTAACCCCGAGCATTGGGTCGCGGTCGTGCGTCCCGGCCGGATCCTGTTCGAGCTGTCCTACGGCGATGAGGAAATCGCACGTGGGGCCATCGAGCGGGCCATCCAGAAGCTGCCGATCAAGGCCCGCTTCGTGAGCCGCGAGGAGGGCTTCTGATGGCGAAGACCACATCGATCGTCGAACTCGACGACACCGACCTGTTCGACAAGCTGTCAGAGTCTAAGCAAGAGCTGTTCAATCTGCGATTCCAGATTGCAACCGGACAGCTCGACAACTCTGCTCGACTGAAGCAGGTCAAGAAAGAGATTGCCAGGTACCTGACCGAGCTCAGGGCCCGTGAAATCGCCGAAGCCGAGGCACAGATCCTCGACGGCGGAGAGGAAGACTGATGGCTGAGGAAACAACTCGCGCCAACGCCCGCAAGGTCCGCGACGGCCTCGTGGTATCCAACAAGATGGACAAGACGGCCACCGTCGAGTCGATCGATCGTGTGCGTCACCGCCGCTACGCCAAGACGGTTCAGCGCAGCGCCCGTCTGTTGGTCCACGATGAAGACAACGAGCTCAACATCGGCGACCGCGTACGAGTCCAAGAGACCCGTCCGCTGTCGAAGAACAAGCGTTGGCGTCTCGTTGAGATCCTGGAGCGTGCCAAGTGATTCAGCAGGAGTCGCGGCTCCGGGTTGCCGACAACTCGGGCGCCAAGGAGATCCTGTGCATCAAGGTTCTCGGTGGATCGAAGCGTCGCTACGCCTCGATCGGCGATGTAATTGTCGCCACCGTCAAGGACGCCATTCCCGGTGCTCAGGTCAAAAAGGGCGAGGTCGTCAAGTGCGTCATCGTCCGTGTAAAGAAGGAAAAGCGCCGTCCCGACGGCAGCTACATCCGTTTCGATGAGAATGCCGCCGTGTTGATCAACGATCAACTTCAGCCGCGTGGCACCCGCATCTTCGGCCCGGTCGGTCGTGAACTGCGCGACAAGCAGTTCATGCGCATCGTGTCGCTGGCGCCGGAGGTTCTGTGATGAAGATTCGCAAAGGCGACCGCGTGGTCGTCATCAGTGGCAAGGACAAGGGTCTCGAGGGAGTCGTCGAACGCGTCTTTCCCGACAAGGGCAAGGTGATCGTCGAAGGCGTCAACGTTGCTCGCAAACACCAGGCCCCAACCCGCCAGGATCAGCAGGGAGGCATCATCGACAAGGCGATGCCCCTCGACGTCTCGAACGTGGCCGCCATCAGCCCTCAGGACGGTCGCCCGACCCGTGTCGGCTACCGCATCGATGAGAGCGGCCAGAAAATCCGCATCTGCAAGCGAACAGGAGCTGATCTCTGATGAGCAGCACCGCATACGCACCCCGCTTCCGTACTCGTTACAACGATGAGATCAAGTCGGCCCTCAAGGACGAACTCGATCTCCCCAACGTGATGATGATCCCGAAGCTCGAAAAGATCGTGATCAACATGGGCGTCGGCGAAGCCGTCGGTCAGGCCAAGTTGTTGGAAGGCGCGGTGTCCGACCTGGAGACCATCGCCGGCCAGAAGCCGATCATCACTCGAGCCAAGAAGTCACTCGCGAGTTTCAAACTCCGCGAAGGGCAGGCAATCGGATGCAAGGTCACCCTTCGGGGCGACCGCATGTATGAATTCTTCGACCGTCTCGTCTCGTTGGCCATTCCCCGTATTCGTGACTTCCGGGGCCTCAACCCCAAGTCATTCGACGGCAATGGCAACTACACGTTCGGCGTAAACGAACAACTGATGTTCCCGGAGATCGACTACGACAAGGTCGACACGATCCGGGGCATGGACATAACGATCGTCACCACAGCGACAACCGACGACCAGGGCAGGGCACTGCTCTCGGCCTTCGGTTTCCCATTCCGACGCGGGGGGCAATAACCCATGGCCAAGAAGGCTTTGATCGAAAAGCAACAGCGCAAGCCGAAGTTCAAGGTTCGCGCATACACCCGCTGTCGGCGTTGTGGCCGACCGCACTCGGTCTACCGCAAGTTCGGCCTGTGCCGAGTGTGCTTGCGGAAGATGGCTCACGCCGGCGAATTGCCGGGCGTGAAAAAGGCCAGTTGGTGAGGTGCAACTACGATGACAATGACTGATCCAATTTCAGACATGCTCACCCGCATCCGCAACGCCAATGTGGCGATGCACGATGAGGTGGTCATGCCCTCGTCCAAGCAAAAGGTCGCTCTGGCCGGTCTGTTGAAGCGCGAGGGCTACATCGCCTCGTTCTCCGAAGCCGACAACGGTTCGCGTCCTGGCAAGACCCTCACCATCGAGATGAAGTACTCACCCGAGCGGGCGCGTGTCATCTCCGGTTTGAAGCGCGTGTCCAAACCGGGCCTGCGTATCTACCGCAAGCGGGACGAGATCCCGCGTGTCCAGGGAGGCCTCGGGGTGGCAATCGTGTCAACCAACAAGGGTCTCATGTCCGACCGAGAAGCGAGGAAGAACCGCATGGGCGGCGAAATCCTCTGCTTCGTCTGGTGAGGAGGAACCGATGAGCCGAGTAGGCAGTCAGCCGATCACCATTCCCAGCGGTGTCGATGTCAGCATCAATGGTGCCGACATCACCGTCAAGGGAGCCAAGGGCACCCTCGAACGCACCCTCCCGGGCGGTATCACCGCACGCCTCGACGAGTCGACGCTCCACATCGAGCGGCCCGACGACTCACGCGAGAGCCGAGCACTTCACGGCCTCTCCCGCACCCTCGTGGACAACATGATCATCGGTGTGTCTGAAGGTTTCCGCAAGGAGCTTCAGATTCTCGGTGTCGGTTATCGAGCCACGGCCAAGGGCACCGACGCCCTCGACCTGGCTCTCGGATACAGCCACCCGGTGTCGATCAAGGCACCCGAGGGCATCAAGTTCGAGGTCCCCATCCAAACCCAGATCATCGTGACCGGAATCGACAAGCAGCTTGTCGGTCAGGTCGCCGCCGATATCCGCAAGTGGCGCAAGCCCGAGCCCTACAAGGGCAAGGGGATCCGCTACCTCGGTGAACATGTGGCCCGCAAGGCTGGAAAGGCTGCGAAGTAATGGCCGACATAGCCAAGAAGCGCCGGCAGGATCGCATCCGTCGTCACAAGCGCATCCGCAAATCAGTGGAAGGCACAGCCCAGCGTCCGCGCTTGGCGGTGTTCCGTTCCAACCGTCACATTTCAGCTCAGCTGATCGACGACCTCAACGGCGTGACCATTGCCGCGGCCTCGACCAACGAGCCCGAATTGGTGAAGGCCAACGGCAGCAACATCGAAGCGGCCGGCACTGTCGGCACGCTCATCGCCAAGAGGGCGAAGGAAGCCGGTATCGACACGGTCGTGTTCGATCGTGGCGGTTTCCGGTATCACGGTCGGGTGGCCGCCTTGGCCGATGCCGCCCGTGAGGAAGGACTCCAGTTCTGATGGCATACGAACAGCAAACCTCACCCGACGGACTCCGTGAGTCACGCGTGATCAACATCAATCGCGTGGCCAAGGTCGTCAAGGGCGGCCGCAGGTTCTCCTTCACCGCACTGGTCGTCATCGGCGACGGTGCCGGAAAGGTCGGCCTCGGATACGGAAAGGCCAAGGAAGTTCCCCTGGCCATCCAGAAGGGCACCGAAGAAGCCCGTCGCAACCTGTTCTCGGTGGCCATGGCTGGTTCCACCATCGTTCACGAGACCGTCGGCATCGCCGGCGCCGGTCGTGTGATGCTCAAGCCGGCCGCACCCGGTACCGGTGTGATCGCCGGTGGCGCCGCCCGCGCCATCCTCGAAGAGGCCGGCATTCGCGACGTGCTCTGCAAGTCGCTCGGCTCGCCCAACTACATCAACGTGGCCCGGGCCACGATTGCCGGTCTCCAGGGGCTTCGCCGCCCTGACGAGATCGCCCGCCTTCGTGGTCTCGACCCCGAAGAGTTCCTGCCGGCCTCCATGTGGAAGGCCTACCAGGAGAGCGAGCGAGGCGATTCGTCCTCCAAGTCAGGTGAGAATGACTGATGGCTCCCACTGAACGACAGATTCGCGTAACCCAGGTTCGTTCCAGCATCGGCACCAAGCCGAAGCAGCGCGGAACCCTTCGTGCCCTCGGCCTGCGCCGCATCGGGCACTCGAACATCCTTCCCGACAGGGGCGAGATCCGTGGCATGATCGCCCGGGTTCCCCACCTTGTCGAAGTCGAGGAGATCGACCAATGATCAAGCTTCACGACCTCACTCCATCCGAGGGGTCCAACAAACGTGGCAAGCGCAAGGCCCGTGGTATCGGTGGCAAGGGCGGCAAGACCGCCGGCCGTGGCACCAAGGGTCAACGTGCCCGCAACACCGTCCCGGTCGGGTTCGAGGGTGGCCAGATGCCACTCACGCAGCGCGTGCCGAAGTGGCGCGGATTCACCAACCCGTTCCGTGTCGAATACCAGGCCATCAACCTCGACGTGATCGATTCGCTCGACGCAGCCGAGGTGAGCCCCGAATCACTGCTCGCCAGCGGGCTCGTGAGCAAGGGTGCCCTGGTGAAGATTCTCGGTCGTGGTGAGATCAATCGCGCCGTCGCCGTCAAGGCCCATGCAGTATCGAAGTCTGCCGAAGCCGCCATCACCGCGGCTGGGGGTAGTGTCGAGCTCGTAGCCCTTCCGTGGGGCGATCGTCGTCCTGCTCACGGAAGCTTCAACCAACACACCAATCGCTGATTCGCTGCGGGCGCCCATGGTGCCCGCAGCCGCCACAACCGACATCAACCCAAACCGGAGAGAACGGCGTGCTGTCACGAGTACTCAACATGTTCCGGGTCCCCGACCTGCGAAACAAGATTCTGTTCACCATTTTCGTGATCGGCCTCTACCGTCTCGGATCGTTCATTCCGGCACCGGGGGTCGACACCGAAGCCGTACAGGGGCTGCGTGACCAAGCCAATCAGGGTGGGGGCATCCTCGGTTTCGTTCAGCTCTTCAGCGGCGGCGCACTCACCCAGTTCGCGGTGTTCGCGCTGGGCATCATGCCCTACATCACTTCGTCGATCATCATGCAGATTCTCGGCGTGGTGATCCCCAAGATTGAACAGTGGCAGGAGCAGGGCGCGGTCGGTCAGCGCAAGATCACCCAGTGGACCCGCTACATGACCGTGTCGATCGCGGTTGTGCAGTCCACCAGTTTCGCTTTCCTGTTCCATCAGGGCCAGCTCGTCGGCAACGTCGACCTGCTGCCGAAGTTCAATGCCTGGACCGTCTTCGTGGTGGTGCTCACCCTCACCACCGGAACCGCTCTGCTCATGTGGATGGGCGAGCTCATCACCCAACGGGGCATCGGCAAGGGTATGTCGCTGCTGATCTTCGCCAGCGTGGTGTCGAGTCTCCCCGCCCAGGGATCACTGGTGCAGGCCAACAACGGCACACCGGCACTCATCGCATTGATCGCGGTGATGGTGATGCTTCTGGTGGCCATCGTGTTCGTCGAACAGGGGCAGCGACGGATTCCAGTTCAGTTCGCCAAGAGGGTGGTCGGGCGCCGCATGTACGGCGGTCAGTCCACCTACATCCCTCTCAAGGTCAATCAGTCCGGGGTCATCCCGATCATCTTCGCCAGCTCGGTGCTCTATCTTCCCAACCTGGCGGCCGCGGCGCTTCCGGACACCGGGTTCTGGGGAAGTGTCCAGCGATTCGTCAACAACAACGTGGCTGATCCCACCGCCGTTCTCTACCTGGTGTTCTTCGGGCTGCTGATTGTCGGTTTCGCCTACTTCTACACGGCCATCAGCTTCGACCCGGCCAAGCAGGCCGACACCATTCGCAAGCAGGGCGGGTTCATTCCCGGTATCCGGCCCGGCCCCCAGACCGAGCGTTACCTGGCCCGCATTCTCACTCGTATCACCCTTCCCGGTGCGTTGTTCATCGCCGCGGTGGCGTTGCTGCCGTCGGTCCTCATCAACATGACCCTGAACGGGTCCGGGAGCACGGGTGGCCATGGTGGCGGTGCCGGCGGGTTCGCCTTCGGAGGCATCTCGCTGCTCATCGCCGCCGGCGTGGCGCTGGAGACCATGAAGCAGATCGACAGCCAGTTGATGATGCGCAACTACGACGGCTTCCTGAGCTGAGTCGCGGGGATCTGAGCTGATGTCGGCAATGCGACTGGTGATTCTGGGCCGCCAAGGCTCGGGCAAGGGCACGCAGTCAGTACGAATCGCGGAAACCTACGGCTGCATCCATGTGTCCACCGGCGACATGCTGCGGGCGGCTGTCGCCGAGGGCACCGAGTTGGGGATGGCTGCATCGGCGGTGATGGAGTCGGGCGGGCTGGTCTCCGACGAGATCATGAACGGGATCGTTGCCGAGCGATTGGCCAAGCCCGATATCGCCGCACAAGGTGTTCTCCTCGACGGTTTCCCGCGCACGGCCGATCAGGCCGACACGCTTGAGTCGATTCTCGCCGATCTCGACCAGCCGCTCACACTGGCTCTCAACCTCGACGTTCCCGTCGATGAGGTCACCCGCCGGATGATGGCCCGGGGTCGCTCCGACGACACCGAGGAGGCCATACGGAGGCGCCTGCAGCTCTACGAAGAGCAAACAGCTCCTCTGCTCGAGTGGTTTGGTCGCCGGGGCCTGTTGGCCACGGTCGACGGGCTCGGCGATGAAGACGAAGTTTTCCAGCGCCTGCAAGAGGCGATCGAGTCGACAAATGGGCGATCAACCCCGTAAGGGTTGGACGCCCAACGCGCGCCCGATAGCGTAGTCCGTCGGTCTGGATCCACAGGCCATCCCGCGCCCGGACTTGTCCGTGCGCCCGTAGGAGGTTCCACTCTGCCGAAGCCGAAAGAAGATGCAATCGTCCTGGAAGGGACCGTCACCGAGTCGCTACCCAACGCCATGTTTCGGGTGGAGCTCCAGAACGGCCACCAGGTCCTGGCCCACATAAGCGGGAAGATGCGGATGCACTACATCCGCATCCTGCCGGGAGATCGCGTCCAGGTGGAGTTGACCCCATACGACCTCGAACGAGGCCGTATCACATATCGCTACAAGTAGCCCGGCCCAACGGCTGGCGATCAGACGGCCGTTCGACGGCCGGGAGAAAAATGAAGGTTCGACCAAGCGTCAAGAAAATCTGTGACAAGTGCAAAGTGATCCGTCGCCGCGGCAGGGTGATGGTCATCTGCGAAAACCCGCGTCACAAGCAGAGGCAGGGCTGAGATGGCACGCATCAGTGGGGTAGACATTCCCCGTGACAAGCAGGTGGGCACATCCCTCACCTACGTATTCGGCATCGGCGGCACCACCGCCGCCAACATCTGCCGCGACACCGAGATCGAGCCCGCAACACGGGTCCGGGATCTGACCGACGATGAAGTGGCCCGCATTCGTGCCTACATCGACGCCAACCTCCAGGTCGAGGGTGATCTCCGACGTGAGATCTCCCAGGACATCAAGCGCAAGATGGAGATCGGCTGCTATCAGGGTCTTCGGCACCGTCGAGGTCTCCCGGTGAGGGGTCAGCGCACCCACACCAACGCCCGTACACGCAAGGGACCGAAGAAGACGGTTGCCGGCAAGAAGAAGGTTGGTAAGTAATGGCCACTCCGTCGCAGGGCGCCCGCCGCACCCGCAAGCGTGAGCGCAAGAACGTCACCCATGGCGTCGCCCACATCAAGAGCTCGTTCAACAACACGATCATCACCATCGCCGACCAGCAGGGCAACGTCCTTGCCTGGGCGTCGGCCGGCAACGTCGGGTTCAAGGGCTCTCGCAAGTCCACCCCGTTCGCCGCCCAGATGGCCGCCGAGAACGCTGCCCGCCGCGCAATGGAACACGGTGTGCGCAAGGTCGATGTGCAGGTCAAGGGCCCGGGTTCGGGTCGAGAGACCGCCATCCGCTCGATCCAGAACGCAGGAATCGAAGTAACCGGGATCAAGGATTGCACTCCTGTCCCTCACAACGGCTGCCGTCAGAACAAGCGGCGGAGGGTCTGATATGTCTCGTTACACCGGACCGAGGGCGCGTGTGTCGCGTCGCCTCGGAACCAACATCTGGGGAACCAAGGGCGAGACCATCGCTCTCGACAAGCGTCCCTACCCGCCGGGCGAACACGGCCGCTCGCGTCGCCGGGGCTCGGTCTCGGAGTACCTGATGCAGCTTCAGGAGAAGCAGAAGGCTCGCTTCTCCTACGGGCTCACCGAACGCCAGTTCCGCAATCTCTTTGCCGAGGCCAACCGCCGTCAGGGCGTCACCGGCGAAAACATGCTGCGTTACCTCGAGCTCCGTCTCGACAACGTGGTGTACCGCTGCGGTTGGGGCGCCACCCGTCCCCAGGCCCGTCAGTTCGTCAACCACGGCCACATCAACGTCAACGGTCGCCGCGTCGACATTCCGAGCTATCGCCTGCGCAAGGGCGACGTCGTTGAACTGCGTGCCAAGGTGCGCGAGGCCGCCCCGATTCAGTGGAACCTCGACGTACTCGACCGCACCCCTCCGGCATGGCTGGAGAAGGGCGAGGAATTCCAGTTCATCGTTCGTGAGCTCCCGATTCGTGAGCAGATCGACATCCCAGTCCGAGAGCAGCTCATCGTTGAGCTGTACTCCAAGTAGCGGAGGCATCACGTTGCTCACCATTCAACGGCCAACGGTGGAAGCGCTCGGCGAGGCCGAGGGAAACACCCAGCAGTTCGAGATCTCGCCTTTGGAGCGCGGTTTCGGATACTCGCTGGGCAACTCCCTTCGGCGCACCCTGCTCTCATCGATCCCGGGGGCTGCCGTCACCCAGGTGCGTTTCGACGACGCCCTCCACGAGTTCGCCACCATCACCGGCGTCGCCGAGGATGTCACCGACATCATCTTGAACATCAAGGACATCGTCCTCACCGTTCACAGCGATGAGCCGGTCACCCTGCGTCTCGATGCCCGTGGACCCGGCGAAGTCACCGCCGGCGACATTCAGACCCACCCCGATGTCGAGATCCAGAACACCGATCTCGTGTTGGCCACCCTCAACGAGAAGGGTCGCCTGGCGATCGATCTCACCGTTCAGAAGGGTCGCGGCTACACGCCGGCCACGAAGAACAAGAGCGGCAACACCATCGGGATCATCCCGATCGATTCGATCTACTCACCGATTCGTCGGGTGTCGATCGAGGTCCAGTCGGCCGGGGTCGAGCATTCCGGCGACTACGACCGTCTCATGATCGAAATCGAGACCGACGGCACCATCAGCCCACGCGAGGCTCTCGCCTCGGCTGGTTCGACGCTGCGCACGCTCGTCCAACTCGTCGAGGAGATGAGCGACGAGCCCCAGGGTCTCGAGCTCGGCGAAGCGGTCCAGGTCGCCACCGGTGGCCCCGACATGGAGCTTCCCATCGAGGACCTCGAGCT
>JAJRXJ010000159.1 GCA_024276355.1 Actinomycetes bacterium | reverse complement strand
ATGCCGCAGGCTTTCCTCGACACATCCGAACGAACCTTCAGACATGCGCTCGATTTCAACATCACCACCGCGTTCAATCTGAGCCAGCTCGCGGTTCCCTCAATGCTCGAGCGTGACGGGGGCGCGATCATCAACATCGCGTCCACCGCCGGTCAATTCGCGTCTCGGGGTTTCGCGGCCTACGGCACAGCCAAGGCAGCGCTGATTCATCTCACCAGGGAGATGGCCCAGGATCTCGCCCCGCGCATCAGAGTCAACGCGGTGTGTCCCGGTGCCATCGCCACCTCGGCCCTCGACATCGTGCTCCAGAGCGAGGAACTCGAAAGGGCCATGGTCGCCGGAACTCCCCTGCGTAGACTCGGGCGTCCCGAGGAGATTGCTGCCGCGGTGCTCTATTTCGCCGGCCCGGCCGGGGCCTACACCACCGGCCAGGCTCTGGCCGTGTCGGGCGGTATCCAGGGCTCGAACCTCGATCTTGGCATCCCCGACCTCTGACCGACCCACCACGCACCAGCCCACACGTTCGCCCCACTCACACAGGACCATCTCTTGAGCATCCTCGCCGACCTGATACACGCTGACCACGACGAGCCAATTCCAACAAGAGTTCTGGTGGTGGTGGCCCACCCCGACGACATCGATTTCGGGGCTGCCGGGACCGTCGCCGCGTTCGTCGACCACGGAGTGGAGGTGGTGTACGGCCTCGTGACCGATGGCGACGCCGGCGAGCCCGCCGAGTACTCAGCACCCGAACTCAAGAAGATTCGTCATGCCGAGCAGGAAGCAGCCGGGAGATTGCTGGGTGTCGAGGAGGTGCATTGGCTCGGGTTCCGAGACGGCGCCCTGGTCGCCGATCTCGACCTGCGGCGGGCCGTGTCGAGACTCATACGACAGGTCAGGCCCGACCTGGTGATCACCCAGTCACCGATTCGTGACCTGGATCGCATCTATGCCTCACATCCCGATCACCTGGCCGTCGGCGAGGCTGTCACCGCTGCGGTCTACCCCGATGCCCGCAACGCCCGGTCCTTTCCCGAACTGCTCGAGGAGGGCCATCAACCCCATTGCGTTCCCCGCCTCTGGCTGATGGCCAGTACCGAGGTCGACACCCACGTCGACATCACCGCCACCATCGACCGCAAGATCGAGGCCCTGCTGGCCCACCACAGCCAGAACGATCAGCGGGCGGATGCCCTACCGGGCATGATCACCGAATGGGCATCGGCGAACGCCGACCGGGCCGGTACCCCGTGCTGCTGTGTCGAGTCGTTCCGCTCGGTGAACACCGAGTGATTCTCTGACCACGGCCCTCATCGCAGTTCCGTAACACGGTGACAACCCGGTTACGGGATTCTGTCGTTCGCGTTACTCGGGAACCCGGCCCCCGGATGTTGCGTCACACCTCCCACACAATCATGGGAGGCCAAAATGACGGCTCGGATCAGACAAGGGAGGCACTCGCGGCTGCACATGGGCGCGCTGCTGATCGTGTTCGCGGTGGTACTCGCCGCGTGTGGCGACTCGGCGTCGAGCAACGCCGCGAGTCCATTCACCGGAGACTCCTCCTCACCAGAATCCGGGTTCGCCCCGGCCACGACCGCGGCCGCAGCCGCAGCCGACACGCAATCCGACGGATCTGTTTCCGTCGGCGGATCACGCGCCGACTCCGCCGCCCCATCGCCCGACATCATCGGTGCCGACCAAGCACCGGGGCTGGCCGTACCGACCGCCCTCACCCCGGCCGACCTCGGACGCGACATCGTGTTCACCGCCACGATCGATGTGGAAGTGGCCGACGTCGCCGCCGCAGGAGCCGAAGCCCGCGATGCCGTGACCGCGATCGGGGGCATCGTGTTCGGCGAGTCGACCAGCACCCTGGGCAGCCCCCGCACGGTGCTCACCTTCAAGGTGCAACCCGCCGACTTCGACAAGGCTCTGGCGGCCATCGCCCGCATAGGGGATCTGGTCAACCAACAGGTGAGCGCCGACGACGTCACCGACCGGATCGTCGACCTTCAGAGCCGGGTGACCACCGCCGAGGCCAGCGTGGCCCGACTGCGTGCCCTGATGGACCGGGCCGGTGACAGCAACGCCCTGGCCAACCTTGAAAACCAGCTCCTGCAGCGTGAAACCCAACTCGAGCAGCTCCGCGGCCAGCTTCGAACCGTCAACGACCAGGTGGCGCTGGCCACCATCACGCTCACCATCACCCAGGCCCCCACGGTGATTCCCCCGGCGGCCATCGAACTTGTGGCCGGCTTGGGCGCCGGCACCACCGACGCATGCCCGGGAGCGCTCGACTTCACCGTTGAGCGCAATGACAAGGCGACGCTGTGCGTGGAGATCGACAACATCGGCGAGTCGACTCTCACCTCGCTGCGGCTCGAGAACGGCTCGCTGCGGCTACGGCTGAGCGACTTCACCGTCGTGGAGGGCGATGTCGATCGCCTCGAACCCGGGGGGCGTCTTGTCATCAGCACCGAGCTGACCGTGGAAGACGGGCGTATAAGACGTCGTGACATCTCCGGAGGCCTGCAGATCGATCTTGTGGCCCACGCCGACCCCGTCGGTGCCCGTGGCGGGGCGGTTCAAGCATCGGGAAGTGTCCTGATCGTCGCCTCCAGCCATGATGCCCTGCCCGGATTCGGCGATTCCTTCTCCGCGGGAATGTCATCGCTGAAGTTCATCGGCAGCATCGCCCTGGTGGTCTCCGGCGGACTGCTGCCGTTCGCGCCGCTGATCGTGGTCGCCGCCGCCCTGATCTGGTGGGCTCGTCGCCGCCGGGACGGCGTCCCGGTCGTCGGCAACACCGGTGAGGAGTCCTCAACCCGATAGCACCCGAACGCGACCACGGTGCCCGGGGGGACAGGTCCCCGGACACCGTGGTCGCATTGGAGTACCCGACAGGCGAGGACAGGTCGCCCGTCGGATTGATGGACGGCTCCCACCCCGGACAGGTGGAGCGGGAACCTTGTTTGGCGGGCCTTTCTAGTTGTTCCCCGCAGCGTCGCTCTTGGCGGCTGCCTGAGAGATGAGTGTGCGGGCGAGGGTCGAGCCCTCACAGCCACCGTTGTGGGTGACGAACAGACCGATCAGGTCACCGGAGCCGAAATGGTCGACCGGCAGTGAGGGGTCCATGAGCTCCGATGGATCGATCACATCGTCAAGACCGGCAAGATGTCCGATCTCGTGGAGGGTGATCCGCCTGATCAGACCCGGCGGGGCCTGAGCCACCGAAGGGTTGAGATAGATCCAACCGGAGGTGTATGTGCCATCCACGATGTCGGGGCTGGCATATCCGAGATTCTCGGGCGCATCCGATGGCCACTTGATCTCGATCAGTACCGGATCGCCGGCCTGATGGTCGGCAATCGTGGCCGTGGTGTCGCCGAGGTCGGTGGCCGTCCGGCCGACCAGAGCCCCATACTCCTCGAAGGCTTGGTCTATCGCCTGTCGTTGAGCCGACCCGAGGTCGTGCCCATTGGTATTGACCTCATAATTGAGTGGTCCACAACTCGCGGACACCCCGGGGTCACGTAACTGGAATGTACATCCAGATGCCACCACGGCGATCGCCATCGCCGAGGCAGCGAACTTGGTTCGCATCGCCTGGTTCTCCTCTCCAACGCATTGGTTACATCGGAGAGTGCGGGCGTCGAATATAGAGGCGACGGAGAGTGATTATTCGGCCAATGGTCCCAATCAGTGGGCCGTTCGAGCCAGAACCGGCCCCGGCGATCCCCGTCAGACCGAAAAGTAGCGATGCTCGACACCATCGAGGACCGTTTCGAGACCCTCGGAAAACCGCTCCTCGGAACTGAGATCGCTCACACAGACCTCACGGAATCTGACCATCGGCAAATACTGCGGGGCCACATCGGTGGCTGAGATCCCCTCGCCGGCGTGGAGGCGCCTCATGGCCCCGTGCTCCTGGATGACTGTTCCGACCACCCAACTCGAAACGGTGGTGAACGCCAGCGCCGCGGTACGGATATCGGTGGTGACCTCCTCGAAAATCGAGAGGATCTTCCCCAGGAATTCGAGACCCTGGGGTGATTGCACAGGACGATCGACCAGGAGGTCGACGGCACCCGCATGGGCCCCCGCCACCTTCACATAGGCGGCTGACATGGCTCGGGCCTTGTCTCTCCAGTCTCCGTCCGGGCGCCCGTAGGCCTCAATGATCTCACCGAACAAGATGTCGGTGACCGCCGACAGAAGGTCGTCCTTGTTGTCGATGTGGTTGTAGAGAGACATGGCCTCGAACCCGAGGGCCGCACCCAGCTTCCTCATGCTCAGGGTTTCGAGTCCGCTTTCGTCGATCAGTTCGAGTGCGGCCTCGGCCACACGGTCGCGCGACAGCGGAGTTCTCTCAACAAAGGTCATTTCCGGAGTCTAGGAGCGCCACTCCATGACGTGGAACGACCCCATCCCATCGCGATCACACAAGGCCTCCGATTCGCGTACCCTGCTGCGCGCCGCGAGCGCCGTCAGATCACCGATGTGGGCCCGTTCGGCCCACACTCGTCGGCCTTCGGCGACGAGATCCTCGATCCCATGTTCGATCAGGAAGTCGGCTTGAGAGACGATCGTGCGGGCCACATGGTCGAGTTGAATTTGGTCGAGGTCGACATCCACGGTGATGTCGCGACTGCCCGGACCGTCCAACCAGTCAGCGCCTCCGGAGTGGTCCGTGTGGGTTCTCAACCAGCCCGAGCCCCGCCCAAGCAGCTCGGATGTGGTGCCGCCGTAGTCGAAGACGACCACTCTCAGGGTGGGGTCGCAGCTGATCACCTCGTGGAGCCAGCCGCGGGCCCCGACCTCCCATGGAATCGTGGCGCCGATCGACGCCTCGGGGGCGAGGGCATGGAGCACCGCCGCCATCTCCGGATCGGGCTCGCCGAGGCGGGTCACGAAGCCTCCGTGCGGTTCATTGCACACCACCAGCGGCAACCACCCGGCGTCGGTGAGTTGGGCAATGTCGAAGGGGATGTTGTCGAGCAGTTCGTTGGCCAGTACGACTCCCCCGGCGCCTCCGGCGGCTTCCCGGGCCTCCTGGAGATCGGGAGCCGAACGAACAAGGTCGTGGACTGGATGGCCGGCGCGCTGCACCGGCGACAGCTCGATCGCCCACCACTCGAGCGCGCCGGCTTCTGCACAGGCCGGCCATGCCCGCATCACCGCACGCGCCAGCGTTCCCGGACCCGCACCAACCTCGTAGACCGGGAACCGATCCGGCTCCCCGGCGGCCGTCCACCACGAGTCGACAGCGCGGGCGATCACCGCTCCGAACAATGGTCCCACCTCGGGGCCGGTCAGAAAGTCGCCACGTCTCCCCGCTTGCCCGCCTGACATGTAGAACCCGTGGGTCGGATCGTACAGGGCAGCTTCGATCCACTGTGAGACAGGCATCGGCCCTTCGGCATGGATTCGCTCGTGCAACCGATCGGCGAGCGAGGAATCGCCCACCATCGGGTCAGCCGCCGATACCGGCGAGCAGGCTCACCTGCGTGAAATGGCCGCTCAACCCGGGGCCCACTCCGAAAGCGAGGGTGACAACCGCGGTGAGCCCGAGAGCAGCGACCAACGACACCGGCACCCTGATCGGTGTCACATCGCCGTCAGGGGCCTCCTCCACCCACATCTTCACGGCGATCCGACCGTAGTAGTAGAACGCCACCACCGAGTTGACGGCCACGACTACCGCCAGGGCGGCACCCCACGTGGTGCCAGGCGAGATGAGTGCTTCCAGCACCCGGAACTTGCCGAACCATCCGCCGAGCGGTGGGATACCGGCCAGCGAGAACAAGAACATGGTCATCAGCACCGTCAGCCCGGGCGCGTACTTGAACAGGCCGTCGTAGGAATCGATGTCGGCCGAGCGGGTCTTGCGGGCCACCGCCATGACCACAGCGAAGGCACCAAGGTTGGTGGCGGCGTAAATGGCCAGATAGGTGACCGTGGCCCGGAGTGCCTGGTCGGCCACAATCACGTTGCCTCCGGCGCTGTTGACCACATCCGTGGTGACGACCGCCAGCGGGGCCAACATGTAGCCGGCTTGGGCGACGCCCGAGTAGGCCAGCATCCTCACGATGTTCTTCTGACGCAGGGCCACGGTGTTGCCGACGGTCATCGACGCAGCCGCGAGGATCCAGATCATCGGTTGGTAGACATCGTGACGGCCGATGAGGCCCACGAAGAGGATGCTCATGAGCCCGACGAACCCACCGGCCTTGGACGCCACCGACAAGAACGCGGTGACAGGCGTGGGTGCACCCTCGTAGGTATCGGGGGCCCAGGTGTGGAACGGCACCGCCGAGACCTTGAACGCGAAGCCCGCGATCACGAACCCCATGCCGAGCGTGACCACGGCGGCCGGCTTGTCGGTGGCGCTGACCGCCTTGTTGATGCCCGACAAGAGCGTGGTGCCCGAACTGCCGTAGAGCAGCGACATTCCGTAGAGCATGATCGCCGAGGCGAACACTCCCATCAGGTAGTACTTGAGCCCGGCCTCGTTGCTCTTGAGATCACGCTTGCGCCAAGTGGCCAGCATGTAGGCCGGAATCGACAACAGCTCGAGGGCCACGAAGATGCTGATGAGATCTCGGGCCGAAGTCATGAGGAGCATGCCGAGCACTGATGTGAGCAGCAGCCCGTAGTACTCGTTCTCCCAATAGTCGCCTTCGGCGATGTAGTTGGTCGACATCAACACGACCACGTAGGCCGAAAGCAGGAAGATGGCCTTCATGATGAGTGCGTAGTCGTCGACGACGAAAGCCCCACCGAACATCTCCCGGGGTACCCCGTCGACTGCCAAAGTGACCACGGGT
>JAJRXJ010000007.1 GCA_024276355.1 Actinomycetes bacterium | reverse complement strand
TCACCAACACGCTGGCTTGCTACCACTCGGCCATCGGTGCCCGTGTGTTCGAACACTCCACCGTCGAACGCATGGCGGCTCTCGATCGCGTGCCGGTGGTCAACATGCTCAGCGATCAGGCCCACCCGTTGCAGGCGATCGCCGACCTGCTCACGATTCGGCGTGAACTCGGTTCGTTCGAGGGCCGCAGCGTGGCCTACGTGGGCGACGCCAACAACGTCGCCCGCTCGCTGGCCCTCGGATGCGGCATGACCGGAATGCAGTTCAGAATCGCGAGCCCGGCCGGGTACACGTTTCCTGAATCCGATCTCGACAGAATTCGCGCCACCGGTATCGAACCAGTTGTGGCCGACCGGCCGGAGGAAGCGGTGAAGGGCGTCGACGTGATCTACACCGATGTCTGGACCTCCATGGGGCAGGAGACCGAAAAGGAACAGCGGCTGCGCGACTTCGAGGGATTCCGGGTCGACGAGCACCTGATGAGCCTCGCCCAGGTTGGAGCGGTGTTTCTCCACTGCCTGCCGGCTCACAGGGGCGAAGAGGTGTCGGCCGAGGTCGCCGACGGCCCGCGCAGTCGAATATGGGTGCAGGCCGCCAACAGAATGCACGCGGCGAGAGGCTTGCTGGCCTGGCTGCTGAGCGAAAACGACTGATCGTGTCGAAAGCCCAGCGCCAACACCGCATCACGATGCTTCTCGAGGAACACGCGGTCACCAACCAGGTGCAGCTCGTGGAGCTTCTCGAGGCCCAGGGTGTGACCGCCACGCAGGCCACGGTCTCGCGCGACCTCGACGATCTTGGCGCCATCAAGGTTCGGGTGCCGGGCGGCGAAACCGTCTACGCAATTCCCGAGATGCCGATGGATCGGGTCGCCCCCGAGGATCATCTCCGTCGGGTCATGGGGGAGTGGGTCGCCGACCTGGGTTTCTCCGGCAACATCGTCGTGCTCCGCACGCCTCCCGGTTCGGCCCACGTGGTCGCATCGGCGTTGGATCGCGCCGGCATCACCGAGATCCTTGGCACCGTTGCCGGTGACGACACCCTCATGGTGGTGGCCAGGGCCGATGTGTCGGGAGCCGACCTGGCCAAGCGCCTGAGTGACCTCGCCGGGTTGTAGACCGACACCAACAAGTTTTCATCCCTCGACAACTCCCAAAGCAGACAGTCCCGATCGAAAGAAGGAATCCATGAGCGACGTATCCAAGGTTGTGCTCGCCTACTCCGGGGGGCTCGACACCTCGATCATTCTCCGCTGGTTGCAGGAGACCTACAGCTGTGATGTGGTCACCTTCACCGCTGATCTCGGCCAGGGCGATGAGCTCGAGCCGGCGCGTTCCAAGGCGCTGGGCATGGGCGTCAAACCCGAAGAGATCTACATCGAAGACCTCCGCGAGGAGTTCACCAGGGATTTCGTCTACCCGATGTTTCGTGCCAACGCGATCTACGAAGGCGAGTACCTGCTCGGCACTTCCATCGCCCGCCCGCTCATCGCCAAGCGTCTGGTGGAGATAGCCGCCGAGACCGGGGCCGATGCCATCAGCCATGGCGCCACCGGCAAGGGCAACGACCAGGTCAGGTTCGAGCTCGGTGCCTACGCCCTCGCCCCCGACATCAAGGTGATCGCTCCATGGCGCGAATGGGAGCTGGGGTCCCGTCAGTCGCTGATGGATTACGCGGCCTCCCATGACATCCCGATCGAGATGGCTCGGGGTAAGAAGTCGCCGTTCTCGATGGACGCCAACCTGCTTCACATCTCCTACGAGGGCGGGCCGCTCGAGAACCCGTGGCAGGAACCCCCGTCGGAAATGTGGCGATGGTCGGTCAGCCCGGAGCTGGCACCCGACGAGGCCACCTATCTCGACCTCACCTACGAGCATGGCGACATCGTGGCCATCGACGGCAAGCCCATGTCGCCGGCAGCGGTGCTCACCATGCTCAACGAGATCGGTGGCGCCAACGGAATCGGCCGTCTCGACATAGTCGAAAACCGATTCGTGGGCATGAAGAGCCGAGGGGCCTACGAGACCCCGGGAGGCACCATCATGTTGCGGGCCCACCGGGCCATCGAGTCGATCACCCTCGACCGGGAGGTCGCCCATCTCAAGGATTCCCTGATGCCCCGCTACGCCGAACTGATCTACAACGGATTCTGGTGGAGCCCCGAGCGGGAGATGCTCCAGGTGGCCATCGACCACAGCCAGGAGCATGTCAGCGGCGAGGTGCGGGTGAAGCTCTACAAGGGCAATGTCGACATTGCCGGTCGTCGCTCCGACGAGTCGCTGTTCGACGAGAAGATCGCCACCTTCGAAGACGACGGTGGCGCCTACGACCAATTCGATGCTGCCGGGTTCATCAAGCT
>JAJRXJ010000158.1 GCA_024276355.1 Actinomycetes bacterium | reverse complement strand
GTCGTGATCCGGAGGTGGGATCTCCCGCGACCGGGGTCGGTACGGCCCCGCCTCGACAACATGGCTGGCGTATCGGATGGGGGACGACGGGGCCACGACCTCGACCTCGGCGCTACCCGACGCCAGCACGGCCCTGAGTCCGGCCCGACGCAGCTCGGGTCCGGCTTCCACCGACACGACGCCCGGCCCGTCCAGCCGAACTTGCTCGCGTCGGCCATGGTCGAGGCGTCGTGTGGCGGTGACACCGCCGGTCTCGGACCGAGCCACGGTGGTGCAGCCCAAGGCCTGGGCCACGCCCAGTTCGTGGGCCAGGAATGCCGGGAACGAACCCGATCCGCGATCGAGGCTCCAGTTGCCGCACACCACGAGGTTGTATCCCGCCACCGCCGGGGCCACCGACGCGGCGACCGCCGCCGAGTCTGATGTGGAATCCAGGTCGACACGCACCGCACGAACGGCGCCGGCCGCCAGTGAGTCTCGCAGCATCGCCTCGGATTCCGCAGGGCCGGCGCACACCACCGTGACATCGTCGGTGATCGACAAGGCGATCTCGAGCGCACTCTGATCGGCCCGGCTCGCGGCGAACCACCGACGATCCTCGGCGACCTCGCCGGTGAGCGGGTCGACCTCGGGGCGGGTGTCGACCCACTTCATGCATACTGCCAGCTTCATCGGTGAGCCCCGTTCATCGCATCAGCTCCGCTTGTAGACCACACCGTGACCCCCCTCGGGGTCGGCCCAGGTGATGGCCCCCTCGTTGTTGCAGACCATGTAGCAGGTGCCGCACTCGAAACACTGTTCGTAGTTGAACAGGATGCCCCCGTCACTGGTGGGCACGAACAGGTTGGCCGGGCAGGCGGTGATGCAGGCCCGGGCCGGACAGCCCTCGCACACGTCGGAATCGACGGTGATGTGGGCCCGGCTCGACACCCGGAAATCGATGGTGGCCATGCGATCCTCGAACGACACCACCGGCCACGGTGAACGATTAGCCATAGGTCCGCAGCCCCTTCCACCCGTCGCGTGCGAGGTGACGCAGCTTCACGCCATGGGCCTTCACGGCCCGGCGAACCAGCTTGACCATGCCGGGCTTGGGTCGGGGATTGTCGACCGTGAAGATGTCTTCGAGCAGATCGGCGATCATCTGCGGGTAGCGGAACTGCACCCGGTCGGACAGCACCAACTCCGGGGCCCGGCGCAGCTTCTTGTGGTCGGCGAGCACGAAGGTGGATTCGAGCCGGCGGCGGTAGTCGTCGAGCATCGAGTCGCCGCCCGAGATGGCCGCTTCGGCCGCGGCCCGGCCGCCGCCGATGGCGAAGTTGACTCCCTCGAGCCACAGGCCCGCCCCGAGGCAGAACGCCGCCGCGTCACCCGAGATGAGCAGGCCCGGAGCCCCGAGCCTGGGCATCATATTGTAGCCGCCCTCCGGGATCAGGTGGGCCGAGTACTCCTCGAGCTTGGCGCCCTTCACCATGGGGGCGATCAGCGGATGGCTTTTCAGCTCGGCGATGATCTCCTCGGCCCGGCGGGAGGATTCGGCGAGGTCGGACAGACGCAGAACCACCCCCACGGCGATCGAATCGAGGTTGGTGTAGACGAACCCCCCGCCGGCGATGTCGCCGGTGCAGCCGATGATCTCAAAATCGGCGCCTTCATCGCCGGTGAGTCCGAATCGTTCCTCGATCGCCTCTCTGGGAAGCGAGAGCACCTCCTTGGCTCCGAGCGTGAAATGAGAGGTGTCGTCGGCGTGGGGGTAGAGCCCGGCTTCCTTGGCGAGGAACGAGTTGACACCGTCGCAGGCGATGACGACGTCGGCGGTGAGATCGCCGTCGGGCCTGTCGGTGCGGACCCCGACGACCCGGCCGGCGGGGTCGGTGATCAGGCCGGTGACCGTGGTGGAGCACACGAGAGTTGCCCCGGCGTCGGTCGCGTGACCGGCGAGCCAGGCATCGAAGTCGGGCCGGAAGGCGGTGGCCCCGTTGTAGGGCGGCCGGCCCCATTTTGCGGTCCGATAGTCGAGCGTGACCGACTGCGTGGGCGTCATCATCACCGTGCCCCGGCGGGTGACCCAGCGTTGCACGGGGGCTTGTTCCCACCAGTCGGGGATGAGGCTGTCGAGGACACGCCCGTAGATGACCCCGCCGTACATGTTCTTCGATCCGGGGAACGGCCCCCGTTCGATGAGGCCCACCGACTTGCCGGCCCGGGCCGCCACCAACGCGGCGGTTGATCCCGCGGGGCCGGCCCCGACGACGATGATGTCGAAGTCAGCCATGAACCGTGCCCTTCGGGTCGGAGGGCGAGCGCAGCTCGGGGGCGACTTCGATGTCGAGACGGTCGGCCAGCGCGATCAGCACCGATGGAGCATCGCAGACAATGTTGATGTCGGCCAGAGCGGCCATTGGGCAGGATCCATCGGTGTTGACACTCACGATCCGGTCGGGGTCTCCGAGGCCCGACACGTGTTGAACGGCGCCGCTGATCGCGAGGGCCACGTATATCTCGGGGTCGACCATGGCGCCGGTGGTGCCGATCTGACGTTCGAAGGGAAGCCATCCACGATCTGTGATCACTCGGGTGGCGCCCAGCGACATGCCGAGTGCGTCGGCCACCTCAGCGGCGAGTTGAACGTGTCGTGGGTCGGTGAACCCGGCCCCGATCGACAGGATCCGGGTGGCTTCGGTCAGGTCGAGGTCGGAGGCATCGGGGGCGCTCACCTCGAGGACTTCGGCGTCGGGGGCCGTCCGGTCGCCGGCCTTCGACGGCGCTCCCGGGTCGGGCGGCAGCGAAACGGGGTCGGGAAGTTCGAGCCCCACGGGTACGCCGCGCACTCCGGGCTGCAGTGTGGCCACGAACGGGCCCGTGACCGCGTGGCGTTCGAGGATGAGGCCACCGCGTCGGGCCACGGTTGCGGTGCCGGACCCGACGAGAACCGCGCCGGCCAACAGCGGACGGCCCAGCTCCGAGGCCAAGCGGGGAGCGAGATCCCGGCCGTCGGGAGACGCCGGCAGAATGATCACTTCGTGATCGGCCACCAACCCGGCGATCCTCCGGGCCAGGGATGCCGGGTGAAACGCATCGATGTCGACAACCACGGCATTGCCCGCACACTCGGCGATCGCCTCCAGGCCGCCGACGGGGGCCTCTCCCCCGCGGCTGACAACCACCGCGATCATTTCGGCCCCTGTCATCGCGCTCACAGGACCCTCCCCACACGATCGCCGTCGACAACCGCGGCGTGAATTCGGCGGGGAGCCACCGCATCGCCCACCCGGTGGACCTCAATGCCGAGTTGGCCCTCGGCGGCCTTCAGTTCGAGGTAGAGCCCGTCGGCGGCTCGGGGCGGAAGGCTCATCACCAGCCAGTCGGGATTGCGGGTCTCGGTTGCGCCGGTGAGGTGGTACATCAGCCCGACCTCGATCCGGCCATCGTCCCCGGGGGCCGCGTGGGTGACGATTCGATCGGTGGTCTGGCGGATGCCCTTGGCTTCGGCCCGCATCCACCAGTTCTCCATGTCGAGGGTTATCCCGAGGTCTTGGCCGACCACCATCGCCGGGGTGACGATCTCCACGTTGCATCCCCGATCGGCGAGCAGTTCTGCGACCGAGGTGGCCTCGTGGAAGCCGAGAAGGTCGACGACGAGCACGTCGCCGCTCGGCTCGGCGAGACCGCGCAGCACCGACACCACGTCGGTGGAGCGGGGCCGCGCTTCTTGGTCGGCCGGCAGCCAGTAGGGCGGGTTGAACTCGGAGCCGGTGGCCACGACCACCACGTCTGGGCGACGTGACGAGATCAGACTGAGATCGGCCGATACGCCGTATTCGATCTTCACGCCCAGACTCTCGCATTCGACGAGTTGGTTGCGTATCACGTCGCCCAACTCGGCCCGGTTGGGCACCGTTGCCGCCCACCTCACGTTGCCTCCGGGCGCATCGGACCGTTCGACCACGGTGACCCGATGACCGTGGGCTGCGGCCGAGATCGCTGACTGCAGTCCACCCGGGCCGGCACCGATCACCAGCACGTCGCGCGCCGGATCCCGAACCACCGGAGTGGGCAGCACGCTTTCACGACCGGTCATCGGGTTCTCGATGCAACCGAGCCAGCGGTTGAGGCCCATGCGTCCGACGCATTCCTGGTTGCACGACAGGCAAAGGCGAGTCTGTTCGGTCATTCCGGCACGGGCCTTGGCGGCGAATTCGGGATCGGCGATCTGCCCCCTGACCACACCCACGAGGTCGCAGTGGCCGTCGGCGATGGCCCGGTCGGCCTGGAGTGGGTCCTTGAAGCGGCCCACACCCACCACGGGCAGGTCGACCCGAGCCCGGATCGCCGACGGAATGAACAGCGCGTATCCCGGCGGAATGTGCATCGACGCCTCGATCACGAACAGCGAAGCGGTGGCCACCCCGATGGAGGTGTTGATGTAGTCGATCAGACCCCGGCGTTCCAATGCTCCGGCCACCTCGACGGCGTCGCCTATGCGGGTGCCCTCGTCGATCAGTTCGTCGCCGCACAGCCTCACACCGAGGGCGATGTCGGGGCCGATCGCGTCACGAACCGCGGCGACGATCTCGTGGAGCATCCGGCTGCGGTTCTCGAGCGAGCCGCCGTATCGGTCGGTGCGCTTGTTGGTGGCCGGCGAGAGGAACCCACGCACGATCGAACTGTGGGAGCATTGAAGTTCGATTCCGTCGAAGCCCCCCTCCACACACCGGGCCGCCACCTCTGCGTAACCCCTGACTATCTCGGCTATCTCCGCGTGGTCGACCTCCTTGGGGACCTCTCGAAACATGGGATCGGGAACCGGCGACGGAGCCCAGACGGGCAGTCGCGAATACATCGACGAGGCCTGGCCGCCGTTGTGGTTGATCTGGGCGAAGATCGGGGTGCTGTGGGCGTGGACGGCCCGGGTGATGCGACGATATCCGTCGAGCACCTCGGGCTTGAACGCGTGGATCATCTTCTCGTATGGCCAGTCGGTGGGATGTACCGAATGTTCCTCGGTGATGATCAGGCCGGCACCGCCGCGGGCGCGGGCCTCGTAGTAGGCCACATGTTGGTCGGTGGGCAGGCCACCTTGGGCGTAGTTGGTGAGATGGGCGCTGAAGACGATCCGGTTGGGGATGGTGACCGGCCCCAGCTTCAGCGGCTCGAACAGGTAGCGGAACTGCCGGGCCCCGCTCACAGCGCCAACACCGCCCGTCGGGCCTCGAGGATGGCCTCGTGGATGGTGCGCGGTGCGACACAATCGCCGATCGGGGTGGCCGAAACCCCGGCCTGATTGCGGAGTCGATGGTCGGGGAGCCGGGGGCCGGCGTCGACGACGACGCCCTCGATGGTTCTCGATTCACCGGAGTAACGATGCTCGACGGTGATGCTGCCGGCGCTCACCGACACCACCTTCACCCGGGTCACGATCTCGACGCCGAGATTGGCCAGCCGTCCGTTGCAGGTGGCGAGATCCCCGCTCAGCGCCAGCATCTGGCCGGCGAACGCGTCGCTGGTGACCAGGATGACCTCGTTGCCCTTGGGAGCCAGCAGCTCGGCCACCGACACCCCGATGGGTCCGCCGATCGGGTCGGCGATGATCACCGTGGAGCCCTCGGGAATGAGCTCCCGAACTCGATCGGTGCGGGCCGCCGCCAAGACCACCGGCGCGGTCAGCGGTGCCTCGCCGTCGAGCCGGCCCGGTGGCGGGCCGGCGATCGAACCGGTGGCGAGAACAACAGGGCCGTCGTGATCGGCTAGTTCGGCAGCCGACGCGGGTCGACCGACCACCACTTCGACTCCGAGCCGTCGGATCTCGGATTCGAGCCAATCGGTGATGGCCGCGAGCGGTTCCCGGCCGGAACCGGCGGCGGCGATAGGCACCATTCCGCCCAGTTGGTCGCGGGCCTCGATCAGCCTCACCGTGTGGCCCCGTTCGGCGGCGACCCGCGCTGCTTCCATACCGGCCGGCCCGCCACCGACCACGAGCAGGGTCCCGCCGATGCCGCCGACCGATGGCGCGACGGACGGGCAGGGGTCGGGGTCGTCGAGTTCGTGACCGGCTCTGGGGTCGACGACACAGGTGATGGTCGGATTGCGGTTGTCGCGCACCTGACAGGTCTGGTTGCAGAGGATGCACGGTCTGATCCGGGCCGGGTCCGTAGCCGCTTTGGCGACCAGGTCGGCATCGGCTATCTGGGCTCTGGTCATCTCCACCAGGTCGCAGCGTTCATCGCCGAGCGCCCACTCGGCCTGACCGACATCGATGATCGATCCCTGTGCCACCACCGGCACGGCTGCGTCGATACCGGCACGTATGTCGCGCACCAGATCAAGATTGAACCCGGCGTCGACATGGGTGTCGGGCCGGGTGGCGGGCACCGAGAAGATCGAGCCCTTCACCACCACCAGGTAATCGACGAGGGAAGCCAGTTCGCCGGCGATGTCGACTGCCGATTCGGGGGTTATGCCGGCCCACGGGGCCAGTTCGTCGCACGACAGTCGCAGCCCGACGATGCCCTCGCCGACACCGCGGCGCGCCGCTTCGATCGACTCCCGGGCGAACAAGAGCTTGTCGGTGCCGTATTCATCGCCGCGCCGGTTGGTGAGACCGGAGATGAACTGCCGTATGAGCGAATGCTGGCCGGCGTTGATCTCGACACCGTCGAGGCCCGACTCCGAGGCCAGTGCCGCGGCCTCTTCGAACCCACCGATCACTGCAGCGATGTCGTCGGGTTCCATGATCTTGGGGATCTCGCGGGTGTTGACCTCGGGTTCGTCAGATGGGGCCCACAGCGGAGCCTGCGACCAGTGGGATGTGCCCTGTCCGCCGCTGTGCCCGAGCGCCGCGACCGCCAACGATCCGTGGGCTCGGCAGGCCTCGGCGATCCCGGCCCACCCCGGGCCGCACTCCGACGCCAGTGGTGCCCGTTCGTAGGGCCAGTCGGAGGGGTGAACCGATGCTTCCTCGGTGACGATGATTCCCGTGCCACCCGCGGCCCGACGCCGGTAGTAGGCGATGTGTTTGTCGGACAGGGCGCGGCGAACGCCGAGGTTGGTCGTGTGGGGGCCGAACATGACCCGATTCGACGCCTCGGCGTTCCCGAGAATGACTGTTGAAAGAAGCTTCATGGACGGGGCGACAGTACCGCCTTGATCATGGCCGGGGACATTCCTGCCCCGGGGTGGTCACTGGTCGTCGGCGAGGCCCTCAACGACGTCCTTGGCCTTCTCAGCGGCCATCTCCACCTTGTCGGCGTTGTCTTCGCCGACCTTGTCCTCGATCACGTCGGCGGCCTTGTCGATACCGTCTTCGACCTTGTCGGCGTTCTTGCCGATGAGGCCCTTGGCCTTGTCGAGAAATCCCATAATGTGTCTCCTGATTTCGGGCGGCGCGCACAGCGGCCGCGATCGTGGCGAAAGAATACCGGCGGTTCGACGCGGTATCGTCATGTGCAGCGAGACCAGGAGCATTCATGAACATCGACCCACACGGCACCACGATCACCCAGCCGGTGATTTCCCTCGGAGAAGAGGCCCGCGCCGATTTCGTGGTGAGGGTCTACCAGCACCTGCTTGCCGCGGTGGTCGCGTTCGTCGCCATTGAGGCGTTGTTCATCAATATCGGGCTGGCCAGGGGCATCTACAACTTCGTGTCGGGCAACGGCATGGGCTGGCTGCTCATACTCGGGGCGTTCATGGTGGGCCAGTGGTTCGTGGCCCAGGCAGCATCCGATCTCCTGAACCCGGTTCGCCAATACCAGGCGCTGTTCGCGATGGCCGCTCTCGAGGCGCTCATCTTCGCCCCGTTCCTCCACTACATGTTCAACATCCAGGACAACGGCACCACCACCGTGGCAGCCGCCGCCCTGGTCACCGCAGCCGGATTCGCCGGATTGTCGATCGTCGCCTTCATCACCCGCAAGGACCTGTCGTTCCTGCGTCCGATGGTGATGTACGGATTCGTCGGCGCTCTGGTGCTGATCGTGGCTGCGGTGCTGTTCGGACTGAGCCTCGGCATCTGGTTCTCGGTCGGCATGATCGTGTTGGCCGGCATGGCCATCCTCTACCAGACCCAAACCATCATCCGGAACTACCCCGCCGACGCCCACGTGGCCGGCGCGCTGGCCCTGTTCAGCTCACTCATGACCATGTTCTGGTATGTGCTGAGGCTCTTCAGCCAGTTCTCGAGGTAATCCGGTGCTCGACGGGCGCTGATCAGCGGCGGGAGCTGAGGCTCACGCGTGTGGGCCGAGAGTGGTTCGACGCCGCGCTCGGCAAAGGGCCCGAGGCCACCAACGCCGGCTCCCCGTGGCCTTTCACACATTCGGGGTCGGGGCCGTCGAGCGGCATGCCGGTGAAGAACTTGGCGGCCATGCACCCACCCTGGCAGGCATCGAACTCTCCGCACGACGCGCAGGCGCCGGCGGACTGCGGCTGGCGCATGTCGGCAAACAGGCGACTCTCACGCCAGATCGAACTGAAGCCGCCGGAGTCACGAACGTTTCCGGCTTTAAAGTCGTCGTGGAGCACGAACGGGCAGGCGTAGACATCGCCGACCGGGTCGATCAGACAAACCACCCGACCGGCGCCGCAGAGATTGAGCCCGGGCAACGGCTCGCCGAGAGCCGACAGGTGGAAGAACGAGTCGCCGGTGAGTGTGTCGGGATGCTTGATCAGCCAGTCGTAGAGCTCGATCTGCTGATCGTTGGTTGCGTGGAGTTCGTGCCACGACTCGGCGCCGCGCCCCGAGGGCCGGAGGCGGGTGAGGCGAAGCTGAGCACCGAAGCGGTCGGCGAGATCCCGGAAGCTGTCGAGCTGTGAGATGTTGTGACGGGTCATCACGACGCTGATCTTGAACTCGCCGAAGCCGGCCTCGCGGAGATGACCCATGGCGGCCAACGCCGTGTCGAACGAGCCCTCACCGCGGACCGAATCGTTGGTGGTCGCGTCGGCCCCGTCGATCGATATCTGTACGTCGACGTAGTCGGATGCTGCCAGCCGCGCCGCCACCTCGGCGTCGATACGGGAGCCGTTGGTGGAGAATTTCACACCCACGTCGTGGGCCACGCAGTAG
>JAJRXJ010000157.1 GCA_024276355.1 Actinomycetes bacterium | reverse complement strand
TCTTCTCCGGCGCCGCGGCCCAGCTCACCACCTCCGCCGAGGACACGGGACCCGTGCGGATCGCCAGCACCGGTACCGAGGGCGCGGCGGTGTACAACGAGCCTTCCGCCGGGCGGCAGGTCGTCCGCATGACGCGCCTCGATACCCAAAGCACCTTGCTCGGCACGACCGATATTTCTGCCGCGACCACCGGCGACGCCATCGAACCCGACGTGGCCTGGAACGGCACCGAGTACGGCGTGACCTGGGAAGATGACAGGGACGGCACTTCGGAAGTCTACTTCGCCCGGGTGGATGCTGCCGGGCTGCGCATCGGCAGCGAGGTCCGGGTCACCACCCAGGCGGGCAGTTCCTCCCATCCGCGCATCGCCTGGAGCAGCGCCGACAGCCGCTGGATGATCGTCTGGGACGATGACCGCAACGGCAATGCGGACGTTTTCTTCGCCGCCCTCGACAGCGCCGGCACGAAGGTTGCCGGGGACCTGGCCATCGCCTCGGGCCCCGGGCAGCAGAGCTACCCCGACCTCTCCTGGAACGGCCAGCGCCTCGGCATCTCCTGGCAGGACGACTCCACCGGCGAATGGACCATTCGCTTCATCGCCACCGATGCCGCCGGCACCGCCCAGAGCCCCGTCAAGAGGCTCGAGGAAGGCCTGGGCGACAGCATCCGCCCAGCCATCGCCTGGAACGCCTCCGGCGCCACTTTCGGTGTTGTTTTCATCGACTACGCAGACGGCAAGACCCGGCCTTTCATCCGCGCCACCCGAATGAGCCAGGACGGGGGCCTGCCCGTTTCGGTCAAGCCGATCAGCGAAGTGATGTTCCGCACCGACGCCGTGGACATCGACTCGGACAGTACCAACCATTTCATCGTCTGGACCGACCACCGTGATGGCCGCCGCTCGGTACGGGTCTCCCGTACCGACGACCGCTTCAACATCCAGCTCGGCGCCCTGCACCTGGCCGACGATACGGCCCATGGCCGGCACGTGGGCATCGACTTCGGCGGCGGCCGGCTCTTTGGCGCATGGCTTCAGGAAGACCCCACCACCCACCGCAGCAATGCCTTCGCCCGCCCGTTCAACACCACTTTCGAATGTGGCCGCGACGACGACGGGGACGGTGTCACCCAACCCGGCGACAACTGCCCCTCGACCCCGAACCCGGACCAGGCCGACAACGACACCGACAACTGGGGTGACGCCTGCGACTGCGACGACGTGGATCCCAACATCAATCCCGGCCAGCCCGAGACCATCTGCGACGCCATCGACAACGACTGCGATGCCAGCTCTTCCGACGCGCCGGACAACGACAACGACGGCGTCGATCAGTGCGACGTGGGCGCAGCCAACAACCCCGACGGCGTCGGCGTCGACTGCGACGATACCGATCCGTTGAACTACCCGGGCAATACCGAGGTCTGCGATGGGCAGGACAACGACTGCGACGGTTCCGTCGATGAGGACTTCCCGGTTCTGACCTGGTACCGCGACGTGGACGGCGATCTCTACGGCGATCCCAACGTCACTTTCGACACCTGCGACGGCAACAACCAGGGCTACGTCTCCGACAACACCGACTGCGACGACAGCCGCCCGGATGTCAACCCCGGCGAGTTGGAATCCTGTTCCGACAACTACGACAACGATTGCGACGGCTCGATCAACGAGGTTGTCGGAACCCGTTACATCGACCCACTCGGCGACGACACCGCCAACACCTGCGAGGATCAGCTCGCTCCCTGCCAGACTTTCAACCACGCGATCAGCATGGCCTGCGACGGCGAGACGATCCTCGTTGCCGAGGGGGACTACACCGAAGACGTGGTCGTCGATCACCCCGTGGTCATCGACAACGCCGGCTCACCGTTGCTGACCAATCTCCACGGCACCGGCGCTACCGACGTGGTCAAGATCCTCTCCAGCAACGTCACATGGGATGCGGTGAATACAGACGGCGCTACCAGCGATGCCTGCATTCGCGTCGGCGACGCGACGCACACCGGGTTGCGAGCAGTCATCATCCGTAACACGTCGACCTACGGCTGTGCGATCGGGATCCACATGGACAGCACCGGCGTCACCGGGAGCTGGAACCAGATCCTCAGCATGGATATCCACTCCAACCTGGCCAACGGCAATCCCGACTCGGGCACGGGCGTCCTGCTCACCGGCGGCAACGGCAAGCTCGAGATCAAGGTCGGCTTCATGCGCAACAACGAAGGCCCGGGCCTGCGCGTCAAGTCCCCGCCCCAGAGCAGTTCGAACCAGACCATCGTGGTCGTCGGAAACCGGATCCAGAACAACGGATCTTCAGCAATTGCCGATGGGGTGGCGGGAATCGAGATTCACGACGCTTCCGACGTGCGAATCGAGGGCAACCGGATTTACGACAACATCTCCACCGGTGCTGGCGACGACGGCCGCGGCGTAATCCTCGACAATGTCAACGGCGGCAATTTCTTCTGCAACCGGGTGGAAGACAACGATACGGGCGTGATTCTCACCGGCGGCACCACGGGCTTTGGAGTGCTGCACAACAGGTGGCTGCGCCAGAGTGGAAGCGCTCTGGCCATCGAGGCCGCCAGCGGCAGCGCGACGACTCTCAACGAGAACAACTTCTCCGGCAATGCGACCGCCGTGGACAATGCCGGCGACGGCACCCTCGACGCGCGTCACAACTGGTGGGGTGCCGCGGACGGTCCCTCGGGCAGCGGCAGCGGTAGCGGCGATCCGGTCAGCGGCTCCCTCGATACGTCGAACTTCATCGCGCGCGATATTGCACCCGTGCTGGTCAAGCGACCGGTCGACTTCGGTTGGTCCGAATCGGTCTCGGCCTGCCGCGAGAAGATCCAGAACGGGATCAACAACGCGGTGGACGGAGACCTGCTGCTGGTCGGCGCCGGTCAGTACAAGGAACACATCACCATGAGCAAGGTCCTCGACATCGAGGGGCTTTCCGGTGGTGCCGGCTGCTCGGCGACGGAGATCAATGGTATCCAGTCCGGCGGATCCCACCTGCCGGCATTCCGAATCAGCGATGTCGCGGGAGTCTCGGTCAAGCAGATGACGATTCGCTCGACGGGAGAGGGGACCACCTGCGGCCAGAACAGCGGCGACGAAATCGGCCTCGACCTGCAGAACGTGGACAACTCCACTTTCAGCGACTTCTGCTTCAAGCAGAACGGAGTGACCGAGCTGCGGGTCTACGGCGACTCGGACGGCAACACCTTCAGCAACCTGACGATTGACGGCATGATCCGCGACGGGGAAGGAAGCGACATCTGCGGGCACCGCTCACGCGAGGGCATTCTCGTCGATGGCGGCCCGGCTTGCGAAGGCGGCCCGGGAGCCAGCGCCGACAACAACGTCTTCGACAATATCGAAGTCAACTACTGCGCCCGCAGCGTCTCGGTTCGTCTCGCCAGCGGTACGGACCTTGGCAACAGCCTGATCAGCGCCTCCCCCGCCTCAGCCTGGGATGGCGGCACGCTCGCCTTCGGCGTCTACGTCCAGATGGCCGACAGCACCAAGATCCACGACAACGTGATCGGATCGGGGGAGGAAACCGACGCGATCCGCATCGCGGCCAAGGATTCCGCCTCCTGCGTGACCGAACGCAGCGACACTACTGCAACCCGTATCGAGAACAACGACATCACGGACGCTACGGGCGCCGGCATCCGGATCTTCAAGCAATCGGGTGACTTGGGCTCGCCGATCGATACCTACCTGACCTGTAACGACATCAAGCTCAATGCCACGGGCGTTCTGGTGAACTACGTAGGCACTGCGCCCGAAAACCGGATGTACGAGAACAACATCACCTCCAACACGGAGGGCGTGCGGAATACCGCGACGCGGGCCTTCAACGCGCAGGACAACTGGTGGGGCTCGGGCAGCGGCCCCTCGGGTTCGGGTCCCGGCACGGGCGACAGCGTCTTCGGCTCGGTTTCCTTCAGCCCCTGGCGGGATAACTCCGTTCGTATCGACGATGACGTGGACAACTACGCCGAATGCGACGGTGACTGCAACGATTCCGATTCTTCGATCAATCCCGATGCGACGGAGGTCTGCGACAAGATCGACAACGACTGCGACGGCACGGTCGATGACGGCTTGCCCACCAACACCTACTACCGCGACTCCGACGGGGACACCTACGGCGACCCGAACAGCACCATCGAAGACTGCAGCAGCACACCACCGACGGGTTACGTCAGCGATAGCAGCGACTGCGACGACACCAACGACCAGATCCATCCCAACGCCACCGAGATCGCCTGCGACAACGTCGACCAGGCCTGCGACGGCAGCTCCAACGAAGCGCCGGACGGCGACAATGACGGCTACGACCAGTGCGATCCCAGCGACCCCTACGACGGCGACGGCCTGCCGGTGGACTGCGACGACACCAACGACCAGATCCATCCGAATGCCACCGAGATCGCCTGCGACAACATCGACCAGGCTTGCGACGGCTCCGCCAACGAAGCGCCGGACGGCGACAACGACGGATACGACATCTGCGATCCCGCCGACCCCTATGATGGCGACGGCCTGGCAGTGGACTGCGACGATACCAACGACGCGGTCAATCCGGGCGCCGCGGAGATCTGCACCGACAACATCGACAACGAATGCGATACCTTCGTTGACGCGGACGACAGCGAGTGCTCCGGCCTTGACGTCACCAACCTGGTCTTCCAGGCGGGCAGCAAGACGACCCTGCAGTGGAACGCAGCCACCAGCGCGGACTCCTACGGGCTCTATCGGGGCGCTATCCCGGACGGGGGGCTGACGGTCTATAACCACCAGTGCCGGGGAACCCAGGTCGCGGGAACAACGGCAGAGCAAGTCGGCACCCCCCCCGCGGGGGAGGCCCAGTACTACCTGGTGGCGGGCTTGGCCGAGAACGCGGGGAGCGGAACGATCACCGGAGGGCCCCTGGGCCGGGCCTCGAACGGATCGAGCCGGCCCGAAGCCGACGCGATGAGCTGCGGGCCGAGGGTCTACGTGGACCCCGATGCCGCCGGCGCCGGCGATGGCCTGAGCTGGGCCGATGCCTACTCCACCGTCAGCCTCGCCCTGGGCCATTCTCGGGCAGCCGACCGGGGACTCGAGGTCTGGATCAAGGGCACGGTGACCGGCGATCCGGCCAGCCTCGACGGCGCCAACCGCCCCAGCGCGTCCCTGCTGGGAGGCTTTGCCGGCACCGAGGTCAACGCCTGGGAGCGCAACACCACGGCCAACCCGACCCGCTGGGAAGGGACCGGGGCCGGCCCCTTGCTGGCCGTTACCCTGGCGTCGGTGGCGCTCGATGGCCTGACGATCGCCAATTCGGGAAGCGGCGTGCAGCTCTCCTCCGCCGGCGACCGGCTGGAGCTGATTTCGGTCAGCGCCGAAACCATCAGCGGCCGGGTGGTGGACTTGAGCGTGGATGATGCGGCAGGAGGCGTGCTCGAGGTCCGATCCTCGACCTTTGACGCTTCCAGCAGCGAGGGCGTTGTCGCCGTGGCCACCGCGGGAACGCTCACCGGAGCCGTGGCGGGCAACACCTTCGCCGGCTCTTCCAGCGCAGCGATCCGCCTCGAATCCCGCCCGGCGGCCAGTGATGCCACGGTCAGCGTCCGCGTGGAAGGCAATACGGTCCAGGGTGGCGGCAGCGGAATCGTGCTCGGCGCCCACCTGAACGACGTGGCCCTGACCGCCGTCGAGGACTCGCTGGTGGCCTCGAACCTGATCTACGGCGTGAGCGTCGATGGCATTCGCGTGGAGGCCACGGGCCAGTTCAGTACGGAAGGCGGATCGGCCGCAGCCCGCGCCGTGCCGCTGCTGGTGGGCAACACGGTCTCCGATGGGGGCGACGCCGGCGTGATGTGCAGCGCGAGCCGCACGGACTCCACCGCCGATCCCTCGCTCCACACGGTCAAGGCGGCCCCCGAAATCTGGGACAACCTGCTGACCTTCATGAGCGGACCCGGAATCGAGGAAAGCGCCGACGACCCGGCGACGAACCTCGTCGCCGACCCCCTGGTGATCGGCAACCTGCTCTTCGGCAACGCCTCCCTGTATTTCGACGAGGGGGCCACCACCCTGCCGGCAATCGCCGACGTCAACGCCCTGGCCGGCGCCCGGGACAATATCGACAGCGACCCGCTCTACGTGGATCGCGGCCTGAGCGACTACCACATCCAGGCCGGTTCGCCCGCCATCGACCAGGGCCATCCCGATGTCCCCGGGCACTCCAAGACCGATGTCGATGGACAGGCCAGGGTGCGCGACGGCAACGGCGACGGAACGGCCGCCGCCGACCTGGGTGCCGACGAGCGCTGATCTTCCGAGCTATTCCCACTTTCATCGCCTGCTCCGCGGGAAGTGTTGACTTGCGTTCAGGTTGACAGCCGGCGTAACGCAAGTGAGCATGGTGCGGGGACTTCTCGGGTGGCTCGCCGCCCGAGCCTGCTTTCTTCCGAGCGGCACTGCCCTGGCGGCGGCGCCCTCACGGGAGACAGCGGGAAAGGGAGAAACGATGAAGGTTTTCCGCACCCCTCGAGTCCTGCTGCCGGCCCTGTTGGCCACGGCCCTGCTGGCCGCCTGTGCCAGCACCGGCGGCTACCGGCCCGACAGCCAGCTCTCCGCCAAACTCACTCCTTTTACTTACTATGACGAAGGCGAGTTGCTGTTCATCGGCGCCGATACCCGCGCTGCCCAGTACATCCGCGACGAGAGCATTTTCCCTCTCGGCGTCGCCCTGGTGAACAAGACCCTCAAATCGATGACCCTCAACCGGGAGTCGTTCCTCCTCGAGGACGATACCGGCAAGCGTTACCCCCTGGTCTCCCACGAGGAATACCGGGCCTCCTACCGCAGGTCCAAGACCGACGAGCGCCTGGCAGACAACTTCATCGAGGCCATGCGCGGTCGTTTTGCCACCTTCAGCTATCGCGAGCTGCGCATGTTCCCGGCGACGAGCAGACTCTCGACGACATCCACGTCGGAAGTCGAAGTCCGCCGCCGGCAGATGACCGTCGGCTACGTTTACTTTCCCGTCCCGGAAGGGGGCCTGCACAAGCGGGACCTCAAGCTGCTCTTCCGGGTCCAGGAATATCCCGAGACTTTCGTCGTTCGCTTTTCCGTACGCTGAAGATCGGTGGCTCTCGCCAGCGGCACTTCGCGATCAGCGCCCACCACCCGGCTTCG
>JAJRXJ010000156.1 GCA_024276355.1 Actinomycetes bacterium | reverse complement strand
TGTCGGTCGACTGGTCACGCACCTACGAGACCATCAACGACCACTGCCGTCGCATCAGCCAACTCGCCTTCCTCGAGAACCTCGAACGCGGCGAGGCCTACCAGGTCGAGGCGCCCTCACTTTGTGATGTCACCTTCCAGACCGCCGTCGCCCAAGCCGAACTCGAAGACCGCGAAATGCCGGGCGCCTACCACAAGCTGCGGTTCGCCCGGCCCGACGGCGGCTCGATCTGGATCGACACCACCCGCCCCGAACTGGTGCCGGCGGTCGTGGCTCTGGTCGCCCACCCCGACGACGAGCGCTATCAGCCGTTGTTCGGCACCACCGTCACCAGCCCCCTGTTCGGCGTCGAGGTTCCGGTGCTGGCCCACGAGCTGGCTGAGCCCGACAAGGGCACGGGCATCGCCATGATCTGCACCTTCGGTGACACCACCGACGTCACCTGGTGGCGCGAGCTCAACCTGCCCGTGCGCACCGTGATCGGGCGGGACGGACGCTTCTCGGCCGATCCTCCCGACGCCATCACCAGTGCCGAAGGGAAAGCCGCGTACGCACAACTCGCCGGCCTCAAGGTCGAACCGGCCAAGAAGGAGATCGTCCGGCTGCTCGCTGAATCCGGCGACATGGACGGCGACCCCCGCCCGATCACCCATCCGGTCAAGTTCTTCGAAAAGGGCAACAAGGCCCTCGAGATCGTGTCGAGCCGCCAGTGGTACATCCGCAACGGCGGCCGCGACACCGACCTGCGAGATGCACTTGTCGCTCGCGGCGACCAGATCAACTGGGTGCCCGGCTACATGCAGACCCGGTTCGCCAGTTGGGTCGAGGGCCTCAACGGTGACTGGCTCATCAGCCGCCAGCGTTTCTTCGGGGTGCCGATCCCGCTGTGGTATCCCCTCGATGCCGAGGGCGAACCGATCTATTCGGAACCCATCGCCCCGTCGCCCGATTCGCTGCCGGTCGACCCCCAAGCCGAACCCGCGCCTGGATACGACGAAGCCCAGCGCGGCCGGCCCGGAGGCTTCGTCGCCGACCCCGACGTGATGGACACCTGGGCCACCTCGTCACTCACGCCGCAGATAGCCACCGGCTGGCGCACCGACGAGGCGCTCCACAAAGCCACCTTCCCGATGGACATGCGCCCGCAGGCCCACGACATCATTCGCACCTGGCTGTTCTCCTCGGTCGTTCGGGCCCACTTCGACGCCGACACCGTCCCCTGGCGCAATGCCACGCTGTCCGGTTGGATCCTCGACCCCGACCGCAAGAAGATGTCGAAGTCGAAGGGCAACGTGGTTGTTCCGACCGACCTGCTCGAGCAATACGGTTCCGACGCGGTGCGCTACTGGGCCGCCGGCGGAAGGCCCGGCACCGACACCGCGTTCGACGAGGGCCAGATGAAGATCGGCCGACGGCTGTCGATCAAGCTGCTCAACGCCTCCAAGTTCGTCCTCGGCTTCGGCGACGGCGACCGCACGATCGATGCATCTCTCATCACCGAACCGCTCGACCGGTCGATGCTCGATCGTCTGGCCGATCTGGTCGACGAGGCCACCAAGGCATTCGAGGCGTTCGATTACGCCCGGGCGATCGAACGCACCGAAGCGTTCTTCTGGTCGTTCACCGACGATCACATGGAACTGGTCAAAGCTCGGGCCTACGGCGAGTACGGCGACGAACGAGCCGAGTCGGCCCGTCACTCGCTGCGCATGGCCCTGTCAACGCTCCAGCGGCTCTTCGCCCCCTTCCTGCCATTTGTCACCGAAGAAGTCTGGAACTGGTGGAACGACGGGTCGGTCCACGTGTCGGCCTGGCCCGAGTCGGCGGCTCTTCGATCCGCTGCCGGCGGCGTCGGGTCCGCCCCCAGCGAGGTCGCCGCGGCGGCCCTGAGCGCGGTTCGTCGCCAGAAATCCGAAGCCAAACGCAAGTTGCGTACCCCTGTTCTCTCGGCAACGTTCACCGCGTCTGCTGATCGTCTGGCCACTCTCGCGCTGGTCATCGACGATGTGAAGGCGGCCGGATCGGTCCGATCTGTCGAACCGGGCATAGTGGCCGACACCAACGAGATCACCGTGGAAGCCGAACTCGAGCCGGAACCAACTGTCGAGGAGAGCTGAGAGATGGGAGCCAACGACCGCCAGAAGTGGAACCAGAAATGGGCCGGTCGCGAGGTCGGCACGTCGCACTCCTCGTCGCTGGTGAAGCTGGTCACCGATCATGTGGCCGGCGAAAAGCGGCTGCTTGATGTGGCCGGCGGGGGCTCGTCCGACGCGATCGAATTGGCTCGCAACTGGTTCAGGGTCACGGTCGTCGATGTGAGCGATGTCGGCCTGTCGATCGCCCGTGACAATGCCCTCATGGCCGGGGTCGACATCTCCACGATCGAGGCCGATCTCGACTCCGATCCGTTCCCGGCCGGTCCTTGGGACGTGATCACGTCGGCCAACTTTCTGCAGCGAAAATTGATCCCGTCGATGATCGACGCTCTCGTAGCCGGGGGATGGCTCTTCATTGTCGTCGCCACGGTCACGAATCTCGAGCGTCACGAACGCCCCGGTCGCCAGTTCTTGGTGGAACCCGGCGAACTCCCGGCCCTCGTCACCGGCATGGAAATCGTCCACCACTCCGAGGCCTGGCGAGAAAATGGCCGCCACGAGGCCCACCTGGCCGCCCGCAAGCCCCCCACCACCACCCCCACCCCCAGATCCCCCACCCCCGCTTTTCTGACCTCGCAGGACTGACAACGACGCCCACGAGGTCACAGATCGGGGAGCTGGTGGGCGACCTGGCCGACGATCACCCACGGACGGTCACGCAGATCGAGATGCGTGTACCGCAGCACGGTCCACCCCGCACCCACGAGGGCGTTTTGGCGACGTCGATCATCGACGAACCGGTCAACCCCTGAGTGGGCATCGACCCCGTCGTACTCAAGAGCCAGACGAGCGGTGGGGTACGACAGATCGATGCGGTAGGTACGGCCGCCGACCGACAGCGGATGCTGCAGGGTGGGCGCTGGCAATCCGGCATCTGTGAGAATCCTCAACAACTCCAGCTCAGGACCAGACTCTGCGCCGTCCCCACCCGCCGGCAATTGATCTATCGCATCCTGAAGCCGCACGACTCCGTTCCGGCCGTGTTCACCCACCCTCCGGCGAATGTTCAATAGTTCGCCGGATGTGACAAGGCCGGTCGCCACAGAGTGGTCGACGGCGCGCTGGATCTCGTGGCCGGGAAAGATCAGCCCCGAGTCGCAGATTGTGCGCGCAACAGAGGTGACGGGAATGGCCCCGACGAGCACCACATCGTCGTCGACAAGATCGACTGATCTGTGGACCCGAACCCCATCGAGGTGGCGATTCTTCGGATACCTGACCGACACCTCTATGCCCGTGAAATGGGTCCTCAGCCCCCAGATCCGCAACGCGCTTCTATGGCTGGCGACGACGGGCGCGCCCGGGCTGAGACAGGCCCCGAGCAGCTCCTGTTCCCATGTCTGAGGAGACCCGGCGAGGCGAAGCACACCGCGCCGAACGCGTTCGATGACCCCGTGGCTGACCAAGTTGGCTTGATGCTGCTTGGTGAAGCCGAGAAGGCGAAGTTGAACAGTGGTGAGGAGGCCGTGTTGGCTCGTGGCCTTCTGAACGAGACCATTCATGTCTCGCATGCGTGAAAGTCAACCACCGGGGTGTGACACGCTCCGTCCACCCCCGCTTTTGTGACCTCGGAGGCGCCGCTATCAATCCCCCGAAGTCACAAAAGCGGGGGGACGGGGCGGGTCAGCGCTTGTCAAAGAGGTGGGCCGACTCCGGGGTGTCCCCGTAGAGGTGCTGGGCCGGTGTCTGCTTGTCGATGTGGCCGATCAATCCTCGGTAGACACCCAGACCGCACAGGTCACGAAGCTTCGGCGAGAACCCGGCCAGCACCTCGCCCGGGATTCCGAGCTGCTGATTCTCCTGCTGTCGGATCCATCCGGCGCAGTAGTTCATCGCGATCCCGACCCGGGTGCGGTCGGTGGTGTTGGCACCGCCGCCGTGCCACAGGCTCCCGTTACACACAAGGATGCTGCCGGCCGGCATCTCCGCGGGGATCGACCCGGGGTGCGAACCGTACTCCGGGTTGTGATCGAAGAGATGGCTACCGGGCACGATTCGAGTGGCCCCATTGGCTTCGGTGAAATCGGTGAGAGCCCACATCGAATTGCAGACGACGGGAACATGGGGGCGGGTGATCGGCATGACCTGATCATCGGCGTGGATCGGCTGCGCGGTCTCGCCCGGCCCGATCGCGATGGAGGACAACGACGACACCAGGATCTGTCCGCCGAGTACCGCTTCGGCGATCGGCAACACCGTCGGGTGGAGCGGCACATTCGGCCAGGGACCTCCGTGGGCCAGCAGGTTGTACACGCGCGTGGTGGAAGCCCCCTCGAAAGAATTGTCCGACGGTACGACCCCGGTCGATTCGACGATCCGGGCGACATCGGCGAGCAGCGCGTCGATCGTCGCCCGATCGATGGCGTCTTCAACAACCGTGTAACCGTCGATCTCGATCCGGGCCAAGTGCTCGTCAATCTCGTCAGCCATCGCCAGAACCTACCGAACACCAACCCGTCCACCCGCATCCATGACCTCGTAGGCGTCACTGTCAGTCCCCCGAGGTCAGAAAAGCGGGGGAAGGGGATCCATGACCTCGCAGGCGTCACTGTCAGTCCCCCGCGGTCAGAAAAGCGGGGGAAGGGATCTACGACCTCGTAGGCGCCCATAGCAGTCCCCCGCGGTCAGAAAAGCCAGAATGGGGGATGATCGATCTTCGCTCCGACACCGTTACCCGCCCGTCCCCGGCGATGCGCAAGGCCATGGCCGACGCCGAGGTCGGCGACGACGTGTTCGGCGACGACCCCACCGTCCACCGACTCGAGGCCGCCGTGGCCGAACGGCTCGGCAAGGAAGCGGCGGTGTTCGTCACCAGCGGCACCCAATCCAACCTTTGTGCGTTGATGGCCCACTGCGGTCGGGGCGACGAATACATCGCCGGCGACTCCGCCCACACCTACCGATGGGAAGCCGGCGGTGGGGCAGTGCTCGGCAGCATCCAGCCACAGCCGGTGCGGATGTTGGACGACGGCCTGCCCGACCCGGTCCACATCGCCGAGGTGATCAAACCCGACGATCCCCACTTCGCCCGAACCCGCCTGCTGTGCCTCGAAAACACCAAGGACGGCATGGTGCAATCGATCGAGCGCATGGCCGAGGCGACCAGCGTCGGCCGGGCCGCCGGGCTCAACCTTCACCTCGACGGTGCCCGCATGTGGAACGCGGTTGTGTCCCTCGGGGTCGACCCGGCCGACTTCACCGCCGATTTCGACACCGTGTCGATGTGCCTGTCGAAGGGACTCGGCGCACCGGCCGGATCGGTGCTGTCCGGGTCGCGGGACCTCATCGCCGAGGCCCGCAAGTGGCGCAAGATGCTGGGGGGCGGGCTTCGTCAGGTCGGAATCCTGGCCGCCGCCGGCCTCCACGCCATCGAAAACAACATCGAACGTCTCGCCGAGGACCATGCCCGCGCCGCTCGCATGGCGGCCGGACTGGCAGAGATCCCCGGGATCACGGTCACATCACAGTCCACCAACATGGTGTTCGTCGACATCAAGTTCGCCTCACCGGAGCTTCAGTCGACCCTCAAGGGCATGGGGATCCTGGCCCGGGTGTCATCCTCCCCGGCCCGACTCACCACTCATCTCGATGTGAGCGACGACGACATCGACGCCGTGATCGCTGCCTTCGGTCGCGCCACGAACCCCTGATCGCCGCGGCGGCGCCCGGACATCAGGCGCCGACGATCCCCTCCACCCGAAGGCGGCTCTCAAGGTCTTCGTGATTGAGATAACAACCGAGAAACCGTCGCCCTCCCGTGAATGCGGTTCGGCCGTGGAGCAGACGCCAGTTGTTGAAGATCAGCACGCGGCCCGGCTTCCACCCGAGCCTGATCTGGCGGGCCGGGTCGGCGATCAGGTCGTGAAACGCCGAGTAGGCCCGTATGACCGTGTCGACCCACATATCGACCGGGAACATCGGGGCGCGGTCGTAGTTGTTGAACGACACCTGCCGTAGCCGACCCGACGCGTCGACCCGCAGCGGTGGTCGCTCGGCCAGCAGCCTCACCCCCGGCTCGACGTAGCGAGCCGGATAATCGAACCGGGTGAGGGCGTCGGCCAGATCCGGTGACTCGGCTGCCAGGTCGCGGGCCGCCGCGAAACCGTCGACCAGTACCGACTCGCCTCCGTCGCCATCGCGCTCCTGGCATGAGAACAGCAGCAGCCCGGGGGCGTCGTGGCTGTAGGTGCAATCGGTGTGGACTTCCAGATCGGTGTCTGCGTAGGCGCTGTCGAGATGCTCGGTGAGCCCGGGAGCGAGCTCCCAGATATCGCCGAAGATCGTGCGCCTCACGTATCCGATCCGTTCAACCAGTTTCTCGACAGCCGATTGCCCGGCATCGACACCGTCGATCATCACCCAGCCGCGGCGATGCAGTGTGCTCAACATCTGCCGGCTCCCGTCGGCCTCGTCGAGAGAATCGGCCGACAGCGGTGAGAAGGGCCCCGAATCGCCCACCCAGAGCTCGAGATCCGAATCGATGCGGATCGTCCGGTCGGCACGTGGGGGCCACGGCCGGCGCCGATCCTCGATCAGGTCGGCGAGGGAGCCGGCGTCGTGTTGCGTGGTCGACCCGTCCGACCATCGAAGGGTGAGCCGACCATCGCCGAAGGCCAGCTCCAGCGGTTCGACATCGGTGGGAATGGTGAACGTGTCGACCCTTCGTTGCAGCGTGTCGGGGTCGACGCTGGCCGGGCCGTCGCCATGGTCGCGCAGCCATCGCGACGGCAACTCGACCACCCGCTCGTCGCTGCCGAAACCGATGCGAACACCCCGGTCGACGATCTCCGCGTACCTGATACGTGTCGCCATGGGCCCACACTAGGCGGGAGTCCGCACCCGGATCAGCGCAACACCCGGGTCTTGCCGAAGATGTTGCCGAACAGCAGGCGGCCATCGTCGTCGACGGTGACACCAGCCCCGAGGGTGTTGAACCTCGACCCGCCCAACACGAAATGAAATCTCGACTCTCCGCTGGTCCAGTCGACCGCCTCGATGGTCCACCTGCCGTCGCGCGCCCCGCAGGTGTAGACCAGCCCGCTCCCCTGAGCCACGAAGGGCACCGAGTTGGGCGACGCCACGGCGGTGTTGACCCAGGCCTCACGCAACCGGCGGCCGACCGGGTCCCACTCGTACTTGTGGAGACCGTGGGGCGCGAACTCCCGGCGATGGCCGAGAAAGAAACACAGCAGCCGCACGCCCCGATCCGGGAAACCCTCCGGGATCGATGCCGGCTCATTGTTGACGGTCATCGCCCCGTAGCCCGACACGGTTATCGACTGCTCGGTCTGGATCGCCGCCAGGTCGGGGTCGCCCATGTTGGCCGGACCCATCCCGGCGATTCGACGCGACGGCGCCCCCGGAAGTCGTTCCCAGTCGGCGGGGATCTCGTCGCGCCACATCAGGGTGATGTTGACCACGTCGTCGCCGTCGCCGATCACCACGAACCGATCCTCGTCGGGGCCGAACCCCATGAGCGACGGGGTGGTGCCGGACCCGACCCCGGTGGCATTCCTGTAGGCCGCGGACCACGCGCCATCGTCGGGGTCGAGCGACAGACGTTCACCGGTCCAGATCACCTTGTGGGTGTGATCAACCGAAGACACGTAGATGCCGCCGTCGTCTCCCACACACATCGAAGTGCGCACCCAGCCGTAACCGGTGTTGCCGCGCTCGGCCTCCATGCGGGCACAGTGCTCGGCGGCGTTGTCGGCCGCGCCGGGCAATCGGATGGCCTCATACGAGCCGAAGTCGCGGTCCACCACCACGATCCATCCGTGGTCGGTGGACATCACCAGCCGCCCATCGAAGGTCATGTTGATGCCGACGAAGAACCCCTCGATGTGGTCGGGCTTGTCCCACCGGGCCCGTTCGACGATCGGCGACGCGGGATCGCTCGGGTCGGTCTCTGCGTAGGCCGCGGCATGATCCCTACGGCCGAGGAACAGCGTGTTGTCGCGGTCGACCAACGCGTAGACACCGTCGAGACCGGTCATGTGGGTCATCGCCAACACGATCGCGTGGTCGATCAACGCCTGCCCTTCGAGGTCGTCGAGGCCGGCGACCGCAGCTTCGAGATCGACCACCGGAGTGCGGGTCCGCCCCGGGATGTCGAACACCGACAACACCTCGAGCGTGTCGTAGTCGAGCTTGGCGATCATCTCACGACCGTTGCTCCAGATCACCCGGCGGCCGTCCGGATACGGCGACGAGATCATCCCCCCGAAATGCCCCGGGCCGAGCCATGCGTATTGCAGATCGTCGGGTCCGAGCACCCCGCCCGGGCCCTCCGGGCCCCGCCCCGCGATGTTGTCCTGCTGGTCGCATCGGCCGTGGGCCATGGCGTACCCCGAATCGGCGAGGTATTGGTTACGGGGACCGGCGCGCATGCGCGGCAAGTTAGCCGAGGTCACCGATTGAGAACATCCGACCCACCGGTACTACGTTCGCGACGATGAAGCGACCGCTCGAATACAAGACCAAGGTCGCCATCATTTACATGACCAGCCTGTTCATGGAGATCATGGACACCACGGTGGTCAACGTCGCCCTGCCTACCCTCGCCGAAGACTTCAAGGTCGGCACCGACGGCATCGAATGGGTCGTTCTCGGCTACCTGCTCAGCCTGGCGGTCTGGATACCGGCATCGGGCTGGCTCGGCGACCGAATCGGCACCAAGAAGGTGTTCCTGTTCGCCATCGCCATGTTCACCGGCGCGTCGATGCTGTGCGGATTCTCCGGCTCTCTCAACCAGCTCATCGCGTTCCGGATCCTCCAGGGCGTGGGTGGCGGGATGCTCACCCCGGTCGGGGCCGCCATGCTCTACCGGGCGTTCCCGTTGGACGAACGAGCCAAGGCCGCCACCGCCGTTCTGGGGGTCGCGGTCACCGCCCCGGCCATCGGTCCGGTGCTCGGCGGGTTCATTGTCGACACGATCTCGTGGCGGTGGATCTTCTTCGTGAACGGCCCGATCGGACTGGCATCGTTCGTTCTGGCCTGGCGGTTCCTGCGTGAACACACCGAACCCGACACCGGACCATTCGACCTCGCCGGTTTCCTGCTTTCGGGCGCCGGCCTCACCATGGTCCTCTACGCCCTGTCGAAAGGGCCGAGCCGGGGATGGACCGACCCGCTGATTCTCGGCCTGGCCACCACCGGACTCATCCTGTTCGCAGTGTTGGTCGTGATCGAGTTGAGAATCGAACACCCGATGCTGCGGCTGCGATTGTTCGGTGAGCGGATGTTTCGCCGCACGAACATTGTCGGGCTGGCAATGTACGGCGGGTTCATCAGCCTGCTGTTCGTGTTCCCTCTCTACCTCCAGAGACTCCGCGGGTTCTCGGCGTTCGAATCCGGACTCGCCCAGATTCCCCAGGCGTTCGGCGTGATCCTCGCGTCGCAGATCGTCGGCAAGCGGATCTACCCGATGATCGGACCGCGCCGTCTGATGGTCGGCGGGCTGCTGGGCGCGGCTCTGGTCGGTTTCGGTTTCGCGAACGTCGGCCTCCACACAAGCCTGTGGACCATCCGGGGGTTGATGTTCGCCCGTGGCATATCCATGAGTTTCATCTTCATCTCGCTGCAGACCGCGGTCTACGCGCGGATCTCCAAGGCCGAAACCGGACGGGCCTCATCGATCTTTTCCCCCCAACGACAGATGTCGTCGGCTCTCGGAGTCGCGATCGCAGCAACCGTGCTCACAACCGGCCTGCGCAACGCGGCCGGAGATGGAGTCAAGTCAGCCGACGCGGTGCAGCAGGCCATGCTCGGGGCCTACCAGAATGCCTTCCTGGCCACCGCCGTCATGTTCCTGGTGGCGGCCGCGGCCGCTCTGATAATCGACGATGCCGACGCCGCCGAAACCATGTCGCCCCGGGCCAGCGTCAACCGCGTGGAGACACCCACCGGCTGATCAACTTGCCCACCGTCACCACGCGCGACACGCTCGGGCATGGCACTTGACGGAATGCTCGTGGGCGAACTCGCCAACCAGGAGCTCGGGCCGGGGCTGTTCGTACTTCCCGGTCAGGGCAACTCGCTGTCGATCGAGACAGACGCAGGAGTGGTGGTGATCGACGCGTCGGGCTACCTGCACGCCCCGGCCATGATCGAGGCCCTGCGCGCCAGAACCGCCGACCCTGTCCACGCGATCGTCTACTCACACGGACACAACGGATACAACTCCTCGGTCGACGTCTGGCAACACCACAGCTCCGAACGGGGCGACCCACCCATCAGGCTCGTCGCCCAGGAACGACTCCCGGCCCGCTACGCGCGCTACCGGGAGACCAGCGAACTCCAGAGGCGGATGGCCGTCATGCAGTTCCCGTCGAAGGGCATCAACCTCGACATCCTGGCCCGGGCATTCGCGCTGCACGACCCCACCGAGACCTTCGGCGACACGATGACCCTGGTGGATGGCGACCGGAGGGTCGAATTGATCAGCGCGCCATCCGAGGTCGACGATGCCCTCGCCGTCTGGCTACCCGACGACGGACTGCTGTGCGGTGGCGCGGCCACACCCGGAGGCTCGATACCGAACATAGGCACACCGCTGCGCACCCAGCGTTTCACCATCCGCTGGGCCGACACGCTCGATCGACTCGACGCCCTCGGCGCCGAACGACTGTTGACCGAATTCGGGCCGATCGTCGAAGGTGCCGGCCCGGTTCACCAACAGCTCTCCACGATGTCGGAGGCGCTGAGGTGGCTGCGTGCCGAAGTCGTCGACCGGATGAACCGCGGGATGGACGAGATCGAATGCCTGACCGACATGACCTATCCAGCCGAACTCTTCGACCACCCCTACATGAGACCGATCTACGGGGCCCCCGACTACATCGTCCGCGACCTCTACCGTGAGGAGAACGGCTGGTGGGACCGCAACCCGACCACGCTGCACCCGGCGCCGCGAGCCGACGCTGCCTCGGCGGTGTTGGCGGCCATCACCGACCGCGGCGCCGTTGTCTCCAACGCTCGCCGCTTGGCCGACGCCGGCGACACCCAACTCGCGCTTCACGTGATCGATCTGCTGGCCCTGGCCCCGGGCGACGACCCCGACATCGTCGCGGCCCGTCAGCTGAAGGCCGAACTCTGTCGCACCCGGGCCCGCGAGGTCGACTCCTACGTCTCCAAGGCCTGCCTCCACTCGAGCGCACGGTTACTCGATCAGGGAGACACCGGCTGGACGGCCATCGAATAGCCCGATCAGCCGGGGTTCAGCGCAATCCGAGACGGGCGAACTGGTCGTCGGGCGCCGACACTTCCTCCAGCGCGGTCCGCAGCAGGTCGATCATCTCGGCCTCGGCTCGATCACCCACGCGGTTTTCCTGCTCGTCGGGGTCGACCGACAGGTCGAACAGGTGATGTTCGTCGACGTTCGCGCCACCGGCCCAGAACGGCAACATGTCGCCGGGCTGGAAGGGCTGACGGATCACGGGGATGGTCGACCCCGGCATGTGGTCGAGCCAGGCCCGGTCGTCGGGGTCGGGCAACCCGACCATGCCGGCCACGTGCAACGGCATGGTCGACCAACGGTTCGACCACATCGACAGCGGAAAATTGTCGCCCACCGCGGAGCGGGCGTACTTGTGTCGCCCGTCGGTGACCTGAACCCACTTGCCGAAGACGCCCCCGATGGCCCAGTCGCGGATCGAGTCGGCAGAACCGTCGAGCAGCGGGGCCATCGAACGGCCATGGGTGACGTTGTCGACCGACACGTCGAACACGTCGGCGATGGTGGCGAACAGATCGACGCCCGTGGTCAACGCATCGCAGGTGGCGCCGCCGTCGACCCCCGGCCAGTGGATCATCAACGGAATATGGCCGAGCGGCTCGTATTGCGGCACGCTCGGCTTGCCCCAGATGTCGCGGTCGTTGCGAACCTCGCCCAGGTAATGGCCGTGGTCGGTGCACACGATCAGCGCAGTGTCGTCCCACAGATCCCGGGCGTCGAACTCGTCGAGAACCCGGCCGAACCAGTGATCGATCATCGACAACTTGGAGCCGTAGTTGGCCCGAATGTGACGACCCTCGGTCTCGCTCAACCGGCCGGCGGAAATCGCGCCATCGGCGTAGGGCGGCCAGATGATGACCTCGTCGTCCCATGGATCATCCTGATACCTGCCGGCCCACGGAGCCGGGGTGTCGAACGGCTCGTGGGGGTCGAACTCGTCGACGAACATGAACCAGCGGTCGTGATGCGGCGTGGCCTCACGCAGAAACCGGGCGGCTTCGGTCATGGTTCTGGGCCCCGGATAGTCGGCCTCCTCACGGAAGAACGTGCGTGACTTGTCGTAGGCCCGGGTGAGGCCGTCGAACCCGATCGTGCGTTCGAACCACCAGCCACCCGTGCGGGCGGGCATGGCCGGTGCGCCGACCCACGACGGATCGGAGTACGTACGCCACGGATCACCCTCGTGGCCCCTCACGTAGTCCCAGGCCTGGAAGTCGGTGTGGTAGTTCTCGCCGCCGGTCTCGAAAAGGTGCGGATGATCGGTGACCATCATGGTGGTGACGCCGGCCTCGGCGAGCGCCCGGGTGATCGGCTTCTCCCAGAGCTCGATCGAACCCCACGGCCGCCACAGAAAGTCGAGCGATCCGGTGAGTATGTCGTGACGGGCCGGCATGCACGGCAACGAGCCGGTCACATGGTTGGTGAACCTGGTGGCCCGCTCGGCGGCGAAACGGTCGAGGTTGGGGGTGTCGAACTCGTGACCGCCGTAGCTGCCGAGCATGTGACGGTTGAGCGAGTCGAGCAAGACGACACACAGGTTCCGGGGCATGGCCATGAACGCACCCTATTTGCGGGGCGGCCAACGGTGGGAATCCGTCCGCATTGGCACACGACCGTCGGCCCTGATCGGGTGGAGCCATGCCGACCATCCACGACCTGACCACCCCGGCGCTGGTGGCGGACGCCACCGTGCTGACAGCCAACCTCGCGGCCATGGCATCGGCCCGGCCCGGGACCTCGCTGCGTCCACACGTGAAGGCCTTCAAGTCGACCGCTCTGGCCGCCGAGATGGCGGCCCGCCACGGTCACACCGCCTTCTGCTGCGCCACCCTCAGAGAGATGGAGGGCATGGTGGCCGCCGGCTTGGGAGACGACCTGCTGCTGGCCAACGAGACTCTCGATCTCGACCGACTGACCCGGTTGGCCACGACTTCCGGCAGCCGCGTCACGGTGGCGGTCGACTCGACCGAAACGATCGAGGTGGCGGCCAAAGCCGGGGTGCGTGAGGTGTTGATCGACGTCGACGTCGGACTCCCCCGCTGCGGGTGCATTCCCGCCGATGCCCCACGGCTGGCCGGGGCGGCGCACGATTGCGGTCTCGAGGTTCGCGGCGTCATGGGCTACGAGGGGCACTGCCAGGACTGGACCGACCCCACGAAAAGGCTGGCCGCCGTCGAAGAGTCGATGGGGATCCTCGCCGCGGTACACGCCGAGGTCGGAGGTGAGGTGATCTCCGCCGGAGGTACCGGAACCCACGCGATCAACACGCTGGCCACCGAAATACAGGCCGGGTCGCACGCGCTGATGGATTCCCACTACGCCCTGCTCACCGACCTGCCGTTCCGCGCCGCCCTTCGGGTACTGGCCACGGTCATATCGGTTCGCCCCGGTGATGGCGGTTGGTACGTGGCCGATGCCGGGCTGAAGGCGTTCGGCATGGACCACGGCAACCCGACCGCCGACGCCGGCCAGGTGTTCTTCTGCTCCGACGAACACACCACCGTCATGAACGTTGGCGACCCCGGTGGCAACGTCGGGATCGGGGACCGGGTCACGTTCGTGCCCGCCCATGTCGACCCGACCGTGGCCAAGCACCCCTTCATCCACATCGTCGACGGCGACGACGTGATCGAAACCTGGCCCGTCGACCTGCGCGATTGGTGAGTCGCGGGCCTCTCAGCTCTGTGCTCGCGCTCTCATGAGAGCGACTGCGACCGCGCCCAGCGCAACCGCGGCTGCACCGGCAACAACCAACGGCACCGAACCCGATCCGGTCGACTCCCCGGTTTCGTTCACCGGACCGGACGCGCCGCCGGAAACCGTCGACGACGTCGTCGTGGGGAGCGAGGTTGAGGTCGCGACCATCGAGGTCGTTGGCGCCGCCGTGGTCGTCGACGGGATCACCACCGGTTCGGGCCACAGGCCGAGAACCTGCTCCGCCCGGTGTCGGTTGACCGTGCCGAAGACCGGCTCCTCACCGTTCATCAAGCCTCTCTTGGTGGGCCGGTAGGTGTCGATGCCGTCGCCGCCACAGTGAGCCTCAACCATTCCGACCCTGAACTGATCCTCGGTGAGATCGGTCTCGTACCAGACACCGTTGGCCTCCGACACCTTCTTCCAGCGACCGTACATCGGGTCGAGTTGACCCCGGAAATCCCCCCAGAAGGTGTCCGCCTGCGCCTCCCCGATCGCACAGTTCGGATAGCCGGGTTCGGCGACATTGGTGCCGAACAGGTCGTATTCGTCACGCAGACCGAACAGCGCGTGCCCGAGCTCGTGGGTGAGCGTGCCGGCCACGGCGGGATCGTCGTCTAACACCGGTAGGTAGATGCTTCCCAACGACGGCGTGTCTGATGGTTCGAGGTTCATTTCGTCGGCCCACGACGGGAGCTCTGCGTGGGCCCGACTGCCGTCGGCGGACCAGTTTCGGGTGAGCCCCACAAGGATCACATCGGGTCCGAGACCCAGCGGGCCGACCGAAACCGTGTCGACATCCGAATCAGGCGGAGTGATGAGCGTCGCCACCACCGGCAGATCACCGTCGAGATACCAGAAGTTGAACCGGTCGATGTTCCCGCGGATCGGATCAACCGAGAATGGTCCCCATCCGAGCCCGTAGGTGGCTCCGTCATAGGAGAACGCCTCGGGCTCGCCATCGAGACTCAACAGTCGGGTGGCCTCGTCAGCCAGGCTGGGGAGCGTCGGATCATCGAATCCGCTGCCGACGAACACCAGATTGATCCGATCGGCAGAAACGTCATTGTGACCCTCGACCAACGGGATCGGGTCGGGTGCGATGGCGTGGATCGGTCGGCGTATCCCCTCCTTCACGCACTCCTCGCCGCCGCCGTTCTGGCACCCGGTGATGGTCCACCGCCCCGGTTCGGGAATCACGAACTCGGCGAACCCGTACTGCTCACCGGAGCGGAGGGCCGGCACCCGGGCCACCACGGTGTCGTCGCCCTCGCGCCTCAGGAGAAGATCGGCGGTGGCGTTCGGACTCAGCGACGACGCCCGAAACACCTGGATGGTGGTGGGAGCTCCCGAGAACGCCGGAGGCACCCGCATCGACACCGTCACCAATCCGAGCACGCCGTCGCCGGTGCGATCGACGGCGATCTCGGCCAGCGACACCTCGTCGGGCAGAGCGTCGACCGCTATCGACAGCCGCCCACGGTCGTATCCCACCGGAAGATCGGGGCAAACAAGGCGCTCCCCGTTGATGACACAGCGCCCGCTGCGAAGATTCTCCTGCCCGACCACATAGGCGGTCACAGGCGAGAGGAGCGGAAGCTCCGTTGCGCCGATCAGAGGGAACGTGCAGGTGGTCACCTGATCCACCGCCAACGATTCCGGCGAACAGGTGCCCTGCCCGATCTCGTTGGGCTGATCAAGTTCGGGGGTGGTGCCGGGAACCTCGAGGTCCTGCGCAAGTGCCGGTGAGACTCCGGCCGACACCACGATCGCGATGGCCATGACCACTGAGAGCTGTCGAATCACCGTCAGACGATATCGGCACCGCCCGGAGGCTGACATAACCTCGGCGCATGACACCGCCCACCGACACGCAGACCGACACCGCGCTGCGGTCAGACATCAACCGGCTCGGTCATCAGCTCGGCGCGTCCCTCGTACGCCAGGAGGGCCCGCATCTTCTCGACCTGGTGGAATCGGTGCGAACACTCGCCCGGGCACAGCGCTCCGCCGAGGGGGCCGACGCCGGCGAGAAGCTGCGAACCCTGCTGGGATCGGTCGACGAGATCGAGGCCATCCTGGTGGTACGGGCGTTCACCATGTATTTCCATCTCGCCAACGTGGCCGAGCAGGTTCATCGTGTGGAGGAGCTCACCTCCGGTGGCGGGCCGGTCGACGGCTTCGGCGACACGATCGACCGCCTCGTCGCCGACGGCGTCGACCCCGCCGACATCGGCGCGCTGGTCCACCGCGCCGACCTGCGACCGGTGTTCACCGCACACCCCACCGAGGCCTCGCGTCGAACAGTGCTCGACAAGCGCGCCGAGATATCACGGCTGCTCGAGACCCGCGGGCAGTGCAACAGCAGGGATCAGGTTCGCATCGATCGTCGCATCGACGAATTGATCGATGCCCTGTGGCAGACCGACGAGATCCGATCCGACAAGCCGACCCCGTTCGACGAGGCCAGAGCCGCCCTCTGGTATCTCGAACAGCTCGTGGTCGACGGCCTTCCCGAGGTACTCGAGGACGTGCGGTTCTCGCTGGCCGACCACGGGGTCGACCACGACGTGGAGCACACACCGATCAGGTTCGGGTCGTGGGTGGGCGGCGATCGTGACGGCAACCCCAACGTCACCCCCGACGTGACCCGAGCCGTTGTCGATCTTCACCGTGAACGGGCCATCGCCCTGCTGATCAACGAGATCGAGACCCTGTCCGGTGAGCTGTCGGTATCGATGCTGATCAGGCCCCCATCCGCGGCGCTTGCCGAACGCATCGATCACTACCGGCCCGTGTTCCCTGCGCTGTTCGCGGAGATGAGCCCGGTGATCAGGTCGGAGCCCCATCGCATGATGTGCCGGGTCATGCGCGAGCGTCTTCGAGGGGCGCTCACCCGCGACCCTCGCGGCTACCGCTCCCCCGACGAATTGTCCGATGATCTGCGGACCATGCACGACGCTCTGATGTCGGCGGGGGGCACCACCATGGCCCACGGCCGTCTGGCCCGGGTCCGCCAGATCGTGAAGGTGGTCGGATTCCACCTGGCCACGCTCGACATCCGCGAGCATGCCGACCGCCACCACGAAAGCATCGAACGGCTGGTGGCCGATGCCGGTGAGACCTACCCGATCGACGACCCGGCCGGCCGCGCCGAGTTCCTCACCCGCGAGCTGGCCAGCCGACGTCCGCTGGCCCCTCCCGGAACCCCACTCGACGATCGCGACGCTCTCGGTCTGTTTCGTGTGCTCCGTGATCTCATGGACGCCAACGGAGACGAACTGATCGAGAGCTACATCATCTCGATGACCAAGGGTGTCGACGATGTTCTCGCCCCGGCGGTCCTGGCCCGAGAAGTGGGTCTGGTCGATCTGCCGCGCGGCGTGGCCCGCATCGGTTTCGTGCCGCTCTTCGAGACGATCGACGACCTGCGCTCGATCGGCCCGACCATGGACGCGCTCCTGTCGTGCCGGCCGTATCGGCGGCTGGTGGAGCTGCGTGGCGATCATCAGGAGGTGATGGTCGGCTACTCCGATTCCAACAAGGACGGCGGCATCACCACCTCACAGTGGGAGATCCACAAAGCGCTGCGATCGGTGAGAGACGTGGCCGCGTCCCACGGAGTCAGGCTGGTCGTGTTCCACGGCCGCGGGGGCACCATCGGACGGGGCGGCGGCCCGACCAGCGCGTCGATTCTGTCGCAACCCGCGGGCCTTCTCGACGGCCGGGTGAAGACCACCGAACAAGGCGAGGTGATCGCCGACAAGTACGGCCAACCCGGCTTGGCCAGACGCAACCTCGAACTCGCGCTTTCCGCGGTGGTCGAAGGCTCCATCGCCCATCGAGATGCCCGTCTCACGAACCGGCAGCGCGAATGCTGGGATGCGCTGATGGAGGAGGTCTCGTCGGAGGCCCACTCCGCCTACCGTCGTTTCATCGACACCCCGGGGCTCGTCGAG
>JAJRXJ010000155.1 GCA_024276355.1 Actinomycetes bacterium | reverse complement strand
TGATCGTGGGGCAGCCCTCGGCAGGCACGAATGAAGTCGGAGTCGTCGAATTTCGCGGGCGTGCTCACCCGGCCACGCTAGCGATGCCTGCGGACATCGGCTCGGGGCTGCCCATGGGGGTCATCGGTCGGCCTGTACTGTCGTGCGGGTGAAGCCCGCCCTGCGCACAGCGACAGTCCTTCTCGTCGCCTCCATGATCGCCTCGGCGTGTGCCGGTGCCGCCGAAGGCACCGGGAGTGCCGCTGAGGTGGCCGGGTCGACCACAACCTCGACATCAACCGTCGCGCCGATCACGGTGCCGCCCACGGTGCCGGTCGTGATCATCACCACCACCTCGACGTCGCCTCCCCCCTCGACCACCGAGGCCACCACCACCACAACAACCGACACCGCCGCTCCCACCACCACCACCACCACCACCAGCGCCGCCGCGGTCGACACGACCACCACCACGATCGACCCCGGTCCTCGTGTCACCACCACCCACCCGTGGGGAACCCCGTTCGCCACCGCCATCGACGTCACCCTCTACTATCCGGCCACCCGGGTCGAACGAATCGGGTTCCACGAGGCCGGTCGCACGGGATCACGCCAGATGGACCCACTGCCCGACGCCACCCGGCCGATCACCCTCGAGACCCGCAACCGCGGCACCGGATCGCGGACCGCGGCCGACATCGTGATCGATCCACAATCGGAGCTGCGCTCACCGGTGACCGGCACGGTCATCCGCTCGGGCACCTACATCCTCTACTGCAAGTACACCGACGATTTCCTGGTGATCAACCCCGATGATCATCCGGGCTGGGAAGTGAAGATGTTCCACTTCCAGGGGCTCGCCGTGCGCCCGGGCGATCGTGTCGAGGCCGGTGTCACATTTGTCGGAACCACCCCCGCCATGCTGCCCTTCGAATCACAGGTCAATGAGTTCACCGCCAATCCTTCGTGGCCCCACGTCCACATCGAGGTGATCGACCCGTCGATACCCAACAAGCCATCGTCGGGCGGCGGTTGTTGACCGGTCCGGAGCGACATCGGAGAACGTCCGCCCGTAGCAGTCGAGCCACATCCACGCTGGTACGGTTCACCACGGTTCGACAATCACAGGTATCTGGAGATACATCATGAACGACCCAGTTCGCGTAGCCGTCACCGGAGCAGCCGGTCAGATCGGCTACAGCCTCCTCTTCCGAATCGCCAGCGGCTCGATGCTCGGCCCTGATCAGCCGGTGATCCTCCAGCTTCTGGAGATTCCTCCGGCGATGGGTGCCCTCGAAGGCGTGGTGATGGAGCTCAACGACGGAGCCTTCCCGCTCCTGGCCGGCATCACCACCGCCGACGACCCCAACAAGGCATTCGACGGTGCCAACATCGCGCTGCTCGTGGGTTCGCGGCCCCGATCCAAGGGCATGGAGCGCAAGGACCTTCTCGAGGCCAACGGTGCGATCTTCACCGTTCAGGGCAAGGCCCTCAACGACAATGCCGCCGACGACATCAAGGTCCTGGTCGTGGGCAACCCGGCCAACACCAACGCGCTCATCGCCCGCGAGAACGCCCCCGACATCCCCAACGAGCGTTTCACCGCCATGACCCGTCTCGACCACAACCGTGCCAAGGCCCAGTTGGCCACCCAGGTCGGTGTCACCGTCAACGACATCACCAACATGACCATTTGGGGAAACCACTCGGCCACGCAATACCCCGACCTGTTCCACTGCAAGGTCAACGGCTCCAACGCCGCCGAGATGGTCGGCGACCAGGACTGGATCGAGAACACCTTCATCCCCACCGTCCAGAAGCGCGGCGCGGCCATCATCGAGGCCCGCGGCCTCTCATCGGCGGCGTCGGCTGCCAGCGCTGCGGTCGACCACGTCCGCACCTGGGTGCAGGGCACCCCCGAGGGTGACTGGGTGTCCATGGCCATCACCTCCGATGGAAGCTACGGCGTGCCCGAGGGCCTGATGTCGTCGTTCCCGGTCACCTGCTCCGATGGCAGCTACTCGATCGTGCAGGGCCTCGACATCAACGACTTCTCACGCCGGCGCATCGACGCCACCGTGGCCGAACTCGGGGAGGAGCGAGCCACCGTCGCGGAGTTGGGTCTGATCTGAGACCCGGGTCGCTGCTCGGCGTTGGCTGATGCCGGAACTGCCGGAGATCAAGGCCCACTCCGAGAGGCTCCACGCGTCCCATGGCGGAGCGGTGATCGAACAATTCCGGGTGCTCCATCCGAGTGCGCTCAAGACCTTTGATCCCCGCCCCGATCATGTGGTCGGTTCTGCGGTCTCGAGAATTCGACATCGCGGCAAACACATCCTGATCGACGTCGACTCTCCCGAATCGGTCACATTCGTCGTCCATTTGATGCAGGGAGGACGTCTGCGCTCCGATCGCAAACGCGCGCCCCGACCCCGCCGGGGCATGGCGCGGTGGGAGTTCGCCGATGGTCGCGCCCTGCTGCTCACGGAGGCCGGCACCGAACACCGGGCCGGGGTCTGGCTGGTCAGGGGCGACCCAGAATCGGTTGCCCCCCTGGCCGGTCTCGGGCCCGACGCCGACACCATCTCCCGGGAGGAGTTGGCAACGATTCTCGATGGAGAGGCCGAGAGGGTCCACGGATTCCTGCGCAATCAGAAGCGCATTGCCGGGATAGGCCGGCTCCTCGCCAATGAGATTCTCCACGGGGCCGGGATTTCGCCGTTCGCGATTTCCACCAAGCTGTCAGATGAGCAAGTGGCCAGACTCCATACCGCCATGAAGCACGCGCTCGACCGGGCATTGGCCCACGAGAGGGGGCTCAGCGACATCGGGCGTTCGTCCGGGCGGCCGAGCAATGTCCACCACCGGATCGGTCAACCCTGCCTGGTGTGTGCCGACACGATCCTGGCCGTCGAATATCGTCGCTACACCATCGCCTATTGCCCGAGATGCCAGACCAACGGACGCAGGCTGGCCGACAATACCACCAGCAAGTTCCTCAAATGAGGTCGAGCCTGGTCGATGGCCGACACCCCCTGCCGATGAGGTCAGGCTTCGGGGGAGCGATGCCGGTCGACGAAATCGTCGGACGCCCTTACGGACCACAGTGCATCGCTGATGTCTTCGAGAACGCTTCGGGCCTGTATGAGAGAGTTGATTCGTCCCGATATGCGAAGCTTCCCCTCGAGAAAGGCCCGCTGTGCCGACGTGCTGCCGGTGGCAATCCCGGTGGCGGTCTCGCGGTCGGTGGTGAGGGTGATGTCGGGGTCGTCGGCCGGCCCCAGCACGGTCGACGCCGACCCGTTGGAGATGGCCACATGCCAGCGGAGTGGAGTTGGGCCGTCGACGGTCTGTTCGATCACCAGGGACACGTCGGGGTCGGCCTTGATCGCGGAGGTGACGCTGCCGAGCTGTCGCATCCATTCCGATGTCAGTGGTTCGACCATGCGATCAGGCTACGGCGCGGAGACGCGCGGTGAGCGATTCGATGTCGGGCTCGAGGGCCGGAGAGCAACCGCCGGGTTGGTGTGGCGGGCCGTGGACTTCAGGACCGGTTGGCTGCAACCGTGGTGGTGACCATTGCCGATACTGACAACGGCATCGGCTCAGCGAGCGATGGCAAGTTGTCGTGATTGTGCGATCAGGGTGCCGTCGGGCGCCCACATGAACCCGTCCTCGTCATTGAATCCGTCGGCCACGTGATTGGTGACGAACTCGGCGAACACGCTGTCGGTGGGGGCCATCGTGGGGAGGGGGAGATCGGCCCTTATGTGGACGGTGAGATCGATCGTGGGCACCATCATCGGGGCGTCGACCTTGGGAAATGGTGCCGGCGGCAAGGCGTCGGAGATCGCCACAAGAGCAATCGCGTCGAGCGGACGGGGATCAAGTGTGCGTATCCATCCGGCGACTCTCGCAGTGCCATGGCCGCTGAAGAAGGGAGCGTCGTATTGAAGCTCCGTGATCCAATTCTGTGCTGCCGGTGGTAGATCTGCTCTGATGTCGTTGCCCGGCAGCTTGGCTTCTTCGGGCAGCTCCATCGTCCAACCGTGGGCAGATTGCAGCGGCACCGAGAACGCTGCCAAAGCCGTGCACAGCAGCTTGTCGCCTTGCCGCATGGTGGCCGACACGCTGCTCACGGATCGCCCGGTTCTCTCGACAACGACGTCGATGGTGGCGGTGGCGAATTGGGGACGGGTCAGAAAGTGGACGGTGATGGACCTCAACGTGCGGGCGGTGTCAGCGACCTCACATTGCATGGCCCGGGCGATGATCGCGGCCACATAGCCGCCGTTAGGACCGGCGACGATATTCCACGACTCGCGCAGCTCGGTCGAATAGACGCCGTCTCCGTGGCTGCGAACGGCGGTGTCGGAGTCGAATCTCGTGATGTCGGATGCCGATGAACCGTTCATACGATGGAGGGCTCATCCGTTGCGGTCTTGGCCTCGGCGAACCTGGCGAACAGCAGGACCACGACCGCGGCCACAACCGCCAGGGCGACCGGGGAGAACCACTCTCCTGAAGACGGCCAGTCGAGGCCGGTGCCCGAGATGACCTCGGTCTGATCCTTGCTGATGACACCGACACCGTTGGGCCAGGGCCACAGCACCCTCAACGACCCGACCATGATCCCGATGAGTCCGGCCATCACCGGCTCGAAATGGTTGTCGAGGATCCAGGCCAGCAGGCTCGAGAAGAGGGCGAGACCGACCACGGCACCGATACCGACCAGCGCCACATTGCTCAGCGTTCGGTCGTCGACCGCTCCGATCACCGCGGAGTACATACCGAGCATCAGGAGAATGAATGAGCCGGAGATGCCGGGCAGGATCATCGCGCAGATCGCCAGAGCACCGGCAGCGAAAAACGCCAGCGGGGATGGGTCGGCAACGGGACCGTTCTGGTATCCGAGCAGGCCGAACACCACGACGGCGACCAGTGCCAGAATCGCCATGTTGGCGGCGCTGCGGTTGTGGATCAGTCGAAAGGCCACGATCACCGAGGCAGCCACCAGTCCGAAGAACATCCCGGCCATGTTCTCGGGATTGTCGTGGAGTTGGGTCTGGATCACTCCGGCGAGGCTCACCACGGCCAGTCCGATTCCGCCGAGCAGAGGCAGGAGAAAGGCGAAATCGATGGCGAACAGCTTCTTGCGGAAACCCCGCAGGTCGCCCTTCAGCAGCGTGCCCAGCGCTCGGGCTCCATCCCGGATGGTGTCGATCAGTTTCTCGTAGATGCCGAGAACCAACGCCACCGTGCCTCCGGAGACGCCGGGCACGACATCCGCGGAGCCCATGGTGAAGCCGCGGACGATCTGAGTGAGAGTCTTGGTGATCACGGTTGGTGAGGGTACCGTCGACCGGCATGTCAGCCGCGGAGTCCGATCATGCGAGAGGGGTCTTGGTCGATCTCGGCCACGTGAGCCTGTGGGCAGACATGGAGGGCCCGCCCGACGCCGAGGTCGTGGTGTTGCTGGCCGGCGCCGACAGTCCCGGATTCCGCTGGACAAGGGCGGTCGTCGATCCGCTGCTCGCTGCCGGATATCGCGTCCTTCGCTTCGATCACCGGGACTGTGGTCGTTCCACCCGGTTCACGACCGACGATGCCTACGGATTGGCCGATCTGGCCGCCGACACTCTCGGGTTGCTCGACCATTTCGACGTTGCGAGAGCCCATCTCGTGGGCCGTTCCATGGGGGGCATGGTCGCTCAGGTGATAGGACTCGACGACCCGCAGAGGGTCCTCACTCTCACGCTCATCAGTACCACCCCGGGAGCGGGGGACGAACGACTTCCGGATCCATCCGACGAGTTCGTTGAGCAGATGATCGGCCGGATCTTCGAGGGTCCCCCTGCCGATCGGGAGGGACGCGAGCGTTGGATAGTGGATCTTCACCGCATCCTGAGCGGAGCCTCGCATCCGTTCGAAGCCGAGGCGCAGTTGGAGCTGGCCAGGGCCGAACTCGACACCGGCTGGGTGGCCGAGACCGGCCACGGAGTCGCCGTGCATTCCTCACCGAGCAGGCTCGACCGGCTGCAGGAGATCGTTGCTCCGACATTGGTGATCCACGGCACCGCTGACCCTGTCTATCCACCTGCCCATGCGCGGGCACTGGCCGACGGTATTCCGGGTTCGATCCTGGTGGAGGTGGAGGGGCTCGGCCACGAGTTCCCCGACGCGCTTGAGGCCGAAATATGGCCCACCCTGAAGCTCCACCTCTCGACAGGAGCCCGCTGGCCAGACATTGACTGAGACGCGGAACGAGGCGCTCCGGGGCTGGAGCGCCTCGCCCACGAAGGAAGGACTTCAGAGCCTCCACCTCGGACCCAGGTTGTCTCTCTTGGACGCTTCTCCGTGTGCCACCAGGCACTTCGGGTGCGAGAAGTCCGTGGGAGCGGTCCCGGTCGTTGAATGGAGTTTCTCAAGTTTTGCGCCCCAGTTTCGACGTTCCCCGCTGGCCGGGTCGGTCCGTCGTCGGTGCGCCTCCAACCTCCCTTCATCACCGGGTCGATCGGGAGTCGGGGCCTGTGCCACGAGCGGGTGTTCCCAACCGATCCGTTGTGTGATGAACTGAGGATCGCGCCAACTTGTGGCCCGGTCAAGGGGAACTTCGCAGCGTGGTTATTTGGCCTGACTGGCGAGGCTGCGGTTCTTGATCTTGGCCTTGACATAGTCGCGATTCATGAACGCGATGAAGTCGAGCGAGATCTCCTTGGGGCATGCCTCATGGCATTCACCGTGGTTGGTGCAGGTGCCGAAATACTCCTCCATGGTTTCGACCATGGCCTCGGTGCGCTTCCACCGTTCGGGCTGACCCTGGGGCAACACGTTGAGGTGATGCAACTTGGCGGAGGTGAACAGCTGCGCTGCCGAGTTGGGACACGCAGCCACGCAGGCCCCACAACCGATGCAGGCGGCCGCATCCATCGAGGTCTCGGCCACCTCCTTGGGGATCAGGGTGGCGTTGGCGTCCTGGGGGGTGCCGGTGGGAACGGATATGTAGCCGCCGGCCTCGATTATGCGGTCGAGTGGGGAACGATCCACTACGAGGTCCTTGATGACGGGAAACGACTTGGCCCGCCAGGGCTCGATCGTGATCTCGTCGCCGTCGTTGAACTTGCGCATGTGGAGCTGACAGGTGGCGGTGGCCTTCTCGGGGCCGTGGGCCTGCCCGTTGACCATCACGCCGCAGGTACCGCAGATGCCTTCACGGCAATCGTGAGGGAAGTTGATCGGTTCGATGTCGTTTTCGAGAAGGTTCTCGTTGACGACGTCGAGCATTTCGAGAAACGATGCCTCCTCCGAGATGTTGTTGGCCTCGACATCGAGGAAGGATCCGGGCGCATCCGGGCCGTCCTGACGCCAGATCCGCAGCTTGAAGTTGAGGTTGTTGCTCATTTGTAGCTCCGCTGGGTCAGCTTGATGTTTTCGAAGGTCAGGGGCTCCTTGTTGAGCTCCTGAGGGGTGTCTTCGCCCTTCCATTCCCACGCAGCGACGTAGGAGTAGTTCTCGTCGTCACGCAGTGCCTCGCCTTCGTCGGTCTGCGACTCGACCCGGAAATGGCCGCCGCAGGATTCCTTGCGGTGGAGGGCATCTCTGGCTATGAGCTCCGCGAACTCCATGAAGTCGTTGACCCGGTTGACGTTTTCGAGGGACTGGTTGAGCCCGTCGGCGGTGCCCAGCACCTTGACGTTCTTGCGGAACTCTTCACGGATGGCGGGAATCTCGGTGAGGGCCTTGTTGAGGCCGGCCTCATCGCGGGACATGCCGCAGTATTCCCAGATGATCTTGCCGAGCTCGCGGTGGTAGTGGTCGGACGACTTGGTGCCCTTCACGTCGAGCCACTGACGGGTGCGTGAATCGACCTCCTCCAGCGCGGTCTTGAACACCGGGTCGTCGGTGGGTACGACCTTCTCGCCGAGCTTTGGGGCCAGGTAGTCGCCGATGGTGTAGGGCAACACGAAGTATCCGTCGGCGAGACCCTGCATGAGAGCGGATGCCCCCAGGCGGTTCGCGCCATGGTCGGAGAAGTTGGCCTCGCCCAGGGCGTACAGTCCCGGAATGGTGGTCATGAGGTTGTAGTCGACCCAGAGGCCGCCCATCGAGTAGTGGGAGGCCGGGTAGATGCGCATGGGCCGTTGGTAGGGGTCTTCACCGGTGATGCGCTCGTACATGTCGAAGAGGTTGCCGTAGCGTTCACGGATGGTCTCGACGCCGTCGCGGGCGATCGCGTCGGCGAAGTCGAGGTAGACACCGTTCTTGAGTGCGCCTACACCGTGGCCCTGATCGACAACGGTCTTGGCGTTGCGGGAGGCCACATCTCGGGGGACGAGGTTTCCGAAGGCCGGATACTTCTCCTCAAGGTAGTAGTAGCGCTCCTCCTCGGGGATGTCGCGGGCCATGCGGGTCTCGTCGAGGCCCCTGGGGACCCAGATACGACCGTCGTTGCGCAGCGACTCCGACATGAGCGTGAGCTTCGACTGGAACTCGTCGCCGGCGGGGATGCAGGTGGGGTGGATCTGGTTGTAGCAGGGGTTGGCGAACGCTGCACCCTTGCGATGCGCCCTCCATGTGGCCGTGACGTTGGAGTTCATGGCGTTGGTGGAGAGGTAGTAGGCGTTGGCGTAGCCGCCGGTGGCCAGCACCACGGCGTGGGCGCTGTGGGAGCTGACCTGGCCGGTGAGAAGGTCGCGCACGATGATCCCGCAGGCCTGACCGTCCTTGGTGACGATGTCGAGAACGTCGGAACGGTTGTGGAGCGTGACCTTGCCGGTGGCGATCTGGGCGGCCATGGCCTGGTAGGCGCCCAGCAGCAGCTGTTGGCCGGTCTGGCCTCTCGCGTAGAAGGTGCGGCTGACCTGGGCACCGCCGAACGAGCGGTTGGCCAGGAGGCCTCCGTATTCACGGGCGAATGGGACGCCCTGTGCGGTGCACTGATCGATGATGTCGACCGACACCTGCGACAGGCGGTAGACGTTGGCCTCGCGGGACCGGTAATCGCCGCCCTTGACCGTGTCGTAGAAGAGGCGGTGGACCGAGTCGGCGTCGTTGCGGTAGTTCTTGGCGGCGTTGATGCCGCCCTGTGCAGCGATCGAGTGGGCCCGGCGGGGAGAGTCGTGGAAGGTGAAGACCTTCACGTTGTAGCCGAGCTCGGCGAGCGAGGCCGCGGCTGAGGCACCGGCCAGGCCGGTGCCGACCACGATGATGTCGTACTTGCGCTTGTTGGCCGGGTTGACCAACTTGATCGAGAAGCGGTGGTTGTCCCACTTGTCAGCCAGCGGACCGGCGGGGACCTTGGAGTCGAGATTGATCATGATCCGACCTCCAGGACGGTGGATTGGGAGAGTGGGGCGAGTGCTCCGCTGGTTACCGAACCGGCCGGCGGCGTGGTGCGGTTGTCCTCGCTGATCACTCCGGCCTGAACCATGATCGGGAAGCTGAGATTGCCGAGGAGGATGATTCCGGCCAGACCGGTTGCGAAGCCCCGACGGGCCGCGTTGTAGCGGGGGTTGTTGATGCCGAGGCTCTGGAACAACGACCAGGCACCGTGGTAGATGTGGACCGCGAGCGCCACGTTGGCCACGATGTAGATGAGGGCGACGGGGATCGAACTCATCGACTCGGCGACGTTGTGGTAGACGTCGCCGCGGATGTAGGTGTCGCCCAGCCACCATCCCCAGGTGAGGTCGGCAAGGTGGAAGAAGAGGTAGAGCAGGATGATCGGGCCGGTCCAACGCATGGTGCGGCTGGCGAAGTTGGCGGCGATGTAGTCGCGCTTCGACTGGTACTTCTCGTTGGAGGCCTCGCTCATCCGGTTGAGCGACCAGGCACTGTGGATGTGGAGAATGAACATCCCGATGAGTCCCACTCGAAACACCCAGAGCAGAAGGGTTCGGGGGATCAGGTTCCCGCCCAGATCCCGCAATGCCTCGCCGTAATCGTTGACCTCGAGGGGGCTCTGGTAGATGTGGAGGTTGCCGATCATGTGGACAAGGACGAACCCGAGGATCCCGATCCCGGTGAGGGCCATGATGTATTTCTTGCCGACCGCGGTCTGGTAGAGGTTGGCCGGCCAAGGCAACTCTCTGGAGCGCTTGCGGAGTGGTTTCACACGTCCGCGTGAATCGGATGGCGAGATTGTTTTTGCCATGCCCGAACTTCCTTGTCGATTGTTACTGGTCGGCGCCACCGTAGTGCCGTCCGGCGACGTTGACGCAAGTTAGGCGATCGTGTATCGACGGGCGGTCAGATGAGCTGCGACAGGTAGTGGTTGTCGACGATTGTGTCCGCGGACGTGAGGTGGAGTTGAAGGTCGATCTTGTCGGATTGTCCGGCCGCTGCTTCGGGGACGGTGAACGCCACGGAACCGATGTAGGTGCACTCGTCGGCCACCGCGGTGCCGGTCCATCCCCGGGTATGGAGGAGATTGTCGCCTACACGGACCTCGGCGGTCACAACGGCGTCGATGAGATCCGATTGGAGGTCGGATATGACATGAACATCGAGGTCGAGTCGGTCGCCACCGCGGACCATCACCGGCAGCGAATCGGCCACCACGATCACCGGTCGGCACGATTCACCGAGGGCGCTCCATGCTGCCTTCGGCCGGCGGGACCGGTCGAGAACCCCGAATCCGCCTGACGACGAAGCGTCTGCCAGGCAATGATGGATGAAGCCTCCGACCGGGCGATACTTCAGGCGGCGGAGTTGCTCGATGGTTGATCTGACCACGTTGGCCTGGGCAGCCTCGGTGAGCCTTGCCCAGTCGCTTCGACTGTGGATGTGACGGGGCGGGACGAGATGGCGAAGCGAGTCGGCGCTGGCTCCGACGGATCGTCCGATCAGCTCCCAGTCGGGGTCGGGCCAGTCGCCTTCGGCAGGGGATTGCTCCTCGGCCGACACCGTGGCCGCACCGAACGCCGAGATGAAGCGTGCCATTCGGGGAAACCTGGCCACCCAATCGGCCAGGTCGGTGGCGCGGCCACCGTTCCAGCCGAACCACAGGCCGCTGGTGGTGCCGTCGAGTTGGGGCAGGTGGGGCGGCACGCCGGTGTGGGCGACGATCGGGCGCGAGCCGTCGGTTCGCTCGAGCACCCGTTTCACCGAACTGTCGAGAACGACGCGATTCCACGATGGCATCTGTTGACTCATCAGCGGTGGAGTGGTGAGTGGTTGGTCGGGCCGCCGATGGGGCTCGTCGTGGGCACACCAGATGGCCACCGACGGGTGATGGGCCAACATGTCGACGGCCTCCCGCGTCTGCCGCACCGCCTGCTTGCGGACCCCTCGGGCCATCAGGCCCCGCAGGGGCATGTCCTGCCAGACCAGCATCCCGAGTTCGTCGGCTCGTCGGTAGAACTCCGGGGTGGCGATGTGGGTGTGGCAACGCACCAGATCGAGTCCGGCGTCGCGTGCGGCCTCGAGATCGGCCGAGACGGTGGCGGCGTCGGCGTCGCCGGGCCGGGCCGCCGCGGGAAGCAGAGCTGTGCCCTTCACGAACATGCGGGTGTGATTCACGGACAACTTCCAGTTGTCGAGCCGAATCGATCGGAAACCGATCCGACACTCACGCGAGTCGTGAACCTCACCGCCGATGATGACCTCGCACCTGAGGTCGTGGAGGGGTTGGCCGCCCAGCGTGTGTGGCCACCACAGCTCGGGTTCGGCCACGTCGAAGGTCCATTCGACGCGGTTCTCGCCGGCCGCGGCCGGGTGCCGGAACTCGTGGTCGCGCCCGGCGACGGTCGTGCGCAACACCACTTCTCCCGACGCGGGGGTGTCGAACACGCAACGCATGGTGATTCGGGCCCTCGCGGGGTTGGCGTCGACGCATACGGCCCGGAAATGGAGAATGGAGGTGCATCCGGTGTGGCGAATCACAACCGGCCTCCATATGCCACCGGGGTTGAGGCCGGCGGACCCGCTCAACTCGGGGTCGAGAAACGCTCCGAGCATGTCGGTGCGCGAATCGGGGTCGCCGAAGGTGGGGCACGACACGTCGATGGCCAGCAGGTGCTCGCCGCGGGCGCGGAGCAGGTCGGTGATCTCGAAGGCGTGGGGCACGAAGTACCCCTCGGTGTCGCCGACGTAGGCCCCGTCGAGCCAGACATCTCCCTGTTGGCAGATCCCGTCGAGGTGGAGCCACGCGCGATGGTCGTCGTCGGGTCCGGTGGCATCGAAGCGGAAACGATGGAGTACCGCTCGTTCCTCAGCGAGCTCGGGCGCGTGGGCCCAGTGGCCCGGGACTGTCACGTCGCACCAGGCGCGGTCGTCGAGCTGAGGTTCGTGGAACGTGCGACGCAACTCCTCGTGGGCTGCCGTTGCTCTCCATGTGCCCGAGAGATCCATTCGAAGCACGGTAGTGCGGCGGGCTAGCCTCGCCGTCATGTCGAAACCAGAGACCCTTGGCGCACTTCGAGACAGCGGCTGGGTGTCGGTACCAGTACGTGACGAGATGCGACGCAATGCCATCGCCCGCATTCGTGCGGGCGAGCCCCTGTTCCCTCGCGTTCTGGGCTACGAGAACACGGTTTCTCCGCAGCTCGAGAACGCTTTGCTGGCCGGCCACGATGTGATCTTCCTGGGCGAGCGTGGTAAGGCCAAGACCCGGATGATCCGGGGCCTCACCGGTCTTCTCGACGAGTGGATGCCCATCGTTGCCGGGTCCGAGATCAACGACGACCCATACGCACCGACATCTCGTCACGCGCGCGATCTGATCGATGAGATGGGCGACGACACCCCGATCACATGGGTGGGGAGAGACGACCGCTACGGCGAGAAGCTGGCCACTCCCGACACCTCGATCGCCGATCTGATTGGCGAGGTCGATCCGATCAAGGTGGCCGAGGGTCGGTACCTGGCCGACGAGCTGGTTCTTCACTACGGGCTCGTGCCCCGCACAAACCGGGGAATCTTCGCGATCAACGAGCTTCCCGACCTGGCCGAACGGATCCAGGTGGGTCTGCTCAACGTTCTCGAGGAGCGCGACGTGCAGATTCGGGGACACAAGGTGAGGTTGCCCCTCGATGTTGTGCTCGTGGCTTCGGCCAACCCCGAGGACTACACGAATCGCGGCCGCATGATCACCCCGTTGAAGGATCGTTTCGGATCACAGATCCGCACTCACTATCCCCTCGATGTAGAGACCGAGATCGCCATCGTCGAACAGGAGTGGGTGCATCCCGAAGCCGGTGATCTCGACATCGCGGTGCCGTCGTTCATGACCGAGATCATCGCCAACCTCACCTTCGCCGCCCGCAACAGCCCCCACATCTCCCAGCGGTCCGGGGTGTCGGTTCGATTGTCGATCGCCAACCAGGAGGTGATGGTGGCCAACGCCATGCGCCGCGCGTTGCGGTCGGGTGGGTCGAACGTCGTTCCGAGAATCGTCGATCTTGATGCGCTCCCGGCGGCCACCGCCGGCAAGGTCGAAATCGAGACGCTCGACGAGGGAAGAGACGGCGAGATTCTTTCCGATCTGGTCCGCTCGGCAGTGCTGGCCGTTTTCAAGGACCGTGTGCCCCCCGAAACGCATCGAGCGGTCGTCGATGCCTTCGAGAGCGACCTGGTTGTCGACACCGGCGAGGATGTGACCGAGGCCGCCTACACGGTCCTGCTCGAGCGGGTGCCGGCGTTGGTCGCCCCCGTGAGGGCTCTGCTCATGGACGAGGACGGAGCCGAGTCACCGGCCATGATCGCCAGCGCGGCCGAGTTGGTGCTCGAAGGGCTTCATCTGGCGAAGCGTCTCAACAAGGACGCTTCCGGCGGACGGGCCCAGTTCCGGGGCCGCTGAGCCGTTGGTCGGCCGCCGACATCAATCGATGTGGCAGTGGACCGCGAAACAAAAACACTCCTCGGGTGTCGCGTCGTGGGCCTCGTCGGGCCGCTCGTCGGGGTCGAAGTTCCCCGTCGCGAGCGACAAGGGCATGGGGTGGATCCCGGTGATCCTGTCGACCACGAATCCGTGCCTGCGAACGATCTCAGCCAACTCCTTCGGTTCGTACTCCCTGGTGTGATCCTCGGTCAGAAAGCCATCACCCATCACGACCTTCGTGAGTGCCCTGTTGGGTGTGTCGAACACGAACGATCCCCGTGGCACAAGATGCGATCGGATCTGGTCGAGCATCCCGGGTAGTTCGGTTGGCGGGATGTGTTCGATCACCTGGCCCATGAACACGGCGTCGAAGCGGCGGTTGCCGAGATCGGGAACCTGATCGAGGTGGCCGGCGTCGCCGTGGTGAAACGTGACTGTTCCCCAGTCTCTGGTTCGCACGATTCGCTGGTCGTAGCTGGGGCGGCCGTGGAACTGGTCGTCCTCGGGCCGGTCGAGGATGTGGAGTTCGGCGGGATGATGCCGGTATCCGAGTTCGAGCAGGGCCCCGAGTTCATGGGTGGGGCTCGATCCTCCGATATCGAGGATCGTGGACCACGATGGAAGCTCCGCGCACCAAGCCGCCCGGGAGGCATGGAGTCGGTGGTAGAAGCCCGACCTGTTGAGCAGGTACTCCGGGCTCGACAGCAGGATGCCGGGGAGTTCGTCGGGATGTATGCGCCCATTGGCGATCAGGAATCTGTACCGGGCCGCAGCGGCCTCGTCGATGTGACGTTCGAGGATCTTCACGTAGGCGGCGTCGACATCGGCCATGAGGCGCTCGACCTCGGAGTCGCCGAGGGGGCGCGTCACGAGTGAACGTAGGCGGCGGGCCAGTGCCCTTGGGGTGATTCTTCGCAAGTGAAAAGTCGATCAGCGTGTGGTGAAGATTCCGGCGTCGAACACGACACGATCACCGACCCGGGTCTGGAACAACACATGGTCGCCTTCATCCCACATGTGAACGTCGAGTCGTTCACCGGGCATCACTGGTGACTTGAAACGTCCGCCCATCGACCCGAACTTGTCGACATCGCTGTCGCACAGAGTGTGGAGCAGCGCCCGGCCGCTCACCCCGAAGGTGCAGAGCCCGTGGAGGATGGGACGGTCGAACCCGGCCATCGCCGCGAACGTGGGGTCGGCGTGGAGGGGGTTCCGGTCGCCGCTGAGACGGTAGAGCAGGGCCTGGTCGGTGCGGGTGTCGTAACCGGTGACGTGGTCCGCGGGCCGGTCGGGGAGCTGCCAGGTGTTCGACGGTCCGCGGTCGCCTCCCCATCCACCCTCACCGGAGATGAACAGGCCCGATCGGCTGGTCCAGAGAGGGTTGCCGGCGGTGTCGGTGACTTCGGTTTCGATGTTGACGAGAGCGGCCTTGCCCTTGTCGTAGATGTCGCCGACGTTGCCCCGGCCGATCGCCGACCCCTCCGCGGGGACGCTCTGGTGGATCT
>JAJRXJ010000154.1 GCA_024276355.1 Actinomycetes bacterium | reverse complement strand
TCTTGAATCTTGGCAAGACCCGGCACACCCATGACCGCATCACGGCCCGTCGCTTCGACGATTTCCGCCCCCGCCGCCTCCATTTTCGGCCCGCCCCAAGCGTACATGGGCAGGTCCGGATGCCGACGGCGCAGCTCGGCGATCACTGCGGCTGCATGGTCGTCGCCCGAAGGCTCGAAGCCGGTAAAGAGAATGGCCGGGAGATTGCTCACGCGGCATCGAAGACGCGACGCACCAACAAGTCAACGAATGGGGCTGCCAATCGACCGACAGCCCGCCCGAGGCCCTATTGTCTTGCGAGCACAGGGGGGCACCCTGGCTGCAACGGGAGAACCCATGAACATACTTGTGACCGGAGGGGCTGGGTATATCGGCTCGCACGCCGTGCAAAGACTGCTGCGAGACGGGCACACCGTCGTGGCTATCGATGACCTGTCCCTCGGGCACCGTGAGGCCATTGATGCCCTCACGGATCACGCCGGCGATCGACTCGTCTTCGAGAAGGCCTCCGTCGGCGAAACCACACGCCTCGAAACCTTGATGGGCGACCACGACATCGACACCGTGTTCCACTTCGCCGCCTTTGCTTCAGTCGGCGAGAGCGTCGCCGAGCCTCTGCGCTATTACCGCAACAACATCGCCGAAGGCATCGGGCTGCTCGAAGCGTGCAACCACGCGGGTGTGGGCCGATTCGTGTTCAGTTCATCGTGTGCGACCTACGGGGAACCGGCCGACGAGCACATCCCCATCCGTGAAAACTGCCCCAAGAACCCGGTGAGCCCCTACGGCCAGACCAAACTCGACTTCGAGCGCATTCTCGAAGCCTGGGCCGAAGCGAGGCGAAACGCCGACGAACCCGTCGCGGTGACCATGCTGCGGTACTTCAATGTCGCCGGCTGCGACCGCACGGGTATCCTCGGCGAAGACCATGACCCCGAGACCCACCTGATCCCGGTGGCACTCGAAGCGGCGCTGGGCAAACGCGACGGCATGGCCATCTTCGGCACCGACTACCCGACGCCCGATGGCACCGCCGTCCGCGACTATGTCCATGTCGAAGACCTCATCGATGCCCATGTCCGGGCGATGGAACACATGCAACGCAACGGCGCGAGCACTCCAAAGGCCTACAACATCGGGATCGGGAACGGGCACTCCGTGCGTGAAGTCATTGACTCGGTCCGCCGGGTCTCCAGCGTGGATTTTCCGGTCCGAGACGAACCCAGACGCTCGGGCGACCCGGCTCGGCTCTACGCCGACTCGAACCTGGTCACCCGTGACCTCGGCTGGAAAGCCCAGATCACCGACCTCGACGCCATCGTCGATTCTGCATGGCAGTGGATGCAACGCCACCCAAACGGTTACGAGGCAACCTGAACCCACACAGACTGACACGAACCGACGGGCACCCGGGCCGACCTGAGCATCCCGCGAAAAATACCCGCCGCACCTTCGCGCGACGGGCATCGAGTTCGAAGAGAGAGATTTGTTTAGCGGCGGCGTCTCGAACCAAGCATGCCTGTGAGCACCAGCAATGAGAACGCACCCGGTGCAGGCACGGTCTTGATGGTGATGATCGTGGGAATGGACAGCAGCCCGCCACCAATGTCGCCGAGCCCATCCGTAAGGAATGGACCCAATGCCGCCCCGGTGACTGCGTCATAGGCATCGACCCGGCTGATCGGGAAGATGTCAGAGACGAGCAAGCGGTCATAGTTATCGAATGCAAGCCCGTTGACCGGCAGCGAGGAATCGCCCGCGACGAACTCCCCGAGTGAAGCGCCCGTGACCCCGTCAAACTCGGCGACTCCGCCCGCTGCACCGCGTGCGACGAACAGGTTGCCGTTGGGACCAAAGGTCAGGTCCTGCGCCTGGCTGGAACCGGTGATGGTGGCAAAGACGCCGGCGTCAACAATGCCGCCGCCACTGACATCATACTCGCGGACCTGATTGAACCCGCCGGAGATAACCATCAAGTGCCCGTCTGGCGCGAAACGCATTCCGTTGGGTGTACCGATCCCACCAGCCGCAGTCGAGGTCTTGAGCGCGAAGGTTGTGCCGTCGTATCGATTGATGGTTCCCTTGGCCCAGTCCCCGACATAGAGGTCGCCGTCGGCACCGAACGCCATGCCCTTGGCGGCGGAAAAATCGCCGACATTGTAAGTGATGACATCCTGGATGAACTCACCGGTCTGCCCGTTGAACTCGCGGATGCGCCATCGGCCGAAGCTTCCCTGCCAGCTGGTGTAGAGGTTTCCATTGGTCCCCCAGGTCATGCCGTTGAACTGCCCGCCGATACGGCTTGCGAAGGAACCAACGAGCTCACCGGTCTGCCCGTCGTACTGAAGCACCGCTGGGGACTCGAACCCGAACCCGAGATCTGTCGCTCCGATGACATAAATGTCACCGACCGCTCCGGTTGGCCCGGCGACCGCCGTTCCGCTGAATGCTGTGAGCAGGGCAACGAGCCCCCCGGCCAAGCTTGCCGACCGTTTCCGTGAACTACTGAAATTCGCCATTTGAATCTCCTCTCATGAATATGAACCGAATCTGTCCTGTTTCTCTGCTTCGTGCTTGATCAGTGCGTGAAACAGCCTGTGGTGCAAGTTAGCGAAACACGCAGAGCGTGTCAATAGCAAACTCAAATATTTCTCATGCCATTCTCACTGAGATATTATTTGATTGTTGACAAGCCAACCACAGGTGTGTACCTTGTGTCAATGGCAAGTCTAGATACACACGCCGAATCAAATCCCGCCCATAGCGACCTCTACGCCAGAATTGGACGCATTGGCGAAAGATTATCGGTTAGTTTTCGGGATGTCATCGAAGCCGTACCCGGTGGACCGCATCGACCTCAGGAACTTTCCAGAGTCCTCGGAGTCTCTAAAGACTTGTCCAGCAGGACTTTGAAAGCATCGTCGAAAAAAGATCCACTCGCGGTCGCCTATCTGATGCCAGGCCCGGCCTCCTTGCAGCAACTGCTCAGAGCCGCCTCCAGGAGAAGCGTTTCGCCGAATCTCATCCGCGAAGCAGACTCGGCGGTACGCGAGTTCGAGAGACTTATCCGCGTTGATGCCGGGGATCGAATCTCGCTCGACGGGATCATCAGCGCCTGGCTGCCCGATGCCCGGGAACGATTCGAGACCGGAAACAAACAGGCGGTCTTTCGCGGCATGGCCCAACTCAAGGGGGTTATGGCCGATGTCGCGGTGACGACCGCCGTCGTTCATCCATCCGGTGACGGAAAGACACTTGACGGAGTCTGGGTACTCGGTTCGCTCGGGCTCCGTCGCATTCGACCCGGGCCTCCCATTCATTTCTGGTCCGGGCAGATCGGTCCAACCGCTCGAGGCAAGCCCCGGCTGACGCTCGATGGTACGCCGGCAGAAGACCTCGACGGACTCATCCTCGAACAGTTCTGCTCCGATCCGGTGCCCCGCATGAAAGTGCGTCAACTCGGAACGACTCTGTGCTACATGCTTGACAGTGAGCAGATCGGGCCTGCTTCGGCTGCGGACCTGTATGTGGCAGAAGTCACGCCAAGGTGCATGCCGGCCTATGCCATTGAAGGTGGACCTGGCCGATGCGGGCCCTCATCCGAGATCGCAACACCGGTCAAAACGCTCGTCTTTGATGTTCTTTTGCACGAGGATGCGTTCCCGGGTCTTGAGCCGACGCTGCTTGTCTATGACACGGCCTTAGGTGGAACCGTCGACATGAACGACCCGGCCCGCGAGGTCGATCGCCTCGATGTCGCTGAGACAATCGAGTTCCTTGGGTGGGACACCGCCTCCTTCCGGGCCAGCGAAGTGCCCCACTACTCCGAGATCATCGCGCTGGTCTGCGAAAAACGCGGGTGGGACCATCGCAAGTTCCGGGGGTATCGGTGCCGGGCGCAATATCCGATCTATGGCTCACAGTTCTCGATGTCGTTCATCCCGCCGCCTTCACCGGGCGAATGACACTCGGCCGATCCGGATTCGGTCCGCAACCGCTCAACACGAAAACCGCACCTTTGCACCGGGCGATACCTCAACGATGGCCCGACCTGTCGCCTGCGCTTTCCCCGGCTCGACAAGCGCCACAACACACCCGCCGAACCCACCGCCGGTCATGCGGGCACCATGAATGCCCGGCTGGGCACACGCCATCTCCACAAGCCGATCCAGTTCGGGCGTGCTGACCTCGAAGTCGTCGCGCAGGCTCGCGTGCGATTCGTTCATGAGTTGGCCCAGGCGGGTCAACCGATCCGGCGCGGTAGATTCGAACAAGGCAGCCGCTTCGAGGGTTCGAGCGTTTTCAGTCACGACATGCCGGGCACGGCGATACAGCAGGTCGTCGCCCCGGATGGCTTCGAGCATGACGGGTGTTGCGTCTCGCAGAGCTTTGACCGGAAACCCGTCGGCCTGCAAGGATTCGACCGCCTGTTCACATTCAAGACGCCGGGCTGCATACTCCCCCCCCGAATGGGCGTGCCCGATACCCGAGTCAATCACCAGAACCCAAGCAGGGTCAATGGGGATACGGCGAACTTCAAGCGTGCGGCAATCGAGCAGGATCGCCCCGCCCGGCTCGGCAGGCCGGGCAGCCGGTGGGGCAGGTTTCCAACCGGCCCGAGAACTGTCGGAATCACCAAACACACACGCCACCTGATCCATGAGCCCACAGGGCACGCCCGCAAACTCATGCTCAGCCTTCTGACAAAGCAGAGCCTTTTCCATCGGGTCGAACGCAACCCCAAGCATGGCTTCAAGCGCCGACGCCGACGCCACCTCCAGGGCAGCCGAACTCGAGAGCCCGGACCCGACCGGCACATCACCGGCCACAGCCACGCACACAGGTTCAACTTCATGCCCGGCAGCCAAGAAACCCGCGATCACGCCGCGAATGTAACTCGTCCAGTCGCGCCGCGCTGTATCCCCCACTGCCGTGCGCTCAAACACGATGGTTTCTGGCTGATGCTCACTGGCGAAGTGCCACCGCCCGTCCCCGCTCGGCCCCATGGCGACACAGGTCCGCAGCCCGATCCCCATCGGAAGCACGAACCCGTCGTTGTAGTCCGTGTGCTCGCCGATGAGATTCACCCGACCGGGAGCACTGGCGATCGAAACGGGGGGGGTATGAAAGTTCTGGCCAAAGAACCCAGACACACGCACGACAAGGACCACTCCCTTGCGGTCGTGGCTCGTTGATCCAGCGTCATCCGGCATGCCCTACCTCGTCATCAGTGTCATCAACGGCTCAACCGTCTCCAGTTTCTCCAGCCCAAGCACGCAGTCACGAATCGCATCCACTCGATCCTCGCCGACGATCTCCTTGCCCAGGGCCCGGGCCTTGACCGCGATCTCGTCGATCGTCATCGGGTCGCGTGGGTCGCCCTTGGGCACATCGACACGCTTGTCGAATGTGCGCCCATCCTTGAGCGTCAGCGTCACGCGGCTCGGCTGATACTCCGGGAACAACGCCTCGAACTCGTCGTTGGGCACAACCTTGACCATGTCCATGATCGGCTCGAGGCTCTTGTCCGCGATCCGTTCGTTTTTGACCTGCAGCGGCGTGACCATGCCATCAACAAGCCCCACCGCCATGCAGTACGGCAACGAATGGTCCGCTGTCTCCTTGCCGGTCGGACGATACTTGTGCGGGTCGCCGAGAATATCCGCAGCCCGCGCGATCACCTCGACCTTGATCTCGGCCACATCCTCCGCCTTGATCCCGTTTTCCGCGACACACTTCATCATCGCCGTCAGCGGCGCGTGGCTGAGCGCCTCGATCGGGAAACTCTTCATGCCGCAATCGACGATGCGGTAATGAGCGCCCGGTGAAGCGGGCAGGTCTGCAAGCAACGCTTCGGCATCAAACGAGCAGGGCTTGCCGTCATGAACGCTGTGCCCGAAGACATGAAAGAGCCCTTCCTTGCCGTCGAAGATGTGCTCGGGCCCCGAGAACCCGCGGGCGGCCAGCATCGCCGACTCGACACCCATGCGGGCTGTCCACGGATCGACGGTGTTCTTCATATTCGTGAGTTTGCCGGCCGTCACCGCACCGAGCGAACCCGTCCGGCTCGCGCAAATCCCCACCGCGTTGACCATCTGCTCGACACTCAGCCCGAGCACACGCCCGGCCGAAAACGGCGACGCGAATCCCGTCAGCGTCGCATGGTGCCACCCATACTCTCGCACGCCCGGCCGACCGATCTCGACGAGCCTCATCTCGATCTCGTAGGCGATGACCGTCGCCAGGATCAGGTCTTTGCCGCCGAGCCCCTTGAACTCGCACAGAGCCAGGGGCGCCCCGAGGATATCGCTCGGGTGGCTCGGGTCGGCTTTCCAGTAGATGTCGTTGAAATCCATCGACCGGATCATGTGGCTGTTGAGCAGGGCAGCGTCCACCGGATTGGTCTTGAACCCCGACACGAAGCAGGTACAAGCCCCCTGGGCCTTGCCCGCCATCTCGCGATGATGGGCCAGCAGGATCACCGCATCCTCCTGCTCACTCCCGCCCAGAGCGCACCCGAGCGAGTCGAACCAGAACGCC
>JAJRXJ010000153.1 GCA_024276355.1 Actinomycetes bacterium | reverse complement strand
GGCCGCACCGTGGAACACCACCGCGTATTCGGGAATGTTCGGTGCCATCACCGCGAGCGTGACACCCGTTCCGAAACCACGAGCCCGAAGGCCCCCGGCCAGGCTGTGGATCGCCGACGACAGCTCGGCGTAGGTGTACGAGGAGTCGGCGCCGTCGGTCAGGGCGATCCTGTCGGGAATCTCGTCGGCCTTGCGCAAAACGAACGACGTGATCGTTTGATCGGGAATCTCAACGTCGGGTAGCGGACTCTTGTGGACGATGCTCACGGTCACCTCTGATGGTCGATTGGCTGACGACAATACATGCACGTCGCGATCCCACCGGTCACCGATCCGCTTCACTCCAGCCGGAATCAGCCGATGGTGTCGACATGCGTAGTGATCCTTCAGGACTGGGGCGATTACTTCCCCGACATCCCATCGATCTCGATGTCCCGATCCGGTGGGATGTACGCCAGGTCAGAAAGCTGGTCGGCAAGTCGCGTGAGGTGAGCGAGCCGGCCAGGCTGCTGAATCTCTCCCTGCAGGGCGCGCTCATCGAAGTCGCCCTGCCGACCCCACGTCGCACCGGTGATCGACTGGTGATAGCCATCGGCGACGACCGAAGGGGCACCGTGGTGATTCGCCATTCACGTTTGGCGAAGTCCGGCGACCGAATGCTCTTCGGTGTTTCGTTCGCCGATGCCGCCGCACTCTCCGGAACGATCAGCGAACTTGTGGCCTCAGCGCGTGGTGACCAGTCCAAGCTCATGGACGCGTGGGAGAATGCCCGCTAGAAACGGTGTCACGTTTCACGCCATTCCCCACCGGAGATGCACCAATGAGACGAATCAGGGCCTTTCGCGCCGAACTCTCGGCCCGCCGACAGGGCGCGAAGTTCACGCCCCGGGGGATCGGGCGGGCCGCCCGCCACATCGTTGGCCCGACAGGGTTCGCGTACTCCTCCCACTGGGAGCACCTGTCGAGGAACGGGAGCGCCTACAACGCTTCGTTCGATCGGCGCATCCCGGCGAGTCTTCACATTTCACAGCGCGATGGTCGCCGGGCCGGATGGGTGATACCTCTTTCCGAGCGATGCATCGAAGACTGGAACTCCGACCACGAACGGTAGGCGCATCGGTCGCCTACGCTTCGGACAGAACATCGGGCGCAAGCCCCCGGAAGCGAGCGAGCCGGCATGCCGACAGCAGCAATATTCGACTTGGACCGAACCCTCATATCTGGTTCTTCGGCCACCGTTTTCCAAAGGCATCTGGCCGAGGCCGGGATCACCTCGGGTCGGGAGATCCCGTTTGCAGACGCCTTCATGAGGTTTTACGAGACCTTCGGTGAAAACTGGTTCATGATGCAGCCGGCCCGGCTGAGTGGCCGGGCTGCGGCCGGTTGGAACGTCGCCGACGTGGAAAAGGCCATGGGGGCAGCTGCCGAGGAGCTCGCGGGGATGATTCAGCCGTTTGCTCCCCAGCTGATCGACGAGCACCGTGAAGCCGGACGCGTTCTGGTGCTGGCCACGACCTCCCCGGAACCGTTCGTCCGACCGCTCGCTCGACGCCTCGGGTTCGACGACGTCGTCGCCACCCGCTGGTGCAGCGAAGGCGGTGAGTTCACCGGCGAACTCGATGGTCCGTTCGTGTGGGGTCCGGCCAAGCTCGACGCCGTCAAGCAGTGGGCGGCCGAGAATTCTGTCGTCCTTTCGAGAAGCTACGCGTACTCCGACAGTTACTTCGATGCACCCCTTCTGGATGCCGTCGGACACCCCACGGCGGTGAATCCCGACCCACAGCTCAGGGCATTGGCGGCGCTGCGCTCCTGGCCGGTCCGTCACCTCGACGTCGCCGAGGGAGTTGCCAAGATCGCGGGGCGCGAGTTGCAGGCCTGGACACGACCGTTGCTTCGACCCGAGATCGTGGCACCGCTGGCCCAGTTCGAGTTCAACGACATCCACAACATTCCCGAGTCGGGCCCGGCGATCCTCGTGTTCAACCATCGCAGCTACTTCGATCCCAGTGCTCTGGCTCTCCTCGTGGCCCGAGTTGGCCGCTCTGTGAGGGGTCTCGGAAAGAAGGAGGTGTTCGACGCCCCGATCATCGGAAATCTCGCCAAGTGGCTGGGGGGCATCAGGGTCGAGCGCGCGAGCGGGTCCGATGAGCCGTTGAGACACGCTGCCAAGGCCCTGCGTGGCGGGGAACTGCTGATGCTTGCGCCGCAGGGCACCATCCCGCGGGGTCCGGCGTTCTTCGATCCTGAGCTGAAGGGGCGCTGGGGGGCTGCCCGTCTGGCGGCCATGACCCATGCGCCAGTGATCCCGGTGGGGCTGTGGGGCACCGAAAAGGTGTGGCCCCGTAGCTCGCGACTGCCTCGGATGTCGCTTACCGACCGGCCACTGGTGTCGGTCACCGTAGGCAAGCCGGTGAAACTCGGTTACGACGACACTGAAGCCGACACCGAGGCCATCATGGCCGCGATCAGCGCCCTGCTGCCCGAAGAAGCCCACCGGCGTCATGAACCCACACCGGAAGAGCTGGCACTCACCTATCCGCCGGGATACTCGGGCGACCCCGACGCTGAGATCGATCGACGACCCGGGACCAACTCATGAACAATCCTCGCGAGATGCGGTTCGAGCAGAGCATGTCCGACCATGAGGCGCTCATGTGGAACATCGAGAAGGACCCTTGGCTCAACCCGAACGGCGGTGCCGTGGTCATACTCGATCGTCCGGTTGATCCTTCACAGTTCCGTCGCCGAATCCGCCGGGCCGTTGCCATCACCCCCAGGCTGCGTGAAAAGGTGGCCCCCGGTCTAGGGCGACTCTCGCCACCAAGCTGGGTTCCCGACCCTGAGTTCGATCTCGATTACCACATCCGGGAACTTCGGCTGGCCGAGCCCGGCACCGATCGGCAACTCCTCGACCTGGTGTCAAGGCTCTATGAGGAACCTCTGGACCGAACCCGTCCGCTGTGGCGCTTCGTGCTCATCACCGGCCTGTCTGATGGACGTGGTGCCCTGTGGACACTCATGCACCACACGGTCGCCGATGGCATGGGGCAATTGCGGATGGCCGAGATGTTCCAGGAGACAAGCCGTGAAGCGGAGCTACCGCCCGAAGTCGATCTCGACGCGATAATCGCCGAGGCCGTGGCCTCCGGCTCCGCGGATGAGTCGCCGAATCCGGCCTCGAACCTGGTCGATTCGGCCTCGCGCACGCTCGGCCATCTCGTCCGGCGTCAGGCCGGAACCGCCCGCCGCCTTGCCGGCGAGTTGTCCATGTGGCCGGCCGACCCCCGTCGGGCCCGCGACACTGCATCGACTGTGGTCCACATTGCGCAATCCGCAGTCGGCCAGATCACGGGCTCCGCCAACGAGGTG
>JAJRXJ010000152.1 GCA_024276355.1 Actinomycetes bacterium | reverse complement strand
GTTGGTGACGGTACGGCCACCTATGGCCGTACCCCGGGTGGGAGACTCACGTCGATCAACCAGGCAGGGTCAACAACTTTGGCGGTCCTTGACCGTCACGGTGATCTCACCAGTCGACTCAACACCGACGGCACTACCGCAGCGTCGAGCCTGTATGACCCGTTCGGGACCCCGGCCGGGCAAACCGGTACCGGTTTGAACGTCGGATACCAAGGTGACTGGACGTCACCAGAAACCGGTGATGTGTGGATGGGGGCCCGCTGGTACACCCCAGCGACCGCGACGTTCAACAGCCGAGACACCATCTACGGAGAACTCGCCACACCGGTCAGTCTCAACCGGTACACCTACGCCAACAACAACCCACTCCGATACTTCGACCCAGACGGACGGCTCGGAATCGACGGGTTCACCAGCATCCAACGCTCGCGTAGATCGACCCGGACCATGAGCTACTCGTCAGACCTCAAGTATCGCGGATACGCAGGTAGGCAGCCGTCTCGCGGTCGACGAGTTCCGGCAGCGACGAGCGCCGCGATAGGAGCGATCGTTGAGACGGTATATTCTCAGTCCGGGACCCGCGGTTCGGAAGTTGATCAATTCAAACGACATCGAGCCAAGACCGCTCAGCTCGAAAACCGGTACAGGGACCGCTTGGCTGATGCTGGATCTGTATATGTCGGCGGTTTCGATCCGATCTCCGTTGCGCTGGAGATAGAGAAGAGGCAAGGCGGCGACTCGACGGTCCTTCCGGTAGCAGCGACCGGAGAGGCACCGTGCTTGGCCTGCGATGAGGTAGCGTTCGCCGAAGTGCTCCTTGAGGACCTATGGAAACAGGGTCGGGTTCAACGAGACGGTGTGGTCTATGAGACCGCAGGATGCGATGGTGGTCCGTGCTCGAGCCCGTTTATGGAGCCATTATCGGAGACGCTGCTTGGTTTCGATAGCGGAGCCAACGACATAGCAATCGCGATCGGGATGGCGGACGCCGGAATCTCGATCCTCACCCGGCTGCAAGCCCTAAGCAAGGTTGCAGCGACACCAGGAAAGCTGCCTGCCCCAAACGGGCTACTGGACGATGCGGCCCGGGCTTTGTGTTCGTTCTCAGCTGAGACCGAGGTGTTGATGGCTGACGGCACGACGAAACCGATCTCAAAGGTTGTGGTCGGGGATTGGGTGTTGGCTGCGGATCCTGAGACCGGTGAACGCGGTGCCCGTGAGGTCACTCACCTGTGGGTGCATCCAGACACCCTTGTGAATCTTGGGGTTGGTGGTTTCGATGTGACTACGACACAGGACCACCCGTTCTGGAACGCGACCGACGATCAATGGCAGCGGGCTGACGCGCTCGATGCCGGTGACCTGCTCGTTTCTTGGGACGGTGACCTGCTCACCGTCGAGGGCATCGATTGGGGATCTGCGCATATGACGACCGCTTACAACCTCACCGTTGACGGGGTTCACACCTACTACGTCGTCGCAGGTGGCGAAGAGGTTCTCGTACACAACACATGCCCGAATCCTGGAAACCTGAAAAGGCTCACGACGTCGCAGATCGAGGACGCAGTCGGCACATCGGTTCATCAGTTCAAGTACGACATCCTCGGCGAGGGAGCGCAGATTTCGCGCTTCGATGTCTTCCGCGAAGGCGACGCCATCTATCTAGTGGAGAAGTCCACAGGGAATATCGTTGAGACAGGCCACCGGGTTCCAGGGGCTGGATGATGTCCCAGGCACGACGCCAAGCCGAACTGGTTCTAACCTTCCTCACGATCGAGGCCGCTGACTTGACGGCCACGCTGCCCGAACCGGTTCTCCTGCGGCCAAATACGCTTGGCGGAACTCTGGCGATCATCGGAGACCGGAGCATGAGGGGATCCTCGGCGGAGCTTCTCCTGGATGAGCTGTGGATTGCGGCGAGTCCGACCCTCGCCCGTCTGGGATCCGAGGGCCCCAAGCCTGACGCGGCCCTTCTGCGGCTTGTCCAATACATCGGGCCCGACGACGATGTCGGCCCGGGGGTTCCGATCGATGCTCGATGGGTCAGGGCGCTCGCTGAGTTTGGCGGTGTGATCGATATCGATCAGTACGTGAAGGAGCAGGAATCGGACGGCTGATCGGTTTCGTTGCGGCGCTGCTGTTTGCGGTTGTCGGGTTGGGTCAGCCGGCGCTGGCCGAGGTTGTCGCGCCTGAGGTTGGATGCTGTTCAGTTGCCCCAAGAACGCCAGTTCCGGAAGTCATCTATCGTGGGGGTTCACCAAGCCCTAGCAACCTGGCGCCCAGGCCAACCGATGGCGGGATGCTGTCGTTCCGTGATTCGATTTCGAATCCGTGGCCTTTGGCCCCAGGGCAGCGACCGGTTCTTCAACCTGGAAAGCCGTTCTTCGGTGTCGACACGGAACTGCTGCCGCCTGGTTCTGTTATTCCGGATGGGGTGCCGCCTGGCCACGTTTCCGTGTTCGATGTGAATCCGGGCGTGGTGCGGGATGCGGTGATAGAGGCATCGCGCGGGAAGTTCCCAAAGTGACGCCGCCCGAGATGGCCGGCCAAGTCGTTGGTGCCCTGGGCGATGTCTCGGATGGCTTTCGTGACCTTGCGATCTGGCTCCGTCGCCGGGAGTTCGTGAAATCAGCGGTCCATCCGGTGTGGGTATCCTCCACCGAGCATGTTCGGGTCGAGTGGTTTGCCGATGCCGAACTCGTCGACGGCAAAGCGGTGAGCTTCGCATTGGAGCTTCGTCTGGAACGCGATGAATGGATCATTGAGCCTGCGATCCGCGTGATTGATGAATCTGGTGAAGAAGATCTCCTAGAGCTAGCAAGCAGCTTCGCTGTTGGTGACAAGGATCTCTTGGCCGAGCTGAAGGGAGCTTCAACTCACTTGCTCGGTCTTCGCGACCGAGTCTGGGCCGAACTGGGCTTGGAGCAATGAGGCGGGCGAGTGCGATTGTCCCGCTTCTTTCGGTGCTGGCTCTACTCCTTGGTGCGGTGTCGGCAGCTTCAGTTGCCGCGGCGCCGTCCGACACGCTCGCCCTTGACGCCGGAATCTTCAGCTATGACGCCGCGCCCAACATTGCACCAGCATCGGTTGACAGCCTTGATCGGCCCCCAGCCAGCGCTCTGCCAGATGCGGTGGCGGGTTGGTCTGCCGGGGAGCGGGCCTCACTTTCACGACTCGCGTCTGATCTTGTTGCCCCAGGATCGCCACCGTATGGCCCGACGAACCCTGGGCCGCTTCATTCGCTCCGAAACGCTGACGAAGTGGTCGGGTCATTCCGAAGCGGCTCTTATACCCAGATTTCGCTCGCCGAGGAGACCACGCTTTACCGGGCGTACGGCGGCAGTGCCAGCGAAATCGGGCCCTACTGGACGCGGACCCCGCCGTCTGGGCCTCTCCAGTCGCAACTGGACTCGGCGCTCAACCCAGCGTGGGGGAATACGGCAACCGACGTCGCAGCGATCCGTGTCCCCGCTGGAACGACCATCTTCGAAGGAGTAACGGCTGGACAGTCACTCCCAGGCGGCGGCGCGCTCCTCGGTGGCGGCAATCAGGTGTACATCCCCAGGGTTGATCCGGCCTGGCTGGTGGGCGGATGAGCGCCGCCGAGTCTCTTGCGGACTGGTTCGCGACAGCGCTCACGGCATCGGTTGAGCTGCCCGATGGCTGGTTCGGTCGTCCCTACGACAACATGCACAGGTTGACCTGGTCGGCGGATCGCAACAACAAGCTCTTCGTCGAGCTGGACGGCCAGCTGCACCTCATCCTTGCTGACCCCGAGGTTTCGAAGAACGAACCGGGTGAGTTCGAGCTCAGGTGCAGCCAGTTGGTCTTCGATTGGCGCGACTACGGGTCCGCTGGGAGCCGGCATGCTCGCCTGTTTCACGATGGCGGACGAGTGAGTTTCCATGCTTCTGGCGCTTAGCCTCGATCCACCGGTGTTCTGATGAGGTGATGGTGGCCGCGTCCACCAGAAAGGCCTCCTGAGCTGGGAGTCTGTTGATGTTCTACGTCAACAACCACGCAACTACAGGAGGCACTTTCTGTGTCGTCATCTTCGCGCAGAATCGACCGGTTGCGAGCGACCTTTGATCATGGCGGGATTGTTGCCAACGCGGGGTTGTTGGTGCCGGCCACGTTGATGGCCCGGCTGGGTCTTGAGGCGTTGATCAACACGTGGGTGAAGACGGGTTCTTCGCGGCCGGGCCGCAAGGTCCTGACGCTGGTCGCGGCGATGATCGCCGGCGGAACCCATATCGATCACTGCAACATGTTGCGTGCCGGAGCGACCCAGCGAGTGTTGGGGTTCAAGGTGATGGCCCCATCAACGATCGGCAGTTTCTTGCGGTCGTTCACGTTCGGTCACATCCGCCAACTCGACGCTGTGCTGGCCCGGGCGTTGGCCCGGGCCTGGCGAGCCGGCGCGGGGCCCGGCGACGAAGCGTTGGTCGTGGATCTCGACTCGACGATCTGCGAAGTTCACGGCAAAGCGAAACAGGGCACGGGTTACGGCTACACGAAAGTGCTCGGCTATCACCCGCTGCTCGCGACCCGGGCCGGGACCGGCGAAGTGCTGTTCGCCCGGATGCGCCACGGCTCAGCGAACACCGCCCGCGGTGTGGTGCGTTTCGTTGACGAACTCGTCGCAATACTGAAACGGGCCGGGTCGCCGGGTCCGTTGAGCTGAGTCCCGTGGGGTGAGCCAGTTGTTGTGGGAGTCCGTTGCCGCCGAGGGCGGCAGGAAGGACAATGAACCCCATGACGAAGAGACGGAGGCGTCATACGCCTGAGCAGATCATCCGCAAGTTGGCGGAGGGCCACAAGCTGATGGCTGGTGGTATGACGATCGAGGAGGTGTGCCGGCAGTTTGGGATTGCTGAGTCGTCGTGGCATCGGTGGCTTGCCCAGTACGGCGGGATGAAAGCCGATGACGCTAAACGGCTCAAGGAGTTGGAGACGCAGAACGTCCGGTTGAAACGGATCGTGGCGGATCAGGCGCTCGATATCGACATGTTGAAGCATCTCAATGATCAAAAATGGTGACCCCGAACCGTCGCCGCCAAGCCGTCAAGGTTCTGGAAAACGAGTTCGGGGTGTCGCAGCGAAGGGCATGCAAAGTGGTTGGTCAGCCGCGGTCAACCCAGCGACTGGAAGCACCGGTGCCTTCCGGGGATGAGGCCGAGGTCAGGGTGTGGCTGCGGGCGTTCTCGAAACGTCGTCCCCGGTGGGGATGGCGTCGTGCCGCGAAGGGTCTACGCGACGAAGGCCATCTGATCAACGACAAACGGGTACGCCGGCTGTGGCGTGACGAGGGCCTACGGGTGCCTCAACGCAAACGTAAGAAGCGTCTCACCGGGATCGGTGTGCCGGTCGGATCAATGGTTCCGATCTGCCCGAACGCCCTGTGGGCCCTCGATTTCCAGTTCGACACGACCGCGGATGGGCGCACGATCAAGATCCTCAACATCATCGACGAGTACACCCGCGAATGCTTGGCGATCGTCGTCGACCGCACGATCGACGCCGACTATGTAGTTGCAGTGTTGGATCGGGTCTGCGTGGAACGCGGCACCGCCCCAGCATTCGTTCGGTTCGATAACGGGCCCGAGTTCGTATCGCAGGCCATCGCTGACTGGTGCCAGTTCTGCCATGTCGACGCCGTGTTCATCGACCCGGGATCGCCCTGGCAGAACGCCTGGATCGAATCGTTCAACGGACGTATGCGTGACGAACTGTTGAACCTGTGGCACTTCGACTCGCTGCTCGAAGCACGAGTGATCATCGAAGACCACCGCATCGACTACAACCAACACCGACCCCACTCATCGCTGAGCCAACAAACCCCAACCGAATACGCCCTAAACTGGGCCAACCGAAACCAGAAAATGCTCTCATAGCAACTGGACCATCAAACGGGACCCGCTCACCGTTGACAGTGCGGGCCGATTCGGGGTTCTGGTCCTGGAAACTCGTGGATCGTCTCGACGCCCACGGCGCCGCATGGTCGATCACCGTGCGCCTCCACGCCAACATGAAAACAGCGATCGCCGCCATCGACGAGGCTGCTTGGCAAGACATTGCGTACACGCTCGGCGGCCAAGC
>JAJRXJ010000151.1 GCA_024276355.1 Actinomycetes bacterium | reverse complement strand
TGGGTGGCGGCGATGCGATCGGCACCGGCAGCCTCAACTGCTGCGAAGATCTCGTCGGTGTAGTCGACGGTGACCGGCGGGTCCATCTTCTCGACGGGTCCGAAGGCCTCGATGAGCTCCTGCTGGGTCTCGATGACCTCGCGGATCCAGGTCTTGGCGGCCTCGAGGCCACCGGCGAGGACATCCTCGTCGACCTTGGGGGTGCCGGACTCGTAGAGTTCCCAGCTCTTACCGGTGCCGCCGGCCTCGACCATCATCACCGCGACGTCGTCGTCGTCGATCATGCGGCCGGCCACGACCATCTCGAAGGCTGATTCCTCGCCCTCTTCGTAGGTCGGGAACGGAATCCACTCACCCTCGGGGGACCAGGCGATTCGCACGGCTCCGAGAGGCCCGTCGAACGGGATGGGTGAGATGGAAAGCGCGAGCGAGGCGGCATTGAGAGCGACCACGTCGTAGGGGTTGTGTTGATCGGCCCCGAGAACGGTGCCCACCACGTGGACCTCGTTGCGGAATCCGTTGGGGAACGCCGGCCGCAACGGGCGGTCGATCAGACGGCAGGTGAGGATGGCGCGCTCGCCGGCGCGGGCCTCGCGGCGGAAGAACGAGCCGGGGATGCGACCCGCGGCGTACATACGCTCCTCGATGTCGACCGTGAGAGGGAAGAAGTCGGCCCCTTCACGAGGGGTCTTGGCCCCGGTTGCGGTGACCAGCACCACGGTGTCGCCGATCTGGGCGGTGATCGAGCCGCCGGCCAGTTTGGCCAGCTTTCCGGTCTCGAAACTGATTTCCTTGCCTTCGCCGCGGGTGAACGCGCCGGAGACCTTGATTGGATTGGACATATTGTGTGCTCCTGTCGGGCCTTTGGCCCGATCATCTGGCACGGTTCTGTCAGTTCCCAGTCGCATATCGCTCCCGCCATGGCCACCCAACGTGTGGGCGGCGATTGGCTGAGAAACATGCGACTAGCACCGACTCGCCGTGCTCTTGATTTTTCACTGGGATTCGTCGGGTTGGTCTTCGGGGCGAGCAACCCGTCGGACAAACCGGAAGGAGCGACCCCTCAGGGTCGCTCCTCACATTTTTTCAGCGTCGCAGACCTAGGTGTGCGATGACTGCTCGATATTGCTCTACGTCGTTGTCCTTGATGTAGTCGAGGAGACGACGGCGTCGACCCACCAGCATCAACAGGCCTCTCCGGCTGTGATGGTCCTTTTTGTGGGACTTCAGATGCTCGGTGAGATGAGTGATGCGTTCCGAAAGCAATGCGACTTGGATCTCGGGAGAACCGGTGTCGTTTTCGGCGAGATTGAACGCCTTCGCCATTTCGGCGATCGTTTCGGATTTTGGGCGCAGGTTGACTGCCATTTTATTCCTTCTGAGGGGTATTTGACCCGGCTGCATGCTCCGCGATGCGAAAGCTACGGCGGTGCCGCCTTTGGCGGCTCTGGCCGTGGGCCATCTGTCGATGGGCAACACGACTCACCCGGCAAATGCGGGCTCATGAAGGTTACCAGCGCAACATCGCCACCCCTCGTTCGTCAGTGAGCGAAATCGATCACCCATCCGCCCGAGTCGTCGACGACCGTGACCACAAGATCCCGCGACACCCCCGTGTCGTCGGTCGCGGTGCATCCGAAGGTGAGGTCGGCGACGCTGACCACCACCGAACCGGGACACTCGACCGACGAGTCGACACCGAGGTCGCCGGTGAATCTCTCTTGGGCCGCCGCAGCCACACCTGCCAGGTCGATCAGGGTCGAGTCGGACTCGATACCGGCGGTGCCATCAGGGTCTATCGAGACCGTCACCTTGATCGGTTGACCCGCTATCGCTGCTTCGCACGTGATCGTGACCGCCTCCGAGGTGTGAACTTCGGGACACGTGACATTGGTGACCACAGACGGATCATCCGGAACCAGAGCGGGCGGGATCGCCGACCGCAGCGACAGATTGTCGAATCCGGGATCGGGGCGACCACACGCGGCGGCCACCAACGAGACGGCCAGGAACGAAAACGTCAGACGAACGCGAGCCATGTGACCAATCCCAGTTGTCCGAAGTGATAGGTGATCATCACCAGCTTGCGGCCGCCCGGAGTCGGACCGACGAAACGACCCCAGCCCAACAGCGAATCAGACATGAAGAACGCCGCAGCCCCCAACGCTGCCACCAGGATTCCCGACGACGCGGCCACCACCGCTGTAGCCGACAGAGCCAACATGTAGAGAACCACCGCCCCGGCCAGGAATCTGCTCTGCGACACCACTGCCCTCACGATCGGAGGAACGATCAACAATGAGGCCAGAACGATCGCTGCTCCGGCCACCAGGGCCGGGACCAGATGCACGCGGTCGATGAACGCCAACACGTAGAGAACATGGGCGATGAGAAATGAGAAGAGCCCGAGTTCGAATCGGGCATCGGGGGTCATGAGCACGACGTCGCCGACAAGCGACGCTCCCAGCGCCGAGATCACAAGACCACGCGAGACGTTGTCGTTGGTGTCGATGGCCAGCGCGACCCCGATCATCAGGATCATCACCAGCGGCTTGGCCATGAACTCGACGTTGAGGCGATCGGTGGCCACCGACCACCAGTCGATCAACGCCACGGTGCCGGCAATCACGAGCATCACCACCGCCATGGTGGTCACCGGCTGTGCTCACACATCTGCGGAAACTGCATTCTCAAACGAGACTCCGTCCTCGATCATCGACTTGTAGCGCATCACGTGTCTGGGCCGGTTGAACCCGACCACCCCGACCAGTCGGCCGGCTCTTCCGTAGAGGACCGCAAAACGCCGCTCGGCGAAACTACCGGTTGCGAGGTGCATCTCGTCGCCGGGGCGTCCTCGGCCGGCCATCTGGATCTTGCGGTCGTACTGATCGGACCAGAACCACGGCACCGGGGCGAACGCGACGGCCGCGGAGTCGTCGACCAGAAGCCGACGGGCCGCGTGGGCCCCCTGCTCGACGGCATTGTCCCAGTGTTCGACCCTCATGACCTCGTTGAACCGAGGGTTCGGCCACCGGGCCACATCGCCGGCGGCTACCACTCCCGGAGCGGCCAGGCTGGTCTGGTCACAGACGACACCGTTGTCGATGGTGAGGCCCGAATCCTCGAGCCACTCGGTATTGGGAACGACCCCGATTCCGACCACCAGGATGTCGGCCGCCACCCGGCTGCCGTCCGACAACCCAACGGACTCGACGCGGCGGGAGCCCTCGACCGACACCACCCCCACCCCGGTGCGAAGATCGACGCCGTGGTCTCGATGGATCTCCGCGCAAACCTCACCGATTTCGGATCCGAGAACCCGGGCCAGAGGTGTGGCCTCGGCCTCGACCAGCGTCACCTCGAATCCGGCGGTACGCACGGTGGCCGCGACCTCAGCTCCGATGAACCCGGCACCTACCACCACCACCCGGGACGGACCCGTGTCGAGCTCGCGTCGCAGCCCCTCGACATCGTCGAGGCCCCGCAGCACGTGGACCCCCGCCAAGTGATCGGTGGCCCGCAGCCGTCGACATCTTGCCCCGGTGGCCAAGATCAGACCATCAACGACAAGAGTGCCACCGTCGCCGAACTCGAGTTGCCTGGTGGCCAAGTCGAAACCGATCGCCCTCTTCGAGGTGAGCAGTTCGATCCCCGCGTCGGCCAACGCCTCGGCAGACGTGAGTCCCGATCGTTCCGGTGGCCACTCACCCGACAGAATCTGCTTCGACAAAGGCGGCCGGTCGTACGGTAGGTGGGGCTCATCACCGATCATGGTGATCGACCCGTCGTAGCCCTCGCGCCTGAGTGTCTCCGCGGCCCTCAGGCCCGCAAGTGACGCTCCGACGATGGTGACCGATCGCGGCGGGATCACGACATCAACAGCGACTGGTGTCGGAGCATCAGCCTTCGATCGAGATGGCCTGCTTCGGACACCGGTTGACGCACTCCTCGACTTTCGGGCGGAGTTCCTCGGCCGGACTCTCGTCGAGCACGTAGAGGAAATCGTCGTCTCGAACCTCGAAGACTTCTGGGAGTATCTGCATGCAGATTGCGTTGCTCTCGCACAGGTCGTAGTCGACAACGATCTTCATGGGAACACCTTTCTTGTCGGGCCCACCGCCCATGATCATCCCATCTTCTCTACCCGGTCGGCCAACCGATCGGGCAATGATGTGATCAGGCGGCGGCAACCTTCTCACTCACCACCCGGCTGGAACCACCGGACTTCATCGAAACTCCATAGAGGCAATCGGCGGCTTCCATGGTCCGCTTCTGGTGGCTGACCAGCAGCAATTGGGCATCGGCTCTGAACTCTTCGACCAGCGACAGGAAGCGATGGAGGTTGACATCATCGAGTGCGGCCTCGACCTCGTCCATGACGTAGAACGGCGACGGGCGGCTGCGAAACACCGCGAACAAGAATGCCAGGGCGGTGAGTGTCCGCTCCCCACCCGACAGCAGCGACAACTTGCGCACGTTCTTGCCCGAGGGCTTGGCCGAGATCTCGATGCCGGTGTTGAGAAGGTCGTCGGGGGTGGTGAGCGAAATCGAACCCTGACCGCCCGGGAACAAGGTCTCGAACAGTTCGGTGAAATTGACCGACACATCAGCGAATGCCGATGCGAACACGGTGACGATCTCCTCGTCGATCGAGTTGATCACCTTCGACAACTCGCGCCGGGTGGATTTGATGTCGTCGAGTTGGCCCTGAAGGAACTCGTGACGTTCCTGCAGCGCCGAATGCTCCTCCAGTGCCAGGGGATTGACCGGGCCCATGATGTCGAGCTCCGACTCGAGCATCTCGATGCGACGACCGGGCTCGATCCCCTCGTCGAGAGGCGGGCAGGGAGCCGAAAGCGCCACATCGGGGGTGAGATTGTGTTCGGTGCGCAGCCTTTCGACCAGCGACTGGAAGGTGGTGCGAAGCTCGGCCTCCTCGACCTCGGCGTGCGCCTCCTTGGCCCGCAAACCCTCGAGGTCGCGATCGGCTTCGGCCCGCCGGGCCCGCAGGGAGTCGAGCCGGCGCGCCACTTCCTGCACGGCCTCTGATTGGCGACGACGCTCCGCTCGAACGGTGGCCAACCTTGATTCGATCACGTCGACGCGGGCCTGAACCGCGGCCGACAGAGCCTTCACGACCGCCGCCCGACGATCGATAGCGACCCGCAGATCGGTGGCGGCCTCTCTCTCGGCGGCATCGCGCTCGAGACGGAGATCGATCTCCTCGATGCGTCGCTGCAGGGAACTCCTACGGGCTTCGAGACCGGCCGCCTGCACCTCGATGTCGGTGCGGAGCGACCCGACGGCCCGGGCACGAGCCTCGAGATCGGATCTGGCCGCAGCCAGGCGACGGCCCTTGTCGAGCAGCTCGGCTTCCTCCGCCTCGAGGATCGGCAGCTCGGCCCGGAGAGACTCGGCGCGCGCTGAGTCGCGGGCGACGCTCTCGGAGAGCTGATCGAATCGGGGTTGCAGGGTCTCGGATTCGGCCGCGATCTCACGGCGATCGGCCTCGGACTTCGACAACAGGTCGGCGGTGTCCGCCAAGCCGGAGACAATCCCGGCGAGTTTGTGTGAGAGATCGGCAGCACGTCGGCGGTGATCTGCCATCTCGGCGGCCCGGGCGCTGACCTCCGAGGCCGCATGCTCACGCAGGTCGGCGGTGCGCGAGGCGTTGGCCTCGGCCTCGGCGAGTGCCGCGCCGGTTGCGCCGGTGGCGCCCCCGCCGATGCGCCAGCCCACGGGAGAGAATCGGTCGCCGGCCCGGGTGACGATGGTGATCGACGGATCGGCCAACGCCTCCTCGACTGCGGTTCGCCAGTCGCCGGGGGCCACCACGACCGAACCGATCAGATTGTCGAGCAACTCGTCGACACCTGGGTGGGTACCGCGAACGTGGTCCCGGATGCGCACACCCGGCGGGGCCGATGCCGGAGCGGGGCCGGCTCCGAGGGCCAGAACCGCACCCGCACCATCGCCCTCACCGAGCTTGGAAAGCGCTTCCCGGGCGGCCCCGGGATCACGCACCACAACTGCCCCGAGGGCTTCCCCGGCCGCGGATTCGAATGCGGCCTCCCAGCCGGCATCCACATCGACCAGATCGAGCAGGGTGCCCATCACGCCATCGATGCCATCGAGCTTCTCGGCCCCCGACCGGGCCCGAGCATCATCGAGCGCCAATTGGAGCGCACCCTGGCGGGCGGTCCAACGGTCGAGTTCGGAACTCACGTCGGCGAGGTTGGCCACCGCCCGTTCGTGTGCGGCCTCGGCCTCGGCACGAGCCGACTCGGCCGCTTCGAGCGCCGCCACCAGCGGTTCTTCCTCGTCTCGCAGGGCTTGGGCCTCGGCCCGCTGCTCGGCGGCCTCGGCTTCGAGAATCCGTCGGCGATCGGCCAGCACCCTTAGCCTCGCCTCGAGGGTCTGGATCTCGTGACGCCCGCTGTCGATGGCTGCATCCAGCACTCCCAGTTCACCGCGCAGCTCCGATGCCCGACCGCTGGGCACCGGCACTCCATCGCCCCACTCGACGGCGAACTGCTCGCTATCTCGCTCCAACTGGGCCTCGGAGTCGGCCAGCTTCTGGCTCTCGGAATCGAGTGAGGCTATCTGACGCTCGACGACGCCGATCTCCTCACGGCACTTGGCCACTTGGCTCTCGAGATTGGCGATCACCGCCCGGTCGGTGAACGCGGAGCGCTCACGTTCGATGCCGCGGGCCCGTTCCTCCAGAAGCGCCTTCAGACCGCGACTTCGTTCGCGAAGCGATTCGAGGCGAACGAGAGTGTCACCCAGATCGTGGCCACCCTGCATGGACAGCTTGTGTTCGTTGTCGGAGATCTCGGCGGAAATCTGTTTGAGCTCGGCGCGGGTGGCGGATACTCGTTGGTGAGCGCCCGCCTTGGCCTCGGCAACTTCGGTGAGACGGGCCTTCAATCGGGCGATCTCGCGACCGGTGGTGTGGATACGCAGCGCGGTGAGCTCCTCGACCAGGTCGCCGTGGCGTCTGGCGGCCTCGGCCTGCTTCTCAAGCGGCCTGAGCTGGCGGCGCACCTCGCGCATGAGATCCTTGACGCGGATGAGGTCGGCGTCGGTCGAGCCGAGGCGACGCTCGGCACGATCCTTGCGTTTGCGATACTTGAGGACTCCAGCGGCTTCTTCGATTATGGCCCGGCGGTCTTCGGGCCTGGCGTTGAGCACGGCATCGATCTGCCCCTGGGAGACGATGACGTGTTGCTGGCGGCCAACACCGCCATCGGACAACAATTCGGTGACGTCGAGGAGTCGGCAACCGACCCCGTTGATCGAATACTCGGACTCCCCGGTCCGGAAAAGCGTGCGGGTTATCTTCACCTCGTTGAATTCGACCGGCAGGGTGCCGGAGTGGTTGTCGATGGTGAGCGACACCTCGGCTCGGCCCAGTGCCGGCTTGGCGCTGGTGCCGGCAAAGATGACGTCTCCCATCTTTTGTGACCGCACCGCTGATGGCGCTTGGGCCCCCAGCACCCAAGCGATCGCATCGACAACGTTGGATTTTCCGCTGCCGTTGGGACCAACCACGACCGTGACACCGGGCTCCAGATCAATCGAAGCCTTGTCGGCGAACGATTTGAATCCCTTGAGAGTGAGGTTTTTGAGATACACCGAAGCTCCCGAGCCGGCCACGGGTCGATCTGACCCACCGACAACTCTCCACAGAAGCTACCAATCGAAATTACATGCGTGTAGTACCCAGGCTGGGGAAAGGCCCGGGAACCTTGGGGAAAGGCTGGGGAAATCGTGTGGATTCATGCCAGGCAGGGCCCGACCCGGTCGAATCAGACCTGGGTCTCGCAGTAGTAGGTCCACTCGCCACCGAACTTCGAGCGCTTGATGGCGCGACGATTCCGCCCGCTCAACTGGTTGTGTTTGCCCCACACCTCGAGATGTTCGCCATAGCCACCCGGGTTGCCGAAAGGGTCGACGAACACCCGCTCCGGGGTGGAGGTGCCGCGATGCTTGATGGCATCGTGGAGCGTGCCCACCACGGCGCGATGGAGCCTGCGAATCTCCTGACTCGACAGTTCGTCGCTGCGGCGGTCGTATCTGAGGCCGGCGTGATAGAGGATCTCATCGGCGTAGATGTTGCCGATGCCGACCACGAATTCCGGATCCATCAGCAGGGTCTTCAACTTGGTTCGCTTCTGGAGCAGTACCCGACCGAACGCGGTCCACGACACCGGCTCGTCAACGGGATCGAGGCCGTAGCTCTCGATCTCGGGGATCTCCTCGGCCAGGGCATCGGAATCGATGACAAACACACTGCTGGTGCCCTCGGCATCTATCAGGCGAAGCTGGCCGTGTTGGGTGAAGGTCATCACGATCTCGGTGTCGGGATCGAGGGGGTCCTTGTTGGCGTGGCGCCTCAACGAGCCCGACGAGCCCAGATCGACCACCATCGTGGATTCGGAGTCGAAAGCCACCAGCAGATACAGGCCCACGCGGGAGACGCCGAGCACCTTCCATCCCGGCATTTGGTCGGTGAACGACTTGCGGGTCTTGTAGCGACCCAGGGTCTTCATGCTCGCCGCCTCGACCACCTTGATCCGCTTGCCGGGCAGGTCCTTGTCGAGATCTCGCCTCACCGTTTCGACTTCGGGTAGTTCGAACATCATTGGTCTCCGTCCTCAGTGGTGGGCGCGTGCCAGGCTTCACGAGCGGCACGCTGCTCGGCTTCCTTCTTGGAGCTTCCATCGCCCCTGCCAGCCACGGTTCCACCAAACTCCACTGTGGCATGAAATCGCTTGTCGTGTTCGGGACCCGATGAGGTGATGTCGTAGACCGGCGGGTCGAACCCCTCACTCGCCGCCATCTCCTGCAACCGGGTCTTGTAGTCGCCGGCACCGGGACGGCGGGCTGCCTCGTCGATCTGATCCGAGAGCTGCGACAACACGAATCGTCGGGCCGGTTCGATGCCACCATCGAGATACATGGCACCGATCACCGCCTCCACCGCGTCGGCCAGGATGGATGCCTTCGAACGGCCACCCGATGAGTCCTCGCCGTGACCCAATCGGAGACCATCGCCCAAGTTGAGTGACTCGCCCACCGCGGCCAAGCTGGTCGAGCTGACAACGGTGGCCCTGGTCTTGGCCAGTTGCCCTTCGGAAAGCTCGGGGAACGTGGTGAAGATGTGGTCGGTGACAACCAGTCCCAGGACGGCATCGCCGAGGAACTCGAGCCTTTCATTGGAAGGCTCTCCGGGATGCTCCGAACACCACGAGCGATGCGTGAGCGCGAGAATCAGGCGCTCCGGATCGACGAATCGATGCCCGAGCCGATCCTCAAGCGTGCCGATGGCAACCAACGTGGACAGCGGACTCAGCCGAGCTTCGCTACTACGTAGTCGACGGCATCCCGAACGGTGCGAAGATCCTCGAGATCCTCGTCGTCGATGCGAAATCCGACGGTACGTTCGCCGACATCTTCCTCTATCGCCTCGACCAACTCGATCAGGGCCAGAGAATCGGCATCGAGGTCGTCTTGGAAGGCATCGCCTTCGTTGATCGAATCGGGCTCGACTTCGAGAATGTCGGCGAGGCGCTCCTTGATCATGGAGACAACCTCGTCGCGCCCCATCGGGGGCTGTGATACATGAGTTTCCGCAGGCATGGCGCTTCCTGTTTTGTTGCCGTTTGCGCCGACCATACAGGCAGCGTCAACTTGTGCGCTTGTGAATCGGCGGTTGGTGGGGCCTAATCGACTGCAGCGGCGGTCGCCAAGTGGTCGACCATCTCCGCGTTGACCATCTCGGAGGCCACCTGGATGGCGTTGAGCATGGCTGTGGACGAACTGGAGCCGTGGGAGATCACACACACGCCCCTGACCCCCAGCAACATGGCCCCGCCGGTGGTGTCAGGATGAAATTCGCTGACCATCGAGTCGAGAGCCGGACCGAGAACTGTTCCGGCCTCCCTGGTGGAATCGTCGGTGTCGATGGCCACCAGCAGCCGCCCGATGAGCGACTTCATGGCTCCCTCGAGGGTCTTGAGGGTGACGTTGCCGGTGAACCCGTCGGTGACGATCACGTCGACGTCGGGGGTCATCACGTCGCGGCCCTCGACATTTCCGATCCACTCGGCACCGACATTGTCGGCCCATTCGGGTTCCGACAACAACTTGAAACAGCTCTTCACGAACGGGCTGCCCTTGCCGGCTTCCTCACCGATCGACAGCAGACCGACACGCGGCTTTTCGATGCCGAAACGGTCGCGGGCGTAGACGGTCCCCATACCGGCGAACTCAACCAGCCAGTCGGGGCGACACTCTGCGTTGGCACCGGCGTCGAGAAGTGTGGTGGGTGTATGGCCGGGAACGGGAATCGGCGTGGCGATCGCCGGACGACTGATGCCCTTGATTCGACCCATTCGCAAGAGTGCGGAGGCCATGGTGGCACCGGTATTGCCCGCCGAGACCATCGCCGAAGCCTTGCCGTCGCGAACCGCTTCCGCGGCTCGAACCAGCGACGAATCCTTCATGCGACGAACGCTGGCACCCGGCTCGGCGTCCATGGCGATCACTTCGCTGGCCGGGATCACCTCGAGATCACCGGTGTTGGTGAGTTCGTCGGGCCGGCCGACCAGAACGACGGGAATGCCCAGCTCTTCGGAGGCGCGGCGAGCCCCGGCGACAATTTCACCGGGGGCACGATCGCCGCCCATGGCGTCGACCGCTACGGGCAGCATCGACTCAGTCGACCTCGATGGCCTGGCGGCCGCCATACCAACCGCAGTTGCCACAGGCCCGATGGGGGCGCTTGGTGGCGCCGCAATGCGGGCAGGCGCTGCGAGCCGAGGCTCCGACGGTCCACGCAGAAGCCTTGCGGCTCCGGCTCTTGGACTTCGACATTTTCTTCTTCGGGACTGCCATGACGCGTTCCTGGTATCAGATCGGGCGAACACGGAATGCTACCGACCCGAATGACCGACAGCACCCTCCCGGCCGGGACCGTATTGCGATGAGGATCAGTCGTCGTCGAATCTCAACTGGTCGAGCGCCGCCCAGCGCGGATCGCCGGCCGTGTGCTCATCGCCGGGAAGGCCCGTGGGAAAGCGATCGGGCTCCGGACCCCGACAGGATTCCCGGCAGAGGGGAGCGAGCGGAAGGGCCAGGATCACGGCCTCGCGCAATGCCGGGGTGAGATCGATTCGCTCATCGACTATCGGCCAGGTCTCACCCTCGGTGGGCGCATCTTCGAAAACCTCCGACACCTGGGCGCGGATGCGGCCCGTCACGGGTGCCAGGCACCTTCGACACGGCGCCGACCAATCGGCCGACGCAGTACCGGAGACGGACACCCCTCCGTGGACCGACTCGACGACCACTTCGGCGTCGACCGCCGAACCCACCACTAGAGAGTCGCCCACACTCGCGCCGACGATCAGGACACGATCGGTAACCGGGCGTCTGGTGCCCACGCGGCGGCGAAGGGCCACTACATCGATGATCAGTGAATCTGCGGTGGTCAACCCTGGTCCTGATCGAAAAACGCCTCGGCGAACGGATCGGGCGACACGGGCTCGGTCGGCGCGGCAGCCGAATCCCGTGCTCCCTGCAGTTTGGAACGACCCGACTCGATGGTGCGAAGGGTGCGCTGAAGAACGACCTCGAAACCGCCGAGCTTCTGGTCGCACCAATCCTCGGTCTCGAGGCGCAGGCGGCGGGCCTCGGCATCGGCATCGGCAACGAGCTTGCGGGCGTGGTCTTCGGCGGCCTTTACGACCTCGGTGCGTTGCACCATCTGCTGGGCCCGAGCACGCGACACTGCGATGATCTCATCGCCCTCATGTTGAACCCGGGCCAGGAAATCGTCGCGTTCCTTGAGCAACCAGCGAGCACTTCGCAGCTCGTCGGGAAGAGAATCGGCCACCGCTTGGAGGAGCTCCAGGAGCTCGTCCTTGTTGATCATCGACGAAGCCGACAAAGGCACCGGACGTGCCTCGGCGACAATGTCGATGGCCTTCTTCAGCAGGGCTTCGGCCTGGGGGGCGCGATGCTGCTGAGGTTGGGGGGTGTCGGAACCGGGCTCGATGTTGGTCACCCGTATCTCTCCTTCACGCGGGCGGCGACCGCGGGCGGCACCATGCTGGTGATGTCGCCACCGAATCGGGCGAAATCGCGAATGAACTTCGACGCCAGGAACGAGCTGCGCGAAGCAGACGGGATGAACACGGTGTGGACGCCCGACACGGAATTGTTCATTTGCGCCATCTGGAGCTCGTTCTCGAAATCGGAAACCGCTCGCAGGCCCTTGATGATGAAATCGGCATCGACCTTCTTGGCCAGATCAACGACCAGCGACGAGAACATCGTGACCGAGACGTTGGGCAGATGACTGGTGGCTTCGACCAGCATCTCCTCGCGGTCGCCCAGATCGAACACCCCGTCGCCCTTCTGGGTGTTGCGCATGGCGGCCACGATCACCTCGTCGAACAGAGTGGAAGCGGTCTCGATGATCTCGACGTGGCCATTGTGAACCGGATCGAACGACCCGGGATACAGAACGCGACTCATTTCATTCACTCCCGGCGGGCGGTCTGGCGGTTGCGAGCGTCACCACGGTAGCCCCGTAGCGTCGGGCTCGGTGGACTTCCCAGTGAGCGGGAGGCTCGATCTCGCGATCCGACTCGATCACCACCACGCAGTCGTGCACCCGATCCAGCAGTTCCGGCCACTGGTCGAAGGCATACGGAGGGTCGAGCAGGAGCAGATCGTATGAACCGGCGCGGCTCAAATAGGCAACCCCGTCGGCCGAGACCACCGACGAGCGATCATCGAGGCCGAGGGCCTCGAGGTTGCGGTCGATCACCTGCCGTACCCGCCGGTCGGATTCGACGAACGTGGCATGAACCGCACCGCGCGACAAGGCTTCGATCCCCAGAGCTCCCGATCCTGCAAACAAATCGAGAACCCGCGCTCCCTCCACGGCTCCCAGCGAATACAGGGAGTTGAACACCGCCTCCCTCACACGATCGGTGGTGGGACGCGTGGAATCGCCTTCGGGCGCCTCCAACCGGCGGCCGCCGGCGGTTCCGGCCACAACCCTCAACACGGCGGACCCGATCTCGAAGGATCCGAGAATGCATTGGCCACGGTCATCATCTGCACAGTCTGGCCCGAGCCGCGTTACTGTCCACGTCGTGGCTTTGGCAAAGATGATCGTATGTGTCGATTGTGGCGGCGACTGCCACCTGATCTCCTACGAACCCGACGATGGGTTCGCTCCCGGTGATGTTGTCGCCTACCGATGCGGCGACTGTCTCGACCGCTGGGACATCGAGGTGACAGCCGACGACCTCGAGCCCGAGCGCCCGAGCTGAACCCCCCGCCCCTTCATCGGATCAGCCCTTCATCAAGAACTCGGCCTCGTCGTCGGCCAGCACCAGATCAATCTCGTCGCGCAGCCCCGGATGGTCATCGAGCTCGGGATCCGAATCGATGATCTCGAACGCCACCATACGAGCCGACTCCACCCACTCACGGTCCCGGCGCAGTGAGGCCAGCTTCAGGTCGTTTCGCCCTTTCTGACGTTCACCCATGATCGTGCCCTCACCCCGTAGCTCGAGATCGATCTCGGCCAGGCGGAACCCGTCGGTGGTCCCCACGAGCGCGTTGATGCGCGCCTCGCCGTCGGGCGTGGCCGGATCCCCCACCAGGTAGCAACGCGACTCGTGACTGCCGCGGCCCACCCGCCCCCGCAGCTGATGGAGTTGGGCGATGCCGAACCTTCCGGCGTCGAGCACCACCATGATCGTCGCGTTGGGTACGTCGACACCGACCTCTATCACCGTGGTTGCCACCAGAACGTCGATTCGACCATCCCGGAAGTCGGCCATGGTCGACTCCTTGAGTTCTGGTGCCACCCGGCCGTGCAACAGTCCCACCCGCAGACCCGCCAGCTCATCGTGAACAAGTCGGGCATGGGTCTCCTCTGCCGATCTGACATCGAGTGACTCGGACTCGTCGATGAGGGGACACACCACATACGCCTGGCGGCCCTCGGCGACCGCCTCCCGGATGTCGGACCAGACCGCAACCTCCTCCAGATCGGTGCGGGCCCAGATCGTCTTGATCGGGGTTCGACCCGGAGGCATCTCGTCGAGCACCGACACGTCGAGGTCGCCGTAAACGGTCATCGCGGCGGTGCGGGGAATCGGTGTCGCGGTCATGACCAGTACGTCCGGGGCCGCACCGGTGTTGCCCTTGTCGCGGAGCGCGGCCCGCTGCTCCACACCGAAACGGTGCTGCTCATCGATCACCACCATCCCCAGCGAGTGGTATTCGACCTTCTCCTGGATGAGGGCGTGGGTTCCGATCACGATGTCGACCTTTCCCATCACGAGATCGGCCAACACCCGGCGACGATCCGCGGCGCCGATTCTGTTGACCAGAAGTTCGACTCGCAGCGGCCGGTCGCCCATGAGGGTGGACGGATCGGGAACCACCATCCCCTCCAGCAGCGCGGCGATCCCGAGATGATGTTGCTCGGCCAGCACCTCGGTGGGGGCCATGAGTGCCCCCTGCATGCCACCCTGCACGGCCATCAGCAGTGCGGTGACAGCCACCACGGTCTTACCCGAACCGACATCTCCCTGGAGCAGCCGGTGCATCGGACGGGGCAGCACCAGATCGGAACTGATCTCGGTTATGACCCGTTGCTGCGCGCCGGTGAGCGGAAACGGCAGGCGCCCGTGGAAGGCGTCCACCAACTCGCCGTCCACCTGATGAACAACCCCAGCGGTCTCCCTCTCGATTCGGCTCTTTCGCCTGACCAGTTCGAGTTGGACCCTGAGGAGTTCATCGAACACCAACCGACGCCTGGCCTCTGACTTCTCCGGCATCGATTCGGGATGATGGATCCCGTTGAACGCGGCCTCACGGTCGATGAAGTCGAATCTGTCGAGCACCGACTCGGGTACTGGATCGGCCAGCCCCCGGGCCCGACAACGGGACAGCGCCTCCTCCACGAAGGCGGCCAGATCCCAGGTGTGAAGGCCGGCCTTTTCCGACTGCGGGTAGATCGGGATGATCCGTCCGGTGCGGTCACCAACCAGGTCGACAACCGGGTTCGACATCTGACGTCGACCTCGGTAGAGGTCGATCCTGCCGTAGACGATCGCCTGGGTACCCTCGCTGAGCTGACGCTCACGCCAGGGTTGGTTGAAGAAGGTGAGCGACAGCCGACCGGTGCCGTCACCGAACTCGACCGTGGTGAGGGTCCGTCGGTTGCGGGTGCGCCGGCTGCTGACTCGCCTCACCTCCCCCACCACCGTTGCTTCCTCGCCAATTGCCAGGTCCTCGATGTGGGCCTGCCGGGTACGGTCGATGTAGCGACGCGGGTAGTGCTGGAGCAGGTCGAGAACGGTCTCTATGCCCTGGGTCGAGAGAGCCTTGGTTCGTTTGTCGCCAACCCCGCGCAGACGCTCAACCGGGATGTCGGCCAGATCGCCGAGGGTCAGCGGAGGGTCACCGGCCGCCACGCAGCAGCTACTCGAGCCCGAAGTAGTAGGGGTACAGCGGCTGGCCTCCGTGATGCACCTCGGCCTCGACCTCGGGGTGGTTGGCCTCGAGCCACTCGACAATTCGCTCGGTGGTCTCATCGTCGGCGTCCTCACCCGCGATCACGGTGAGCAGCTCATGTTCATTGTCGATGATCACATCGAGCAATCCGCAGGCCGCCTCGAACAACGTCGGCTCGACGCTGCGAATCCCGTCACGGCAGATCCCCAGCCAGTCGCCGTTGGCAATCGGGCCGGCGGGTGACACCGAATCGCGAACCGCCTGAGTGACCTCGCCGGCGACCACGTCGCCGGCGGCCCTGGTCATGGCCTCGGCGTTCTTCTCGGCCGAGATCTGGGGGTCGTAGACCATGAGCGATGCCATGCCCTCGGCCACCCCCCGTGTGGGCACCACGCGCACGGTGCGACTCGACTGGGCGTCGACCTGCTCGGCCACCGGGATGATGTTCTTGTTGTTGGGAAGAATCACCACTTCCGGTGCCGGCACCGACTCGACCGCGGCCACCAGATCGGCCGTCGATGGATTCATCGACTGCCCGCCGGTGACGACGGCGTGGACACCCATGGACCTGAGAATCGCCACCACGCCGGCACCAACGCCCACGGCCACGACGGCGGTGGGCACAGGCTCGCCTGCGGCGGCATCGGGAACACTGCCTATCTCAGCGGTGACCCAGTCGCGCTCCTCGAGCTCCTCGAGCAGATCGGTGACCCGTATCTCGTGTGGTCGCCCAACCGCGATTCCGGCCTCGATCGCCGCGCCGATGTCGTCGGTGTGGACGTGGCAATTCCAGATCCCGTCGCCACCCACCACCACGATCGAGTCTCCGACCTCGGCCCAGGCCGACTTGAATCCGGCAATTGAATCATCGGGGGCATCGAGGAAGAACATCACCTCGTATCTGAGGTCGGCGATCGAGCTGACGTGATCATCGCCGGCCGGACGAACCGGTTCCATCGGAGGAGCAATGTCTTTGGGTTCGGGCATTGGTCGCCCATCGATGACGTTGAGCGCAGCCGCGAGGAACAACATGAACCCTGATCCGCCGGCGTCGACCACACCCGCATCGGCCAGAACCTGCAACAGTTCGGGGGTGCGCCGCAACGACGCCTCACCCTCGGTGTTGGCAGCCTCCAACACCCCCAGAAGATCGCCTCCCGAGTCCGCAGCCTTCATCGCGGCCTCGCTCGACTCGCGCACGACGGTGAGGATGGTGCCCTCCACGGGATTGCCGACCGCGCCGTAAGCCCCCTCGGAGGCCGCCGCCAGAGCGCGGGCGAACGCCGGGCCGTCGATTGATGTCTGCGATCTCACCACGCCCACGAACCCACGAAGGATCTGCGACATGATCACGCCCGAGTTGCCACGGGCTCCCATCAGCGAACCGTGGGCGATGGCTTCGCACACCGACTCGAGATCATCCTCGCCCTGATCGAGTTCGTCGACCACGGAGCGAAGGGTCAACGACATGTTGGTGCCGGTATCGCCATCGGGCACCGGGTAGACGTTGAGGTTGTTGATCTCCTCGCGGTGCTCGATCAACGCGTCGCGAAACACCACGATCACGTTCCTGAGGGCCTGGGCATCGAGGAATTCAGTCGTCACGGCGAGGGATCGTACAGCTCCAACGTCGACCACGCGGACCTCAGGGCGCTACGCTTCGCGGAATGCAGGGTGTGATCAAGAGCTACGACCCAGTCACTCACGATGGAGTGTTGATCAACGAGGCCGATCTGGCCGATGTCGATCTCGCCGAAAACGCCCTCGAAGGGTCGATTCTGCGGATGCTCCGTCCGGGCCAGCGCGTGCAGTTCGACCTCGACTCGAAGGGGCTCGCGACCGGCCTCCGCCTCGGTTCCGAGGTCGACATGTCGACCCCCGACTTCTGAGCCTCAGATGCCGGGCTTGATCCCCCGGCTCTCGTAACCCTGCGACTCGAACCGAGCACGGAACCGGTCGCGTAGGTCGATCGCGGCTGCGTCGTAGGCCTCGGGGTCGGCCCATGTGAGCTTGGGCGACAGAATCTCCGACGGCACTCCGGGGCAGGACACCGGCATCCTGAGCCCGAAAATCGGATGTTCCACGAGTTCGGCGTCGTCGAACACACCTTCGAGCGCCGCGGCCAGCAGCGCCCGCGTGTATTTCAGCGACATGCGGCCACCGATGCCGTAGGGACCGCCCGTCCAACCGGTGTTCAGCAGCACGCATCGCGTGTCGTGGTTCTTCATCCGGTCGGCCAGCAGCCCCGCGTACACGCTGGGACGACGTGACATGAAGGGGGCGCCGAAACACGGGGAGAAGCTCGGCTCGGGCTCGACCACACCGACCTCGGTACCGGCGAGCTTCGAGGTGAAACCCATCACGAAGTGGTACATCGTCTCCTCGTGGTCGAGAATCGACACCGGGGGCAGCACCCCGAACGCGTCGGCGGTGAGAAGCACGATCGTGTCGGGATGTGGTCCGGACGCACCCTCGGCGACATTCGGATTGCAGGTGAGTGGATAGGCGAACCTGGTGTTCTCGGTGATCGACGAATCGCTCAGATCGAGTTGTTCGGGCATGGTCTCGGAAAGTGGGATACCCGGAAGCGGTGGCACGTTCTCGATGAGCGTTCCCTTCATCGACAGGGCGGCGGCGATCACGGGCTCGTCGTCCTTGTCGAGATCGACAAGCTTGGCGTAGCAACCGTTCTCGAAGTTCGAGACGCCTCGATTGGTCCAGACGTGTTCGTCGTCGCCGATGAGTCGACGGTCGGGGTCGGCGGAGAGCGTGGTCTTGCCGGTGCCGCTCAACCCGAAGAGAATCGCGCTCCGGCCATCGTCGCCGACGTTGGCCGAACAGTGCATCGACAGGTTTCCCTCGCCCGGCAGCACGTAGTTCATGATGGTGAACATGGTCTTCTTGTTGACACCGCAGTAGTCGGCCGGCCCGAGAACCAGCGCCACCCGACCTTCGATGTCGATGATCACAGCCCGGTTGGATCGCGTGGAATCACGCTCCGGTTGACAAATGAACGACGGGACGTTGATCAGGGTCCAGCCGCGTTCCTCCCTGTCGGAATCGGGACGAACATCCTTGGGGAACATCACGTTGCAGAAGTAGGCGTGGGAGGCGTACTCGCCGACGAACCTGAACGGCTCGGCGAACTCCTTGTCCCATCCGCAGAACAGGTCGGAGACGTAGAGCGTGGGCTTCGCTTCGTTGAGGTGGGCCACGACCCTGGGCAAGAGCGCATCGAAGGCATCCGGGTCGAACTTCGCGAAACCGTCCTTCCACCACACGGTGTCGGTGATGGCGGGCCGATCAACACAATAGGTGTCGTTGACCGGTCGACCGGTGCAGTCAGGATCGGAGTAGTAGACAAGCGGTCCATCGACGCCGAGAGCGGTTGCGTGAGCTTTCTTCGAATCTCGGGGGCCGTCGGGCCGTACCCGTCCCCGGTCGTTGGCGATCGCCGCGTGGAACAGTTGGTCCTGGGCAAGCCCGAAGCTGATCTCGGGACCCGAGATTCCAAAGGCGCGAACCAACTGCTCCTCTGCCTCGTTCGCACTCACCATCCGGGTCTCCGATCTGTCAGGGACCACTGGTCCACGGGCTCCGGCCGTCGGGAACCGGAACCCGGGACACTAGTTGGTGGCTGCCGTCAATCGGTTGACGACACCGGTTCGGCGTCGCCTCGCACCACCACCAGCGCACACTTGGGCTGGTGGACCAGCGACGATGCCACCGACCCCATCATCATGTGGAGAATCCCGCCGTGTCCGTGGCTGCCCACCACCAACATGTCGGCGTTCTCGGACTCACGTGTCAGCACGGTGCGGGCGTCCCCTCGCACAGTCACCGTTTCGAGCCGATCGCAGTCAAGGCCCGACCCGGTCAGCGAGTCACAAACGTCTGCCAACCGTTTGCGAGCCGCTTCCTCGTAGTCCTTCGTGTCGAAGACCATGGGGTCATAGCCGTAGAGCACCGGCGTATCCCAGGCGGTCACCACCCTCACCGGGGAAGAATCGGGCACATGTTCCAAGGCCCACCGCACGGCCCGATGCGAGTTCTCCGATCCATCGACGCCGACCACCACCCGTTTGGGCATGGCCGGCTCGACCGATGAAGGCACCACGACCACGGGACATTTCGCGTTGGCCGCACAACCGCAGCTGACCGAGGCCATGAGCCAGTCCCTGATGGCCCCGTATCCTCGTGTGCCGACAACCAGGAGGTCGTCAGGCCCGGCCCGGTGTACCAGAGCCGCCGCTGGTTCACCCCTCAGAATCTCGGTTTCAACCTTGCGGTCGACCATCTCGACCGCAGTGGCGAGTTGGGTCATCGCCGATGACTCCATCTCCTCGACCGGAGGAACCGGATATCCACCCATCGGTGATGGGAACGCCGACCAAACAGGAAAATCCCAAACCCTCACCGCAATTATCGGCGATTCGGGCGGAACAAACTCGCACGCCCATTTCAGGGCCCCGATCGACTCGGTGGAACCATCAACTCCGACAATCACCGATGATGCACCCATGACATTCACCTGCCTGTCTGATCGACTTGATTCTCTGTCTGAGTCGATTGTCCGCCTTCAGGCCGCCACAATCAAGGGCTTCTGCATCACTTCCGCTGGTGGAGACCATCAAGCGGCCAGATAGATGGCTCGGAGTCCGAGTCCCATTATCCAGATGCTCCCGAGTCCGTAGAGCAGGTGGACACGATCCTTCATGTCGTTTCTGTAGGCGTATATCAGCCCGATGCTGATGAACGCCGAGAATCCGTAGAGCTGATGGCGGTCGGGGTCGAGGTTCTCAGAATTCTGGATGATCACGCCGAGAATGGTCTGGACCACGATGACGCTCTCGGCGATGATGACACCAACCCAGATCGAGCGGTGCCGTAGTCTCGGGGCGAAATGAGCGGCCAGGGCCCACACTCCCACGAGCGCATTGGAGACGGTGAGAACCCAGGCGTTGGCGTGATGGATCGACCGCACCGATGCCAGCACCATGATCATGACGGAAGCCTGGAAACCTCTACCGAGTAGCTCCAGAGCTCGGCTGAGATCGAAACCGGAGGACGCCCGTCGCCACCGCCGGCCTGTCGCGCGCCCCGATGACCGTGGGCGAACTGGGGTGAATCAACCCAGCGCTGGAACGACTCTTCGTCGGCCCACCTGGTGAGAACAAGCCAGGTGTTGCGATCGTCGGTCGGCCGCAGCAGCTCGAAGCCCTCGAAACCCTCCATACCGTCGACCGCGCCGGCGCGTTCGGCGAACCGACGGGCTATCTCGTCGCCCGCTTCCCCGGGCACGGTGATGGCGTTGATCTTGATGATGGTCATTGCTTCTCCAACGATGCGAACAGGTCGGTGGAGTATGGCGGCCCGGCGGTCGGCGCCCCACGTTCGATGAACCATTCGGTGCCGAAAGCGGCGCTGAACGCTTCGGGCGGCAGGGCCATGAAGAAGGATGTCTCGTCGATTTGCGAGCGATGCTCGGCCAGCGTCCGCCGTTTTCGGTCGATGACCGACATGACATCGATTGCATGGGTGATCGACGCCGCCGGTGTGCCCATGTCGGTTTCTCGTATCTCGGCGCGCCTGGACTCGACATCATCGGCCCCTTCGCCGGCGTCGATCTCCGAAAGCGATGCGTCGTCGGCCAGGGCCCGCAGATGGTCCCGATTCATGGTGGCCTCGAACACGGCTTTCGTGCCGGCGATCTCCGCGGCGCGAACACCCACCCGATGCACCTGAATGTGATCGGGGTGACCGTAGTTTCCGTGATCGTCGTAGATGGTGAGGACCGAGGCGTTCTCGTCGACGAGGATTTCGGCCAGCCGTCGGGCGGCATCCTCGACCGGGGCCTGCCAGAAACAATCGGGGTGATCGTTGGATGGTTCGCCAATCATTCCCGAGTCGCCGTATCCGAGCATCTCCACGCGATCAATGCCCATCACCTCGGCGGCACGCAGCAACTCCTCGGCGCGCACCTCGGCCAGCGTGGACCCGTCGGGCACTGTGCCCGGGTTGGCATCGCCGAGGGCGCCGTCGGTGGCCGTGACCAGCACGACGCGATGACCGGCCCGAGCCGCCAACATCATGGTGCCGGAAGTGGCGATGGCCTCATCGTCGGGATGGGCATGAAAGAAAATCGCGGTGGCCATTTCAGGCCACCGCCCCGGAATCGCGCATCTCTTGGATATCGCCGGCACCGAAGCCGATTTCGGCAAGGATCTCGTCGGTGTGCTGACCGGCGTGGGATGGGGGGCGTTGGATCGAACTGTCGGTGCGGCTGAACCGGGGTGCCGGCCGTGGCTGGACCACACCGGCCACTTCGGTGAATGTTCCGCGAGCGATGTTGTGGGGGTGGTCGGGGGCTTCGGCCATGGAGAGCACCGGAGCGAAGCAGACATCGCTTCCCTCGAACACCTCACACCATTGTGCTCTGGTGCGGCTCTTGAAGATCGCAGCCAACTTCTTCTTGAGACCGCCCCACTCGCTGCGACTCATCTGGGCGTCCCACTCGGGATCATCGAGACCCAGTTTTTCGCGCAGTTCGGCATAGAACTGGGGCTCGATCGACCCGATCGAGATGTAGTTGCCGTCGCTGGTCTCGTAGACGTCGTAGAAGTGTGCGCCGGTGTCGAGCAGGTTGGTGCCTCGTTCATCGTTCCAGATTCCCATCGCGCGAAAGCCGTGGAAGAAGGTCATGAGAGCGGCTGCCCCATCGACCATCGCCGCGTCGACAACCTGCCCCTTGCCCGATGTACGGGCCTCGAGAATGGCGCACACCATGCCGAAGGCCAGCATCATTCCGCCGCCCCCGAAGTCGCCCACAAGGTTGAGCGGCGGCACCGGGGCCTCACCTTTTCGCCCCATCGGTTCGAGGGCACCAGCCAGGGAGATGTAGTTGATGTCGTGGCCCGCAGCCTGGGAGTAGGGGCCGTCCTGCCCCCAACCGGTCATCCGCCCGTAAGCAAGTTTCGGGTTTCGCCCCATGCACTCGGCGGGACCGATACCCAGCCTCTCGGCGACACCGGGGCGGAAACCCTCGATCAGTCCATCGGCAGATTCGGCGAGACGCAGCACGGTGTCGATGCCTCCGGGCGACTTCAGGTTGACGCCGATCGAACGACGCCCCCGGTTCATCACGTCGGCGGGTGGCGCGGCCGGATCACCGCCGCGCACGTGGTCGGCACGGTCGACGCGAATCACGTCGGCCCCCATGTCGGACAGCATCATCGCGCAAAATGGGCCGGGCCCGATTCCGGCGATCTCGATGATCTTCACTCCGGCCAGTGGGCCCATGCGCTGTCCTCCTCGAAGAGTGTTCGGAGGCTAGCGCCCGATCATGCCGGGATCGAAGCCACCAGAGATGTGACGGCGCTGATCAGCGGGGGCCACATCTGCGACACGAAATCGTGGGACATGCCGTCGATCTCCAGAAACTGCGCGTCGGGAACCAGTTCGGCGGTACGACGCCCGCCGGAGATGTCGATCAGCGTGTCGTTGACGCCATGAACCACCAGCGTCGGAACATTGAGTCCGGCCAGACCTTCGGCGCGGTCGCCGCTGCGCATGACCGCCGCCAATTGCCGCTCACTGCCGCCCGGGGTGAACGACCGCTCGTAGAGCGAGTTGGAATGGGCCCGCATCTGCTCTTCGTCGAACCATTCGGGGTTCGACCAGATGCGTCGCATTTCGATGTCGGACTCGACCTGCTGGTCGATGGTCGATGCGGATGGACGTTGCAGCGCCTCGAGCGCCTCGGGAGTGGCGCCGCCGACATCGGGCTCGCCGGTGGTTGAACTCACCGACACCATCGCCAGGGTGCGGTCCGGGTGGTCGATGGCCACGGTCTGGGCGATCATTCCTCCCAACGACATGCCCATCACCACCGCTTTGTCGACTTCGGCGTCATCGAGCACGGCAACGAGATCGTCCCCCATGTCGTGAAGCGTGTAGGCGTCGTCATCGGTGGTGACCGATGACAGCCCGGCATCACGGTTGTCGATCCGGATCACCGAGAATCCCCGGTCGACGAACGCCTCGCAGAGTTCCTCCGGGTAGAGAAGCATCTGATTGCCCAAGCCGGGGGTGACGATGATGGTGGGGTCGGCCGTGTCGCCGAACACCTCGTACTCGATCTCCACATGGCCGTTGTGTGCTCTTGGCATGCCAACATGATGGACCATGCCGCGCCGGAGCAACCAAGCCCGCCGTCACAGGGTGG
>JAJRXJ010000150.1 GCA_024276355.1 Actinomycetes bacterium | reverse complement strand
ACCAGGCCGGCGTGTGCGTGCGGGCCGGTCACCATTGCGCAAAGCCGTTGATGGGCGTTCTCGGGGCCAACGCCACCACCCGCGCCTCGCTCTACGTCTACAACGACGAGTCCGACATCGATCAGTTGAACGCTGCGCTCACCGCGGCCGACGACCTCTTCTCGTTCTAGGAGCCGACATGCCCGGTCTGGAAGACCTCTACCGCGAGATCATTCTCGACCACTACCGTTCGCCTCGGAACCGCGGCGAACTCGATACTCCTCCGGCCGTGCGGGCGGATGGCTTCAACCCGTTGTGCGGCGACGAGATCGTCGTGTACATCGATGTCGACGAGTCGGGGACGATCAATGAGGTGGCCATCGGTGGCCAGGGTTGTTCGATCAGCCAGTCCTCGGCATCGATGATGTCGGCCGCCATCAAGGGCAAGACCGTGGCCGACGCGCGACGCCTGATCACCGCGTTCAAGGGACTCATGTCGATTCACGAAGCCGACATCGGTGGCGACGGCAGCGAGGCGGAAATGGGGATCGAGGATCAGGCACTCGAGATCAGCATCGACAACACCGACGACGTCAGTCTCGGCGATCTCGAGGCCCTTCGGGGAGTCGTGAAATTCCCCGTACGGATCAAATGCGCGACGCTCGGCTGGAACACGCTCGCCCAGGCGCTCGACGAGGCATCCGTCATCTGAGCCGAACGGGCCCTTGGGCCCGGGTGCGACGAAAAGCGATGGCGTAGTCTTCCCACCGTGGCCCGCGACACGGACATGATGCCCGACACTCACATCCCCGAAGGTTCCGCCGTCCCGCTCGGGACCCGGATGGAGCTCCCGGGTCGCGGCACGACGTTCGTTCGACATGCACCGGGCCCCGAGGGGGCACCGACGGTCATGTTGCTCCATGGATGGCTCGCCACGGGAGCTCTCAACTGGTACCGCTGCTTCGAACCACTGGCCGAACACTTCAACGTGCTCGCGGTGGATCACCGAGGCCACGGGCGGGGCATCCGATCGAACCGCCGTTTCCGTCTCGCGGACTGCGCGGCCGACGCCGCCGCGGTCATCGAGCAATGCGACGCCGGCCCGGTCATCGCCGTCGGCTATTCGATGGGTGGACCGATCGCGCAGCTCCTGTGGCGTGACCACCGAGATCTCGTCGAGGGAATGGTGCTGATCGCGACGGGAGCCGAGTTCGTGGCCGGAAACCGACACCGCTATGCCGCGTCCGCGTTGCTCGTCGCGTCGGCCGGCACCCGGATGGGCGCGGCTGCGACCTGGCTGCCGAACCGCCTGGCCCGGGCCGCGCTGCCGGCCGGGAAACCGAAAGAACGGCCCGGCGCGCTGGCAGCCTGGGGCCGCAGCGAGATGTCGAAGCAGAGCGGACGGGTCATGCTCGAGGCCGCCCACGCCATCGCGAACTACAGCGCCAAACACTGGATCGGCGACATCGACGTCCCGACATCGGTGGTCGTCACCGAAGACGATTCGGCCGTTTCTCCGGAGGCACAGCTCAGAATGGCGATGTCGATTCCCGGCGCCCACATCAACCGGATTCCCGGCGGTCACGTCAGTTGCATCGACCCCGACTTCGGTCGCAAGGTCACCGACGCCACCTGCGACGTCGCCCACCGGGTCGAGTTGGGCTACGCACCACTCCCCCCGGACTCGGTCCGAGAAGGCTGATGGACGAGGGGCCGCAATGACCTATCGACAGGTCCCCGGCCCCGATGCGGCGTTCCTCTACGGCGAACGCCCCGAATGGCACTTCCACGTGTCGGCGTTGATCATGCTGGATCCGACGACGAGCGAACGCTTCTCGTTCGACGAAGTCGTGGACCAGCTTCGACGCCGCATCCACCATGCTCCCCAGTTCCGCTGGAAGCTCGTCGAGGGGCCGTTCCGGCTTCGTCTCGAGCGACCGATCTGGGTCGACGATCCGGACTTCGACATCGCCGGCCACGTGCACCGGGTGGCCGTCCCGGCGCCGGGCGATCAACGGGCCCTCCATCCAAAAACAGGTTGCGGCCAGAGGCGTTGTTGGTTTTGACCACCACAGCCCCGGCAAAAACCTCGTTGGGGATTTTGGCCGGGTCGGTGCCCCGCCACAAAACTTT
>JAJRXJ010000149.1 GCA_024276355.1 Actinomycetes bacterium | reverse complement strand
TCTGAACGGACCGGAGATGGCCGGGATGGCTATGGTCCTGTGCCATGGCAAGACCACGTACCCCCAACGGCCGTGCCAAGCGTGTCCACGAGCGCTTGGCCGTCGAGTATCCCGACGCGATCTGCGAGCTCGACCACCGCAACCCGTTCGAGCTTCTGACCGCCACCATCCTGTCAGCTCAGGCCACCGATGTCGGGGTCAACAAGGCCACCCCCGGCCTATTCGCCCGGTTCCCGGACCCGTGGGCGCTGGCCGCCGTGGAACCCGAGCAGGTGGAGCCCTACGTCGACACGATCGGACTGTTTCGTCAGAAGTCCAAGAGCTTGGTGGGCATGGCCCGGATGTTGGTCGACGACTATGACGGGGAGGTTCCGTCGGCGATGAAGGACCTGGTGAGGCTGCCGGGGGTGGGCCGCAAGACCGCCAACGTGGTCCGGAGCGTCGCACTCGGTCAGCCCGGCCTACCGGTCGATACCCATGTCACCAGGTTGAGTCATCTTCTCGAACTCACCACCGAGACAGACCCGGTGAAAATCGAGACCGCACTCAACCCGATGGTGCCGGCGAAGGAGCGTGGTGAGTTCAGCCTGAGGTTGATCCTCCATGGTCGGCGAGTCTGCCCGGCCCGCAAGCCCAGGTGCGAGGAGTGCGTGCTCAACGATTTTTGTCCATCGTCGAGAATCTGAGACCTGCCGTTTCAAGTTCGGGGCAATTCGGCACAGATCAGGGAATTTTCTGTTGCATGTTTTCTTTTGGTGATCACGTCCGGCTATATTGCGTTCACGGCCGAGCTCCCGCCGCTCGGTCGTAAATGGTGACACGAGGGATCCGCCGCCCTGTGTCGCCGGCGGCCGTCTCCTTCACGGAGGCGGCCGCTTTCTTTTTGCCCCACTTCGGCCCGAGCCGAGTCGTGTCGCCGGGTGGCTTCACCTCAGCACACGGCTCACCGACCTGAGTCTGCGCTCGGTGGTGAGAAGCGTGCGCTCCACTTCGTGGAGTCGGGCGATGATCGGGTCGTCCGGGTCGGCGCTTCGGCGGGCCGCGATGCCGGCCACCCGTCGCGCCAGGTCGGAGACAGTGGTGGTCATCGACGAGAGCTCTGCTGCATCTGGGTCCATCGCAGGAGTATCGCCGAGAAATCGCTCCAGCGGTCGGTATCGGGTCCGGTAGCGTGACATGGTGCTCACGACGATCGACCTACGTGACGTGTCCGGCCCGGTTGCCGACCATCTGCCGCGACCCTCCACGCCGGCCGACGGACCCGTCGAAGCAGTGCGGGAGATCCTGCGCGAGGTCTCGCAGCGCGGCGACGTTGCCCTACGAGACCTCACCGAGCGATTCGACAACGTCGTGCTCGACTCCTTCCATGTCGATGCAACAGAGATCTCCGTGGCCCGGCAACGGATCGCGCCAGAGGTGTTGAGCGCGCTCGAGGCCGCGGCCGAATCGATCACCGAATACCACCGGCTGCAGATGCCCGACGAGGTCACCTTCACTCGACCCGGTGTTCGCATCAACGGTCTGCATCGGCCGGTCGAACGCGCCGGTTGCTACGTACCGGGCGGACGTGCCGTGTATCCATCAACGGTTCTGATGACCGCCATACCGGCGAGGGTCGCGGGAGTCGCCGAGGTGGTGTTGTGTGTGCCCCCCGGGCCCGATGGTCGCGTTCCCGATGTTACCCTCGCAGCGGCTTCGGTGGCGGGAGTCGACGAGGTGATATCGGTTGGCGGAGCCCAGGCCATAGGTGCCATTGCCTACGGCACCGAGAGCATCCGGCCGGTCGATGTGATCGTCGGTCCCGGCAATGTCTACGTGGCTCTGGCCAAGCAGGAAGTCGCCGGCCTGGTCGGTGTGCCGTCCTCGTTTGCCGGCCCCAGCGAGGTGGGGGTCGTGGCCGACGGTTCTGTGTCTCCCGCGTTCGCGGCTGCCGATCTGATACTCCAGGCCGAGCACGGCCCCGATGGGCTGGCGTGGCTCGTCACGTGGTCACAAGCCTTTGCCGACGACGTCTCGTCAGCGGTCGCACGGCAGGTGGCAGCGGCACCCCGCCGTGCCGAGATCGAGGCCACCCTGGCCAAGTCAGGTTTCTCCGTGATCTGTTCCTCACCGCAGCAGGCGATCGAAGTGGCCAATTTCATCGCCCCCGAGCATCTCGAGTTGCAAACCTCGGATCCCGAGTCGCTACTTCCGTTGGTGAAGAACGCAGGAGCGGTGTTCTGCGGCGAATGGGCCCCGGCCTCGCTCGGCGACTACATGGCCGGCCCCAGCCATGTGTTGCCCACCAACGGCACGGCCCGGTTCGCCAGCGCTCTCACCGTCCACGACTTCATGAAGGACATCCATGTCGTGAGCGTCGACCGATCGGGGTTCGAATCCATGGCCGATCATGTGATCGCGCTGGCTGATGCCGAGGGCCTGGCCGCCCACGCGGACTCCATTCGTATCCGTCGAGCGGGCGGGTCCACCGATGGCTGACCTGATTCGGGCGCGAGAGTCGGTCGCCCTCAGCGAGGGATACCACTCACCCCAGCTCGATGTCGACGTGAGGCTCAACACCAATGAGAGCCCGCTTGGTCCACCCGCGGGTTTCTCTGATGAGGTGGCCAACGCCATCCGCTCCGTTCAATGGAACCGCTACCCCGACCGAGCTGCGTCGGCGCTGCGCGACGCCATTGCCGACCTCCACGGTTTGGTGAGGTCTCAAGTGTTTGCCGCGAACGGATCAAATGAGGTTCTTCAGACTCTCCTGCTCACGTTCGCCGGGCCGGGCCGGTCTTCGGCGATGTTCGAACCCACCTACGCCCTCCATTCACATCTGAGTCGGATCACGGGAACCCAAGTTGCGATCGGTGAGCGCCTTCCGGATTTCTCGTTGGACCTCCAAGAAGTGGAGAGCGTCATTTCGCAGCAGCACCCATCGGTGGTTTTCCTGTGCTCGCCCAACAACCCGACCGGCATGGTCGACTCCCGCGCCGACGTGGAGGCCGTGCTCAAAATGGCGACCGACTCCGGCGCGCTGCTCTGCGTCGACGAGGCCTACGCCCAGTTCGCCCCGTGGTCGGCTCTTGATCTCGTCGGGCCCGATGTGCCGCTGGTCGTCACCCGCACCTACTCGAAGACCTGGGCCATGGCCGGCGCCAGGCTCGGCTACATGGTGGGCCCCGATTGGGTTGTGTCCGAACTTGAGAAGGTGGTCCTGCCCTACCACCTCGATTCGATGACCCAGATCGCGGGCACCATCGCCTTGCGCTACCTCGACGAGATGGATCAGCGGGTGGCCGACCTTGTTGCCGAGCGGGATCGACTCGTCGCGGGTCTCAGGCAGCTCGATGTCGTGGTCTGGCCGTCCGGGGCCAACTTCATTCTGTTCCGTCCCGACCCACGGCCCGGTGACGAGGTCTGGCAGGAACTGGTGGATCGATCGGTGCTGGTTCGAAACTGCGCCTCATGGCCGCGGCTGGCGGGCTGCCTGAGGGTCACGGTCGGCACACCGGCCGAGAACAAGATCTTTCTCGACGCTCTCACGGAGGTGCTCACATGAGCCGCAAGGCCCGACAACAGCGAAACACCAAGGAGACCTCGATCTCCATTTCGCTCGACCTCGACGGCTCGGGCACCTCGCAGGTATCCACCGGGCTTCCGTTCTTCGATCACATGGTCGATCAACTTGGCCGGCACGGCGGGTTCGAACTCACCGTTGCTGCCGAAGGTGATCTCGAGATAGACGCCCATCACACCGTTGAGGATGTGGGGATCCTGCTCGGCGAGTGCTTCAGGTCGGCACTCGGCAACAAGCAGGGGATCAGGCGGTTTGCGTCGATCACCGTGCCCCTCGACGAGGCTGCGGTCGAGGTCGTGCTCGACCTGTCGGGGCGCCCGTTTCTACACTACGACGTCGACTTCCCGGGTCAGAAGATTCTGGGTGACCCGCCCTTCGATCCCCAACTCGTCGAGGAGTTCTGGCGGGCCTTCATCACCTCGGCGGGGATCACACTCCACGTCGTGTGTCGACGCGGACGCAACACACACCACATCGTGGAGGCAACCTTCAAAGGCGTGGCTCGGGCCTTGCGGGACGCCGTGAGAATCGAGGGTGATGCCGTGCCGTCCACGAAGGGGACTCTCTGAAGTGACGGCTTCCCCACGTCCGCTCATAGCCATCCTCGACTACGGAATCGGCAACCTCCATTCTGCGCAGAAGGGATTCGACCACGCCGGTGCCGACGCCAGGCTCACCTCCGATCCGGGTCTGATTGCCGACGCAGTCGGGGTGGTTCTGCCCGGCGTGGGTGCGTTCGGACCCTGCATGTCTGCGCTGCACTCGAAGGGTCTTGATCGGGTTGCCGTCGAGCGAATCCATGCGGGTGTTCCCTTCTTCGGCATCTGCATAGGGATGCAGGTGCTGTTCACCGGGTCGGAAGAGGCACCGGGTGTCAGCGGTCTGGGAGTGTTTGAACGCGAAGTCGGTCTCATCCCCGGAGATGTGAAGCGACCGCAAATGCAATGGAACATTATCGAGCGGCGGGTCGACGGTCACCCAATGTTCGCCGGGCTTCCTGATGCGTCATGGGCCTACTTCGTCCATTCGTACACGGCTGCCGATGGCCCCGACGTGATCGCCACCTGTGACTACGGAGCCCACATCGTGGCCGCGGTGGCGCGGGACAACGTGTGGGCCGCCCAGTTTCACCCCGAGAAATCTGGCACTGTCGGCCTTCGCATTCTGGCCAACTTCGTCGAAACCGCGGTATCTCATCAAGCGGAGAGCACATGATGGACCTGTATCCGGCAATCGACATCCGCGGTGGGAAGTGCGTCCGTCTCCACCAAGGCGACTACGACCGGGAGACGATCTACGGTGCCGATCCCGTGGCCCAGGCGGTGGCGTTTGCCGAGGCCGGGGCCCCGTGGATCCACGTTGTCGATCTCGACGCGGCACGCTCCGGAATCCCGGAGAATCGGGCGGTTGTCGAGGCCATCGTCGCCGCGGTCCCCGTTCCGGTGCAGACCGGAGGGGGAGTGCGCACCGCTGCATCCGCCGAGGCCCTGTTCGACTCAGGGGTGGAGCGAGTGGTCATCGGCACCGCGGCGGTCAACGACCCCGATCTCGTGGCCGCCCTGGCATCGAACCATCGCGTGGCCGTGGGTCTCGACGCCAAGGCCGGTGAGGTGGCCACCGACGGATGGCTGAAGGGTTCCGGCCGCTCGGTCATCGACCTGGCTCGGTCGTTCGCCGGCTTGGGTGTCGACGCATTCGTGGTCACCGACATCGGGCGTGACGGCACACTTGAGGGACCCGACATCGTCGGTTTGTCGCGGATTCTCGCCGCCACCGATGTCGACGTTGTTGCGTCCGGAGGTGTGGGGTCGCTCGACGATTTGCGGGCCCTCGCAGCGGTCGAGGTCGACGGTCGACGACTATCCGGAGCGATAACCGGCAAGGCGATCTACGAGGGGCGGCTGTCGGTCGCCGAGGCGCTGACCGCGATCTCGGGGCAGCCGAAGTGACCGTCAGGGCGATCCGGGTGATCCCGTGTCTCGACGTCGATGCCGGAAGGGTCGTGAAGGGGGTCAATTTCGTCGACATTCGCGACGCCGGCGATCCGGTCGAGCTGGCCGCGATCTACGATGCCCAGGGTGCCGACGAGCTGGTGTTTCTCGACATCACCGCCTCATCGGATCGCCGCGACACCACTGTCGAAATGGCACGAGCGGTTGCAGAGAAGGTGTTCATTCCGTTCACGATCGGTGGTGGTATCCGAACCGCCGGCGATGCTCGCCGTCTCCTCATGGCCGGTGCCGACAAGGTGAGCGTCAACACGGCTGCCGTCAAGCGCCCGGAACTCGTGGTCGAGATCAGCAGAGAGTTCGGAAGCCAGTGTTGTGTGGTGGCCATCGATGCCAAGTCGTCCTCCGACACCGAGAGCGGATTCGAGGTGTTCACTCATGGCGGTCGCATTCGCACCGGCCTTGATGCTGTCACCTGGGCCCGTGAGGTCGTCCGTCTCGGTGCCGGTGAGATCCTGCTCACGTCCATGGACCGTGATGGAACCAAGAACGGTTTCGATCTTGATCTGACCGCCTCGGTAACCTCGGCGGTGGATGTTCCGGTGATCGCCAGCGGCGGAGTCGGCAGCCTCGAACATCTGGTGGAGGGTGTGACGGACGGGGGTGCCGATGCGGTCCTGGCCGCCAGCATCTTCCATTTCGGTCAACACACCGTCGGTGAGGCCAAAGCCCTGATGATCGACCGTGGGATCACTGTTCGACCAATTGGTTGAATCGGCAGTACCTGGGTGCGAATGATCAGCGCGGCTCTGGGTCGGAGTTGTGCGATTCGTGGTCCTCGAGGTCTCCGCTACTCTCAGTGCTGATGCCTGCGATCGTGAGCGACTGATGTCGACCAGACCGTTTCGGACCACACCTCCGGACGCGTCCGGCGCCATGTTGCGACCCGACATTCAGCGTCTCCTGCTTCAGAGATTCGAAAGACGCGTCATAGTGATGAGAGCCGGTGCCGGATTCGGCAAGACAACAGCGCTGGCTCAGGCAGCTGCCCAGAACGTCATCGCGAGTCGTGGTACCGATGTGTGGCTGACCTGCGAGACCGGCGACAAGGACGACGAGTACCTCCTCGCCGGACTCTCACGGGCCTTCGGACGCGACCTGGCATCGGTGACCGACATCGCCGCCGCCGTCGCGTCGCTTTCGCCGTCGCGCGTGTGCCTGATTCTCGACGATGCCCACGAGATCCCCGCCGACAGCGACGGCGCCCGCCTGGTGGCGGCGATCGTCGACGCCCTGCCGCTCAACGGTGCCGTGCTGCTGTCCACGCGGGGCGATGTGCAGGTTCCCCTCTCGCGTCTGGATGCTCAGGGATCTGTCGGCTGGATCGACTCGGGTGACTTGGCCTTCAGCGACGAAGACCTGGCGTCCTACTCGGAGGCGACACACACCGACCCCGCACGACTCGCCGGGTTCGGCGGCTGGCCGGCTCTGGTGGCGTTGGCCGCCCGGACCCGAAACGTTGCCGACTTTCTCCATGAAGAGGTTCTCACCTGGCTAACACCGGACCAAATGCTTGCCCTCGAGGCCACTGTCGCCCTCGGGTCGGTGGATGGCGATCTTCTGCATCAGGTAGTGGGGGTATCTCCGGAGGTTCTCAATGATCTACCCCTGGTCGACCACGTGGAGGGACGCTACATGTCCCATGCCCTGTGGGCCGATGCCGTCGATGAGTTCGTGCCTGCGGAGCGGCTGCAAAAAGTCCAACGAGATGGCATCAGGTACCTGTTGGCTTCGGGGTCGGTCGAGCGGGCCGTTGAAGCATCCATGATCGCCAGTCAGCCAGACCTTCTCGAAGAGGCTGTCCGGGCCGCGATAGTCGCCAATTTCGTGGGCGAGACCTCCAATGCCACGCGATGGCTGTCGACCATGCGATCCACCGGAATGGAGGGACCCGCGGTCGACTATCTGGCCGGAATAGTCGCCCAGAGGAACTCGTCGACGGCATCGCAGTGTGTCGAGCTTCTCGATCGTGCCGCCTCCGGATTCCATGGCCGGGGATGGTACGACTGCGAGGTCAAGTCGCTCGTCGAGGTCGGCTATTGGCACTACACCCAAAACGACATGGCCGGACTGCTGAAGGTGGCGGCAGCCACCACGGAACTGGCGTCGGAGGGAGTTGAATCGGCGAAGCCGTTTGCCATGATCAGCGACGCCTTCATGGCGCTTGTGGGTGGCCGCGCCTCCGATGTGATCGACACGGTGGGTCGGATACACACCGAGGTGCTCACCCCCGGGTTTGCGGCTGTGGCCGACTGGCTCAATGCACAGGCATTGGAGATTCTCGGGCACCCCTCGGTGGAGCTGGCCGACGCTTCGACGGCCCACGGAGTCCAGACAAACGGCTTCGCCCTTCTCGCGTACTCATCACGTTGGCGCAACGGTGATATCGAAGACCTCCTGGGCGACTGGAATTGGGGATTCGAACCGTCGACCGACCGCGACGAGTTCAACCGCAGAATCTGGCTCGGTATAGCAGCCTCCGGCTGTGGCGACACGCCCACGGCCATTGAGCACCACGACATCGCCAAGACTCTCGCCGGACCGTCCACAGCAGTCGAGATTCCTCTCAAGATCCTCGAACTGTGCATCGCGAGGGAACTCGGCGATGACAGGCGCTCGCGTCGGATTCTCGAAGGGATGCTCGCTGACCATCCCCTGAACGACGTGAATCGAATCACCTACAACGGGATCGCCGGGTATGCGGTACGCGAGATTCCCGAATCGGCCGCCTATTTCCTGCCTCAGGGTTCGGGACCCCTCAAGCGCCGCGACGTATCACTGGGCCAGGCTCTTCGGGGGCTCGACCAAGGGTCGCTCGACGGGTTCAGGTCCATGGACTGGCCCGAGCAACATGGTGGTCTTGTCAGCGCGGTGTTGCTGAGAGGTGCAACCGAGGTGGTGGCCGGGGCGTGGGCTGTGGGTCGACCAGAGGCCAGGGACGCAGCCGCATGGATGGCTCGGACGCTCGGCGAGCCGGCCAGGGCCAGGTTCAGGGATCTCTACGATCATCCTGTCGCCGAGGTCGCCGATGCTGCTCGGGAGATCGTGGCCGGGATTCCGGTGCCGCCCAAGCACAGGCTCGCTGTCGGGGTGCTCGGTCCGGCTGCGATCTCGATCGATGGCATACCGACAGAGGATCCCAACTGGCGTCGGGAGCGGGTTCGGTCATTGCTCGGGCTGCTCGCCCACAAGCAAAAGGTCACCCGAGAATACGCCATGACCGCGTTGTGGCCGGATTCTGATGATGCCGCCTGTCGGAGAAACCTGCGTTCTACTCTCAACCTGCTCCACAAGGTGGTCGAGCCCGACAGAGGTGCCGGTGAGGCGCCCTACTTCATCAGGTCGGATGGTCCCAGTCTGGAGCTGTGGCGGTGCGAGCAACTGGAGGTCGATGTTTGGCGGTTCGACAAACTGCTCGACGAGGCGGCCAGATTCGATGGCGATGGGGTCCCCGAAACGGCACTGGGATCGCTGCTCTCCGCCATCGAGCTGTATCGCGGCGAATACCTGGTCGATGCCCCCTACGACGATTGGTCGGGGGTGGAGCGGGATCGCCTCAGAAGCCGATTCGTGGCGGCCGCCGTACGGGCGGGAGAGCTGTTGATGGCATTCGGCAGGTTCGACGAGGCGTTGCGGGTGTCGGTCCGGGCGCTGGAGGCCGAGCCGTGGTCGGAGGCGGCTCACCGGGTGATTGTGGCGGCCCACATGGAAAAGGGCGACCGGGCTGGTGCGCTGCGGGCACTGGACAGATGTCATGCGGCGCTCGACGACATCGGCGGTCCCGTGGAGGACCTCACCCTCATGATCGAGCGCCGCCTCGGCCGCGCCTAGAGCCTCAGGCGTTGAGCTTCTCCGCGATCTGTGCTGCGGTCGCCGTACCCGTGGTCCGGGTGACGGGGTTCGTCAGCGTGCCGTCGGGGTTCAGCTGAACAAGTCCGGGCTCATCGGCGAACGTGACGAAGGGCGCCATGTAGACCACACCGTTCAGCGTGATTGAAACGTAGTTGTCGTCGGCGGTCATCGGCACCACGAAGGTGTAGGGGCCGGCCGGATCATCAAGTATGGCGAGAGGCTCTGTTGGCATGAACTCACCGGTGGCGGTGAGGGTTCCGGAGCAGGCCGACATCGGGCCGCTCGAGCCAATGTACATGTCGCAGAAAATGCTGGCCCCTTTGTCCGTGTCGTCGATCTTGACCCGAAGGCCGTCGTTGTTCATCGCTGCGAATGTGACGGCGGCACCACCGCCCTCGGCCGGGCGGATGATCACCGACTCCAACTGCTCGAGCGTCTCGTTGGGGTCGTCGGTGGTGGTTTGGCCGGGTGAGAGCTTCAGCAGCGGATCGACGGGATCCGGGGATTCGTCCGCGGGAGGGTCGATGGGATTCACCTGCTCGGACTCGGTCACGGGCTCGGCGGGAGTGTCGGCAGGCGTCTCTTGGGGCTGGTCGGCGACCGGATCGGCCGAAGCAGGGGCATTCTCGGCGGGATCAGGCGCCGGTGACGCGGTGGTCGTGCTGCCGGAGCATGCCGAAGCGATCAGTGCGATGACCGTCAGGCCGGCTGCTGCCCGGGCTCCACCCGAATTCTTGAATGTCATGTTGGTCCACTCCTACCAATC
>JAJRXJ010000148.1 GCA_024276355.1 Actinomycetes bacterium | reverse complement strand
GGTCATGGTCCGACGACTGGCGAGATTCCTCGCCAGCATGTTGGGGCGGTAACCCAGTTCCCGGGCGGCTTCCAGCACCGCTTGGCGCCGCTGGTCGCTGACGTTGGGGGCCTCGCGCATCACGAGGGAGACAAGCGCCCGGGACACGCCGGCGACGCGGGCAACATCTTCCATGGTCGGTTGGGCCATCCGCGGTTCTTTCCGGTCGGCGTTTCTCGGCGGCCACCCTCAGTGAGTGGCTTGACAGGTTCGGTCCGGCACCCTAATGATGTGATCGATCTGAGGCAATAGAGCGCTCTAATGGGATCGGGGGCAACGCGTGAGCATCATGGAGCGGCTTTCCGGTGCCCCCGTTTCATGGGGGGTCTGCGAAGTCCCCGGATGGGGCGTCGAACTGTCGCCCGACCGAGTCCTGCGTGAGATGCGTGAAGTCGGGCTCCGGGCGACGGAGCTGGGTTCCGTCGGCTATCTGCCATCGGAGCCTGAAGCGCTTCGTCGGCTCGTCACCGATACCCACGGCCTTCGATTGATCGGCGGGTTCGTACCGGTCGTGGTCCACGACCCCACCCAGGCCGAAGCGACGGTCGCGGAAACCCGTAGGGCCGCGGCGTTGATGTCGGGCGCGGGCGGAACCGTCTTCGTGTCGGCCGCAGTCACCTCGTGGGACTGGGAAACTCGTCGCCCGATCGATCGCGACGGCTGGCGCCACACGATGAAGATGTTGGCGACCATCGACGAGATCGTCGGCGAATACGGCATGGTGCAGGCGCTCCACCCGCATCTCGGCACCATTGTCGAGACGGCGGACGATGTCCGGAGGGTTCTCGACGGCAGCGAAGTCGGATGGACACTAGACATGGGGCATCTCATGATTGGTGGAATCGACCCGGTGCAGTTCGCCGTCGACGCCTTCGCGCGCGTGCGCCACGTCCATCTCAAGGACGTGGACCTCGGCCTTGCCGAGCCCGTGCGCGCCGGTGAAGAATCCATCATGGAGGGCGTCCAGGCGGGGATGTTCACCAGTCTGGGGCTCGGCGATGTGCCGGTCGCCGACATCATCACTTCTCTTGAAGCCTCCGGGTACGACCAGTGGTACGTACTCGAGCAGGACGCTGCCATCACGGGGCCGGTGCCCCTGATCGGCAGTGGACCAATCCTCGATGTTCGAACGAGCATCGAGTTTCTCCGGACGATCGATGCCGATCTCCGCGAACCCCATGCGGGTGTTGCGAAGACTCGGCCATCGGTGTCCGGATCATGAAATATCCCATAGGAGGGGACTATGCGTAAGCGATACAAACTGGTGGCCATACTGGCCGCGATCGTCATGCTCGCAGCCGCGTGCGGCAACGACACGTCAGATGAGAACGTCGGAGCCGAAGAAGGAACCGGTGGTGGCGAGGCGGTCGAACAGACCCAGGGTGGAGACCTCACCTTCAACATGATCACCCATTCCGACGACGGCCCGTTCTGGTCCGTGGTCAAGCGTGGAGCCGAGGCGGCTGCGGCCGACGTCGGAGTCACCTTGATCTGGAACCCCGGCAACAACGATCCTCAGCGGATGGTGCAGGACATCGAAGCGGCGATTGCCGCCGGTACCGACGGCATCGCCGCATCGTTGCCGGATCCCGACGCTCTCACCGGGCCGCTCCAGCGGGCCGTCGAGGCCGGAATCCCGGTGTACACGCTCAACTCGGGCGTCGACTTCTACAAGGAGATCGGTGCCACCACCCATATCGGCCAGACCGAAGTGGTGGCCGGCAACGGAGCCGGTGAACGGTTCAACGCAGCTGGTGCACAACACGTGCTGTGCGTGTTCCAGGAGGAGGCCAACATCGGCCTGAACGAGCGTTGTCAGGGTCTCCAGGAGACCTTCTCCGGTGAAGTGACGGTCGCCTTCGGTGGTCTCGACACCGACCAGACGGCTCAGGAGAACACGATCAACGCCATGCTGGCGGAAGACGAGTCGATCGACGCCGTCCTCGGCACCGGTCCCGTCATCGCCATCTCGGCCCTTCGTGCTTCCGAGGCAGTCGGTCGCGGTGCCATGATCGGTGGCTTCGACATCACGCCGGAGATCATCGATGCGATCGAGGCGGGCGACATCGCCTTCACGGT
>JAJRXJ010000147.1 GCA_024276355.1 Actinomycetes bacterium | reverse complement strand
GATTCCGACCAGCAGGACGGGCACGCCGGTGAAGTACTGGAGGTAGCCGACCAGGCCCTGGACCACGAGCAGCATTCCTGCTCGCTCGGCGTGGCGTTCGGCGCGTTCGTTGCCCAGCCGGCGGGCGGTGTAGCCGACGGCCACCACGAGGCCGAGCACCACCATCGCACTGGCGCTGTGGATTCGGGTGACGTCCTTGACCAGGAACGGCAGCCGGGAGGCCACTTCGGGCTTGGTGCTTCCCGAGTGTGGGCCGGATCCGGTGACGACGGTTCCGGTGACGAGCAACCCGGCTCCGAACACGAACACGGCGTTGGAGAGAGCGGCGAGCCGTCTTGCCGAGCCGTGGGTGATGGGTGATCGGGATCGGGATCGGGGAGCGGTGGAGCGGTGTTGCAGCACCACGGCGTTCCAGAGAAGCACCATGCTGAGCAGGAAGTGCCCCATGGCGAATCGGGGATCGAGGTCGGTCTTGACCAGCAGGCCACCGAGAACGATCTGGGCGATGACGCCACCCACGAGCCCCCACGACAGCCACACTAGATCGCGGCGTCGCGTCGCCAATCTCAGCGAGCCGAGCACAGCCATCGCGACAGCGACGGTGACCACTCCGGTGAACATGCGATTCACGAACTCGATCAGTGAGTGGTATTCGAGGTCTGCGACCAGTTGGTCCTGCTGGCAATTGGGCCAGTCGGAACATCCGAGACCCGAAGCGGTGAGCCGCACCGCACCCCCGCTCACCACGATGATCGTGAGCGACCACAGGGCGAATGTGGTCCATTGGCGGTAGCGATCCAATGTCAGTCTGGAGCGACCGAACCACTTGGGAGAATTCATGCCCAAGAGCGTACGAGCCGAAATTCGGTCGCGGCGAGATCAATTGGGATGACGGGATCGCCGCGAAGCGCCGTATCCTCGCTGCCGTGACTGCCCTCTCTCAGGTCAAGACTCGCTCGCGTCCGGCGGCGTTTCTCGCTCTCACGAAACCCCGCATCATCGAGCTGCTTCTCGTCGAGACCGTCCCCGTCATGATCGTGGCCGACAAGGGCCTGCCTTCGCTGTGGTTGGTCGTTGCCACTGTTCTGGGTGGAACTCTTGCTGCCGGTGGTGCCAACGCGTTCAACATGTACATCGATCGCGACATCGATCGGCTGATGGACCGCACCAAGAATCGCCCGCTGGTCACCGGTGAGGTCAGCCCGACCGAATCCCTTGTGTTCGCTTTCATTGTCGAGGCCGTGGCTTTCGTATGGTTGTGGAGGTTCGTGAATCTCCTGTCGGCCGTTCTGGCCGTGTGCGCCACCCTGTTCTACGTGTTCATCTACACCCTTTGGTTGAAGCGCACCTCCACCCGCAACATCGTCATCGGTGGCGCAGCCGGGGCGGTACCGGTGCTGGTGGGTTGGTCGGCGGTCACCAACTCGCTCGACTGGGCGCCGGTCGTGTTGTTCCTGGTGGTCTTCTACTGGACACCGCCCCACTTCTGGGCCCTGGCCATCCGCTATCGCGACGACTACCAGGCAGCCGAGGTACCGATGCTGCCGGCGGTTGCGAGTCTCAGGGTTGTCACCGGCAAGATCCTTGCCTACACGATCGTCTTGTGGGCCCTCACCCTGGCGTTCGCCCCTGTGGCCGGGATGGGATGGATCTACATCGTCTCGGCATTTCTGCTGGGTGCGACATTCACATATTTCGCTCTGGTGGTGATGAGAAGCCCCGAGCCGGCACAGGCAATGAGGCTTTTCGGATGGTCGATCACCTACCTCATTTTGTTGTTCGGCGCCATGGCCGTCGACCAGATCGCCCGCACGGGAGTGTGAGTTGATCAGTTCGGCTTCAACAACGTTCGGGAAACAGATCGTGTCCCAGTTTTCAATGTCGGGTCCGCCAATGTGTAGGCTCTCCCGTCGTTACTGTGCCCACTCGCGAGTGGTGCGACTCTCACTCGTTTCAGAATCACACCCGACCCGGTTTACGCGGGTCGCCGGAGGATCAGACCCACGATGACAATGACCGACTCTCCGCCGGCCACAGCCCACACGGACAGCAGTGATGCTGCCGCGCGTGAGGTCAACGGCATTCACTCGTTGCTCACCACCAGCGACCACAAGGTCATTGGCAGAATGTGGCTTTCTGTGTCGGTGCTCCTGCTGGCCGCATCCACGGTCATAGGTGTTCTGATCGGATTCGAGCGGTCCAACGCCGACAGGATCGACATCTTCGGTGGGGTCAACTCCTACTTTCAGATGTGGACCCTCTACCGGGTCGGCATGGTCCTGATGGTGGTCGTTCCGCTGTTCATCGGGCTCGCAACCGTGGTCGTGCCGATGCAGGTGGGTTCCACCAACATCGCCTTTCCCAGGGCCGCCCTCGGCGCGTTCTGGACGTGGCTGATCGGTTCGGGCATCACCATCGCGGCCGTGCTCGCCGGCGGAGGATGGGGCGCCCTCGACGGCGTCACCGGCAGCGAAGCCGATTCGATCGCCCTCACTCTCGTCGGCACCGGCATGGTGATCATTGCGATCCTCATGGCGTCGATATGTCTGGCCACCACCGTGGTGTCGATGCGCACCTCCGGCATGAATCTTGCCCGAGTGCCGTTGTTCGCCTGGTCGATTCTCGTGGCCACCTCGGTGTGGATGCTCACCCTCCCGGTGGCGCTGTCCAATCTGGCTCTGTCGTATGTGGATCTCCACCACGGCGGGCCGTTCACCTTCGGCAATCCCGAGCCCGTGGCTGGCGTCACCGCCATCTGGTCACAAATCGATTGGCTTGTCTCTCAGCCCCAGGTGTTCGCCTGGGCGATTCCGGTATTGGGAATTGTCGGGTCCATCGCTCCCGTTGCAGCTGGTGTTCGCCACGTGAGCCACTCGTCGATGCTCGCCTTGGTGAGCCTTTTCGGTCTGCTCTCCTTCGGGGCGTGGTCGCAACCCTGGTTCCACAACGGCACTGAGCAGTTCCTGTTCATCGCCTTCGGCTTGGTCGTGGCCGTCCCCGTGTTGGGGTCCCTGGCCGGCTCGGCTGCCACCCTCGCCGGTGGTGAGGGCACCCGTCTC
>JAJRXJ010000146.1 GCA_024276355.1 Actinomycetes bacterium | reverse complement strand
GCTCGGTGAAGCCATCCAGGTTGCTGCCGGTGGCCCCGACATTGAGCTCCCGATCGAGGATCTCGAGCTTTCGGAACGTCCCCGCAACTGCCTCAAGCGCGCCCAGGTCAACAGCGTGGGCGAGCTCCTTCAGAAATCGGAAGACGATCTTCTGGCCATCACGAACTTCGGCCAGAAGAGCCTCGACGAGGTAATCGCCAAGCTTGATGAGCGAGGCCTCTCGCTCCGGAACAGAGACTGACATGCCAGCAACTCCACGCAAGGGTCGTCGCTTCGGCGGCAGCTCCCAGCATCAGAAGCTGATGATGGCCAATCTGGTCGCATCGTTGATCGCCGCCGAGGGAATCGTCACCACCGAGGCCAAGGCCAAGGCTCTTCGCCCGGTCGCCGAGAAGATGATCACCAAGGCCCGCAAGGGCGGTCTCCACAATCACCGCCAGGTGGTGAAGTTCCTGGGCGATCGTGAGATGGCCTCGAAGCTTTTCGATGAGATCGGTCCTCGCTACGAAGATCGTCAGGGCGGATACACCCGAATCATCAAGCTGGGTCCTCGCAAGGGCGACAACGCCCCGATGGCCCGCATCGAACTGGTCTGAACCAGCCAAGAATCCCTTTGCCACCGCCGCCCGGCATGACCCGGGTACGGATGGCCGTCGCCTACGACGGTGCCGAGTTCCATGGTTTCGCGAGAAACCCGGGAGTCGTCACCGTCGCCGGCGCGTTGGAGCAGGCGTTGAGTTCCGTTCTGCGCCACGACGTCGACATAACCTGCTCCGGTCGCACTGATCGCGGCGTCCATGCCCGGGAGCAGGTGGTGAGCTTCGACGCCGACGCCGACTTCTTCGACCCGGTGGCCGTGCAGCGGGCGGTGAACCGAATCCTCAGGCCGGTGATCGTGGTTCGCGACGTGAGAGCCACCGAACCGACCTTCTGCGCACGCTTGTCCTGCAAGGGGCGCAGCTATCGATACCACGTGCTCAACGACGAGGTCGCCGATCCGCTTCTCCGGAACCTGGTGTGGCACGTCCGGGAGCCACTCGACATTCGGGCCATGAACACCGCCTGCGACCAGATCCTCGGTACCCACGATTTCTCGGCGTTCTGCAAACGCAACAAGTCGCGGCCGCTGGAGACCATGATCAAGACCGTGGAGGTGGCCCACTGGACATCGAGCGGCACGTCATTTCGTTTCGACATCCGGTCGAGATCGTTCGCCCATCAGATGGTGCGGAGCCTTGTGGGCATCCTGGTCGAGGTCGGCACCGGCAAGCGTCGGGCCGTGGAGGTCGGTGAGGTTCTCGCGACACGTGACCGGAAGTACGCTTCGCCACCGGCGCCACCCCACGGTCTGGTCTTCGTGAAGGCCCACTACTGAGGACCGCGGCCGGTATCAGGCAGGTTTCGCGAACAATGCCGCCCGCGCGCTTGTTGTTCGTGGTATGCGCCCCTAGCCTTGTCAATCGGTCTTGGCGCCCTTCTGCGCCCAGTCAGTTCTGCATTACGCGGGAGCGAAGCGTGTCTACCTACAGTCCAAAAGCCAGCGAAATCCAGCGTGCGTGGCACGTTGTCGATGCCGACGGTCTCGTACTTGGCCGGCTGGCCACCGAGGTCGCCAACATCCTGCGTGGCAAGCACAAGCCCACCTACACCCCCCACATCGACACCGGTGACCACGTGATCATCGTGAATGCCGAGAAGGTGGTCCTCACCGCAGGCAAGGCCGAGTCGAAGATGGTCCACCATCACACCGGCTTCACCGGCGGCATCCGCAGCGAGACCTACGCCAGCAAGCTCGCTCGCAAGCCCGAACAGGCCGTTTACGACACGATCCGGGGAATGATTCCGAAGACCCGTCTCGGTAGCGCCCAGATCACCAAGTTGAAGGTCTACGCAGGCCCGACGCATCCCCATTCCGCACAGCAGCCCCAGCCGCTCGAGATCGAACACGCCCGTGCGCGTGCTCGTGCCTGACGAGGTCCTTTCAAATGAGCAACAACGCCATTCAGACAACCGGTCGTCGCAAGCGTTCGGTGGCCCGGGTCCGTATGAGTTCCGGCACCGGTGTCGTGACCGTCAACGGACGCCCGATCGCCGACTACTTCCCGGCGCTCACCCAGCAGATGCATGCTCTGGATCCGCTGACCCTCACCGAGACGACCGAGACCTACGACATTGCCGCCACCATCCACGGCGGCGGTACCACCGGCCAGGCCGGTGCGCTGCGTCTCGGAATCGCCCGCGGTCTGATCGAACTCGACCCGGAGCGTCGCGACGCTCTCAAGAAGGCCGGATTCCTCACCCGTGATCCTCGCAAGAAGGAATCCAAGAAGTACGGCCTCAAGAAGGCCCGCAAGGCGCCGCAGTACAGCAAGCGCTGATCGGCGGCTGTTGGTGGGCCTGTTCCTGCCGATGGGTCCGTCGTGACACTGAGGTTCGGCACCGATGGTATGCGCGGCGACGCGCGCACCGAGCTCACCCCACCGATCGTGGAGATGCTGGCCCGCGCCGGGGCCGAGGTGCTGGGGTGTGACGGTCTCGCAATAGCACGAGACACCCGGGAGTCGGGAGAAACCCTGTCGGCCGCCATCAAGATCGGCGTGGCCATGGCGGGAGGCCACTCCGTCGATCTCGGCGTCGTACCCACTCCGGCCGCGGCTCTCTGGTGTGCCGAGAACGAGGTGGCCGGTGCGGTGGTGTCGGCATCCCACAATCCGTGGTACGACAACGGCATCAAGTTCTTCGCCCCCGGCGGGCTGAAACTCGGTGACGACGTACAGTCGGAGATACAGCGGAGATTCGACCTCCACCTCTCGGGCCCCACTCCTGAACGGCCGGGAGATGTCCGTTCGCTCGACCGGCATTCCGAGGCCGTGAGCCGACACTCCAAGCATGTGGTCGACAGCCTTGAAGGCCGCTCTCTCGATGGCATGAGGCTGGTGGTCGACACCGCGAATGGTGCGGCCACGACCGTGGCGCCCGGGGTGTTCCGGGAGCTCGGGGCCGACGTGGCGGTCATTCACGCATCCCCCGATGGCCGCAACATCAACGACAGATGCGGCTCCACCCATCCCGACGATCTCCAGCGCGAGGTCGTGAGGGCGGGGGCACACGCGGGGATTGCGTTCGACGGTGACGCCGATCGCCTCATCGCCGTGGGCCCAGACGGCTCGCTGGTCGACGGCGACCGGATCATCGCCATGTGCGCTCTTGACCGCCATTCGCGGGGTCGGCTCACCGGCGATGCCGTCGTCATCACCGTCATGACCAACCTTGGTTTCCGGCGTTCCATGTCGAACGCCGGCATAGAAGTGGTCGAAACCGGTGTCGGAGACCGCAACGTGCTGGAGGCGCTCGACCGTCGAGGTCTTTCTCTGGGTGGTGAGCAATCGGGTCATGTGATCTTCAGGGACATCTCGACCACAGGCGACGGCCTGCTCACCGCAGTGCAGCTGCTCGACGTGGTCAACCGCAGCGACAACGACTTGGCGTCGCTCGCCGAACGCTCGATGACACGTCTCCCTCAGGTCCTGGTCAACGTTTCCACCGGTGAGAGACGCCCGGACATCGGTCATCTCCTGGAGCCCCTGGCCGCTCCGTACGTGGAGAGCCTGGGAGAGCGCGGCCGGGTGCTGGTGAGGGCCTCGGGCACGGAACCGCTGGTTCGGGTGATGGTCGAGGCAGAGACCGACGAGGAGGCCACTTCCGTTGCAACCGAGCTGGCCGACAAGATCACCGCGGATCTTTTCTGACCGAACCGGGTGTCCGACATCCGGATCGTGCGCAGCGCTCATGTCGGCCCGCTTCTAAACTGTCCTGGGTTCCCGGCCGACGGGAATCCGAATCGTCAGCTGATGCCCGGAGTGAGCCATGTGTGGGATAATTGCAGTGGTCCGGCGTCCGTCGACGCGACCGACACCGACGCGGAGTGATGTCGCCGACCTCGTGGCCCGGATCGGGGCGCTCGACGAGGAAGGCCCGAGCCTCACCTCCGCTCTGCGTGAGGCCGCCGACCGCCTGGTGGTGGCTGATTCGCTGCTCCGGGGGGTACCCGGCCTGCGGCTGCTCGCCGCGGATCGTTCACTTGTCGGGGAGCTCAACAGCGAGGTCGACCGGGTGTGGGGTGCCGTGGGCATCATCGAGTCGAGGCTCGATTCCGAGAGCGACCTGGCCACCGCCGAACTCGAAGACCGCAACCACGAATTGATTCGGGTGAAGGACGCGTTGTGGGCGATTCAGCGCGACCGACTACGCGCCGTCGAGTCGGTCACCTCGCTGGCTCGGGGGGGCACCGAGACCGGACTCCTCGAGGGTTTCCTCTCGATCCACCAGGCCCTGTCGGCCATAGACCGCCTCGAGGTGAGGGGCCGCGACTCGGCGGGTCTCCATCTGATGATCCACGACCATGCCCTCGACCTCGACAATGCCGGCGTCAAGGCGGAAATTGCCGCCCGTCAGGGAGACGAGAATTTCGGATCCGGGTCGGTGCGGGTGATCGACGGTGTCCTCAGCATCGTCCACAAGACCGCCGCCGAGATTGGGGAGTTGGGCGACAACACCGCGGTCCTGCGAGACGCCCTGATGAACGACGACCTCCTCCACGCCGCCCTGGCCAACGAATCGGCTCGAACATTGGTTCTCGGCCATACCCGTTGGGCTTCGATCGGCATCATCTCCGAGCCCAACGCACATCCACTCAACAGCGAACTCCTCGACCGGGAGGGGCCGTATGTGGTGGGCAGCCTCAACGGCGATGTCGACAATTTCGCCGACCTCGTGGCCGAGGAAGGCATCTCGATCCCCTCATCGATCACCACCGACGCCAAGGTGATTCCGAGCCTGATGAGCCTGAGGCTGAGCGAGGGCCACGAGTCGGCTGAGGCGTTCAGGCGCACCGTGGCCACCTTCGAGGGCTCGGTGGCCATCGGAGCGTGCACGGCCGAAGCCCCCGACAGGCTGCAACTGGCCCTTCGTGGCAGCGGGCAGGCCATCTACATCGGGTTGGCCGAAGACTCCTACATAGTCGCCAGCGAGCCCTATGGCGTGGTCGAGGAGACCCTCAGATTCATCCGCATGGATGGTGAGACACCGGGCAACCTCGACAACCCGAACGCCAGCCGCGGCCAGATAATCGAACTTGACGCCAACGGTGCGGGGGAACTCGGCGGAATCCTCAGGCGCTCCTACGACGGCACCGATCTGCCGGTGGACGAGGACGATGTGGTCACCGCCGAGATCACCACCCGCGACATCGACCGCGGCTCGCATCCCCATTACCTGATGAAGGAGATCGGCGAGGCGCCCGGATCGTTTCGCAAGACCCTTCGCGGCAAGCTGGTCGACGGACCGGACGGTCCGACGGTCTCTCTCGGCGAGGAGATCATGCCGGGTTCGATCCGCCGCGATCTGTCGTCGGGTCGGATCGACGGGGTGCTGGTCATCGGTCAGGGGACCGCAGCGGTGGCGGGCCAGAGCCTGGCCACCGCGCTGAGGGCGCTGCTGCCCGATGGTCCGCTCGTCGCCAAGGCCATCCCGGCCACCGAGCTGTCGGGTTTCTCGTTGCGCTCCGACATGTCCGACACGCTGGTGGTGGCCATCAGCCAGTCGGGTACCACCACCGACACCAACCGCACCGTGGATTTGGTGAGAACCCGCGGCGCCGCGGTGATCTCGATTGTCAACCGCCGGAACAGCGATCTCACCGACCGATCCGACGGGGTGCTCTACACCTCCGACGGTCGCGACGTGGAGATGAGTGTCGCATCCACGAAGGCCTTCTACTCACAGATCGCGGCCGGTCTTCTGCTGGCGGTGGCGATCGCCGATGAGGTCTCACCCGACGAGGGCCAAGCCGAGCGTCAGAGTCTGCTCGAGGGGATACGTGGTCTTCCCACGGCGATGGAGAAGGTGATCGAGCGCCGCGATCTGATCGGCGAGGCTGCCCGACAGTTTGCCCCATCGCGCCGTTACTGGGCCCTGGTCGGAAACGGCGCCAACAAGATCGCCGCCAGCGAGGTTCGCATAAAGCTGTCGGAGCTCTGCTACAAGTCGATTGCCTGCGACGCCACCGAGGACAAGAAACACATCGACCTGTCATCCGAGCCTCTGATCCTGGTTTGTGCGGCCGGACTCACCGGTTCAACAGCCGACGACGTGGCCAAGGAGGTGGCGATCTTCAGGGCCCACAAGGCGGCCCCGATAGTGATCGCCGATGAGGGCCAACATCGTTTCGACGGGGCCTTGGCGGTCATCCCGGTTCCCGTGGTCGATCCCCGGCTGGGGTTCGTGCTGTCGGCCATGGCCGGCCATTTGTTCGGATACGAAGTGGCCATGGCCATCGATGCCCAGGCCCGACCTCTGCGCGAGGCCCGGAGCGCAATCGAGCAGGCCGCGGCCCGCACCGACATCACCGGTGAGGAGGCGGTGGCGAGTGTGGTGCCGACTCTCGAAAAGGTGGCCTCCACATTCTTCGATGGTCTGCGATCGGGCGACTACAACGGCCATCTCGAGGCATCCAGTGCGGTGAAGTTGTCGTCCCTTTTCCGTTTCGCGCTCGGATCGGTGCCCTTGGAGGCCTACCAGATCGAATACGGGAAGGTGGGCACACCGGCAGTGGTGCTCGACGATCTGGCCACGGCCCTCACCCGGGCCATCGAGGAACTCACCCGCCCGATCGATGCCATCAAACACCAGGCCAAGACCGTCACCGTCGGTATCTCGAGATCCGATGAAACACTGCTCGAGGTTCCGTTGGCCAGGGCCGTGCTCGAGGCCGGGGCGCCCCGCGACCGGCTCAGCTATGCGTCGCTGCGAACCCTCGCCGACCTCAACCCGGCGGTAGCCGAGGTTCTCGGACACACCCGTTATCGAATCGAGGGGCTGGGCGAGGGCGAGTCCGGCTCCCCGACCGCCGTGGTCGTCGACCGTGGCGGAATCTCGCTCGGAATTCCGTCGCGTACCGACACGTCCCCGGTCTTGCGAGGCACCAAACACCAGGTGGCATTGGAGAAGCGGGTGTTCGTGGCCCGCGGGCGCGCCGATGGGCGGGCCGTGGTGATCGTGCCGGAGCTCAAGGACAATGTCACCACCGGTCTCACCTTGTTGCAGGTCAAGTTCGCGGATGCGCTCACAGCGGCCGGGGCCCGCGGCGTGTTGCAGGGATACCGCAATCGCTTCTCGGCGCTGCGCAATGCGGTGATCGAGACCGAGCAGACCTTTCGCGAGGATCTGCTCGAACATCAGGACGTCTCCGACCTCCTCACACTGCCGATCAACGATCTGGCCGATCGCTGGCGCACCGCCTGATCGGGTTGCGGGCGGTAGGGTCCGGGCGTGCTGGGAATCGGGACCGACCTCGTCGACATCGATCGTTTCCGCGAGGTTCTGCGACGCACCCCCACGGTTGCCGACCGGGTTTTCCTTCCGTCTGAACGCGCCTATGCCTCGGAGGCCGTCGATCCCACTGCCCGACTGGCCGCCCGCTTCGCCGCGAAGGAAGCCACGCTCAAATCGTTCGGGGTGGGTCTGGGGGCGATGCGAATGTCGGAGATCGAGGTGGTGAAGCAGCCCGATGGCCGTCCCGAGATCGTGCTTCACGGCCGGGCCGCCGAGTTCGCCTCCGAAAGAGGGGTGGCCAGATTGCTGTGCACGCTCAGTCACACCGACACGCTCGCCCAGGCGGTCGTGGTGGCGCTGGGTTCATGAGGCCGGTCCTCACCCCCACCGAAATGAATGCGGTGGATGCTGCTGCCCCGGAGCCTGTGGAGGTGTTGATCAATCGTGCCGGCGGGGCACTGTTCCGGGTGGCCGTGGCCATGATGGGTGGCACCTACGGCCGAAGGGTCCTGGTGGTTGCCGGCCCGGGGAACAATGGCGCCGATGGCCGGGTGGCCGCTGGGTTGCTGAGCCGCCGGGGGGTTCGGTGTGAGGTGGTCGACGCGCTCGCCGACGGTCGCCTGGAGGTGAGGTTCCCCCCCGACCTGATCATCGACGCTGCGTTCGGCACCGGGTTGAAGCGTCCGTATCGGTTTCCCCTGGCCGACCGGCGAGCACCGGTCCTGGCCGTCGACATACCCTCCGGGGCCGACGGTCTCACGGGTCAGGCGCTGGGGGAGCCGGCGAGGGCAGATGTCACGGTCACCTTCGCGGCATTGAAGCCCGGCCTGCTGTTGGAGCCGGGTCGGTCGTTGGCCGGTCGGGTCGATGTGGCCCACATCGGCTTGGAGGTAGGAGCGGCCGCGACCCATCTGGTCGAGGCGTCCGACGTTGCCGACTGGCTGCCGGAAAGGGCGGCCACCTCCCACAAGTGGAATTCGGCAGTGAGAATCGTGGCCGGTGGTCCGGGTATGACCGGGGCGGCCGACCTCGCCGCCGGTGCGGCGATGAGAGCCGGCGCCGGTTACGTCCAGCTGGCCACACCCGGGATCGTCGACGGCCGCTCGGGCCCCACCGAGGTGGTCGGCTTGGCGATGGCCGCTTCGGGCTGGCAACACACCGCCCTGGAGGGGTTGGACAGGTTCCGCTGCTTGCTGATCGGACCCGGTCTGGGTCGTGGCAGCCACGGCGAACTTTCCGAGCTGGCATCGGCGTCGCTTCCACTGGTGGTCGACGGCGACGCGCTGGTGCCCGAGGTGCTCGCCTCGTTGGGCACGCGGCGGGAGGTCACCGTGATCACACCCCACGACGGCGAGTGGCGTCGGTTGGGCGGGTCGGAGTCTGCCGACCGGATCACCGCCACCCGTGAGTTCGCCGCCGAGCACCGGGTGACGGTGTTGAGGAAAGGACCGACCTCGATCATCGCCGAACCGGGAGGTGAGGTCCTCATCGTGGCCAACGGTGGTCCCGAACTGGCCACCGCCGGAACGGGGGATGTCCTGGCTGGTGTCGTCGCCGCGCTGCTGGCACGCGGCATGACCCCCATCAGGGCCGCCGGTGCCGCCGCCCATGTCCATGCGCTGGCGGCGCGGATGGCAGGTCCGGGCCTGGTTGCCGGCGATCTGCCCCGCCATGTTTCGGCGGCGATGTCCGAGGTGGGTCAGTGACCACAACCGCCCACATCGACACCGCCGCTGTGGCCCACAATGTGGCGATGATCCGTGATCATGTCGGGGATTCGCTGGTCTGTGCGGTCGTGAAGGCCGACGGATACGGCCACGGAGCGATCGGCGTGGCTCGGGTGGCCATCGAGGCGGGGGCCTCGTGGCTGGCCGTGGCCACCGCTCCCGAGGCGGTCGAGTTGGCCTCACTCGCTGATCCGGCCGGCGTGGCTGTCCTGGTCCTTTCCGAACGGCCGGACTCCGAGCTGCGGGCGGCGTGGGCCGGGCTTCCATCCCGCATCAGGTTCGTCGTGGCGACCGAGAGTGGTGCGAGAACACTCGACTCCCTGGCTGCGCCCGGTCCGACGGTGCCGGTTCACATCAAGGTCGATACCGGTATGCACCGCGTCGGAGTCGATCCGGTCGACGCGTCGACACTGGCGGATCTCGTCGAATCTCTCCCGTCCCTCCAGCTGGAGGGTCTGTGCAGCCACCTTGCCGTCGCCGACGAACCATCCAACGACTTCACCGCCATTCAGATCAGGAGATTCGATCGGGTGTTGGCCGACATGGTCTCGGCAGGTCACGACCCGGCGATCGTCCACCTCGCCAACTCCGCCGGGGCCCTCACCCTGCCTGCCACCCATCACGACATGGTCAGGCTCGGGATCGCCATGTACGGCGTGGCCCCCTCGGCGATGATCGACTCGTCGGGGCTGCGGCCGGCGATGAGGATCACCTCGGAGGTCTCAGCGGTTCGCTTGGTCGAGGCCGGCGAGAGCGTGTCCTATGGCCGCCGTTGGTATGCCGATCGGCCCACGGTGGTGGCCACGGTTCCCGTTGGCTACGCCGACGGCATCAGGCGGGACAGCGGCATGGCCGGAGTCGAGATGCTGGTCGGTGGAGTGCGTCGTCCGATCATCGGCGCGGTCACCATGGATCAGACCATGTTGATGGTCGACGACTCGGTGGTGGTCGGCGACGAAGTGACCGTGATCGGATCCCAGGGTTCGGATGAGATATCGGTGGCCGAGATCGCCGAGAGGCTCGGCACCATCCCGTATGAGGTGTTGGTGTCGGTGGGGGCGAGGATCGGCCGACGGATGGTCGGGTGAGTCGCACCCTCGACATATGCGTCGTGAATTCCTGGGCAGGTGGATCGCATCTGGCATGGGCACATGGCTGGCAGAAGGCCAGCCGCCACCGGATACACCACCTGTCCCACGAGGGTCGAGCCTGGCGCTGGCGCATGAGAGGCGCGGCGGTGACCCTGGCCGGGGAGTTCGTCGAGTGGGTGGGCGACCACGATTCCCCGGACCTGGTCGTGGCCACCGACATGCTCAATCTGTCGGTGTTCCTCGCGCTGACGAGGCGCGTCGCTCCGTCGGTCGGGTCGGTCATCTACATGCACGAGAACCAGCTTTGCTATCCGCGTCAGCCGGGTGAACCCCTCGATCAGGGCCTGGCCTGGACCACCTGGTGCAGCGTCGTGGCCGCCGATGCCGTGTGGTTCAACTCCGAATTTCATCGTGAGTCGTTCCTACACGAGCTGCCGAAGTTCCTGGGAGGCGTGCCCGACCACAACCATCTCCATCTGATCGATGCCGTCGTTGCCAAGAGTCGCGTTGTGCCGGTTGGCGCGGATGTCGAGACGATTCTCGGGATGGCCGATCAGCGGGTCGGGGCCACAACAACGCCTCTGGTGCTGTCGAACCACCGTTGGCACCACGACAAGGGTGTCGGGGCGATTCTGAGAGCGTTGGTGAGACTGGCCGACTCGGGCGTGGCGTTTCGCCTGGCGGTGGTGGGCGACGATCAAGGGGGCTGCCGGGAGGAACTGATGCCGTTGATCGAGCGGCTCTCTGATCGTGTCGAGGTCGTCGGGCATCAGTCCCGTGCCGACTATCTCGATCTGCTGGCCCGGGCCGACATCGTCGTGTCGGCGGCGCGCAACGAGTTCTTCGGGGTGTCGGTGGTGGAGGCGGTGGCCGCCGGGGCTGTCCCGGTGTTGCCCCGTGCATTGGCCTACCCGGAGGTGATTCCGGGTCGCTATCACGACGCCGTGCTGTATCGGCCCGGCGATCTCACCAAGGCACTGCGTCGGGCCATTGACAATCTCGGGGAACTTCGACAGGCCACCGTCGGACTTGCCGAGAG